>NZ_JAELTU010000067.1 GCF_016429015.1 Rhizobium sp. ASV20
ATTGGGTGCACATGCGCCATCATTCCGGCAACAGCGACCGGCCGGACGAAAAGGGCGATACCATCGACCTGCTGTCGATCTATCGCCACGGTCATGACGGCAAGCCGGAGAACGTTTGGTCCTATACGTTCATGAGCTTCTTCCGCGACAGCCTTGGCGACATTCACAAGGCGATTGCCCGCAATCGCCCGTTCGATGCGGCCTGGGGCCGGTTCGAACTGTTCTTCTTCCTGGCTCTTGCCGCCGCTGCACTTCTTTACGACTGGAAGGCTGTGCTGTTCTTCGTGCCGTTCTACTATCTCGGCAACTGCCTGTCGTCGCTGAACGGCTATTATGAGCATCTGCATGGCGATCCCGACGAGCCGATCGCCTGGGGCGTTTCGAGCCACAAGCCGTTCTATAACTGGCTCTGGTTCGGCAACGGCTATCATGCCGAACATCACTACCGCCCGCGCACGCACTGGACGAAGCTGCCTTCCCTTCACGAGCAGATCAAGGAAGAGCAGGAGAAGGCCGGCACGCATGTCATCAGCACCTGCCACGCCCTTGGCTTCATGGCCAAGGAGAACCGGCAGTCGGAGCTCTCACATGAAAGCTGATGAGTTGAGCTTCCATATGGAGGGCTCAAATGGAAAAGGCATTCTTCTCGTGCATGGGCTGACGGGTGCGCCAGCCGAAATGAAGCTGATTGCCCGTCATCTCAATCGCCGGGGCTATAGTATCTATGCGCCTCTGTTGGCGGGGCATGGCGTGGATGCCAAGACATTGCGCGGAACCCGCTGGGAGGACTGGCTCGAAAGCGTCGTCGAGGCGGCAGCCTTGCTGGCGACGAGGACCCAGGAGGTCTTCGCCGCCGGGATCTGCGTCGGCGGGAAGCTGGCAATGCTTGCCGCCGAGCAGCAGCCGCGCACCATCGCGGCGGCGGCGATCTATTCGCCATGCTTCCGGTATGATGGCTGGGACGTTCCCTTCTACTATCCGCTGCTCTCGTCGCAGATCGGCTGGCTCTCGCGCGTGCCCTTCCTCGATCGACTGAATTTCAGCGAGACGAACTCGCTCGGGATCAAGGACGAACGGATGCGGCGGCTGATCGAGGGCATGGCAAGCGAGGGCGTTCTGGAAAAATTTCCCGGCAAAGGCCTGGTCGAGATGCACCGGCTGGGCAAGACCCTGAAGGGCATCCTGCCGAAGATGCAGACGCCGACGCTGATCCTGCATGCCGAGGACGACGATCTCGCCAGCCCGAAACACGCCCGCTATATTTCAGATCACATCGGCAGCCCGCATGAGCTGAAGTGGATCAAGGACAGCTATCACATGATCCATGTCGACCGACAGCACCGTCAGGTGGCCGATTTTACCGCGGAATTCTTCGAGGCGCGCCATGTCGCAGCCGCTGCTTAAGCTCGTGCCCAAACCAGCCGGGAACCCAGTAGCGGAGGCTCATTCCAGCATCCGCTCGATCGGCCGTGAGGCATGGAATACCTGCTTCCAAGGTCAGGTCGAGGATTATGATTACCTGCTTACCGTCGAGGAAGCGGGCATAGCGGGCTTCGAGTGGCGTTATATCACGGTCGTTGAGGACGGTCGCATCAGCGCCGCCATGCCGGCCTTCCTTTGCCTTTATGCGCTCGACACGACGCTCGAAGAAGGGGCCGTGCGCCGCGCCGTGCGCCGTGTGCAGCGCCTCTTCCCGAATTTTATGAAGTTGCGCCTCGCCTGCCTCGGATCGCCCTGCACCGAGACGGGAGCGATCGGTTTTCACCCGGAGGTTCCGCAGGAGCGTCGAGCCGCCCTGCTTACGGAGCTTGTATCCTTCTTCGAACGCCATGCCGTGACGGAAGGCTGCTCGCTGGTCGGACTGAAGGACATCCCCGAACCGACCTCGGCAGAGTTCGGAGCTACGCTTTCCACTCGCGGCTATGCCTCGATCGGCGGCCTGCCGACGGCCTGGCTCGACGTCGACTTCAAGACGATCGACGAATATCTTGCCCGGCTTTCCTCCGGCACCCGTAAGGACATGCGCCGCAAGATGAAGTCTTTCGAGCAGGTCAGGGTGGAGATCAGGACCGAGTTCGGCGAGTTCCTACCGCAGGTTATGGCGCTCTATCACGACACGCGCAACCGCAGCGACTGGCAGTTCGAGGAACTCACTTCGGAATATTTTGAAGGGATTCTCGCACGCATGGGCGGACGCTCCTACTGCGCCTTCTACTTTGTCGAAGACACCCTGCTCGCGGCCAATCTGATTGTGCATGACGATCGCATTGCCATCGACAAGTTCTTCTGCATGGAGGGAGAGAAGGGGCGGCCCTACAATCTCTATTTCCTCAGCTGGTTCACCAATCTGCGCTATTGTCTGGATCATGGCATAAGCCGGTACCAGAGCGGACAGGCATACTACGAAAACAAGGTGCGTCTCGGCAGCAAGCTGACGGCGAATGCGATGTTCTTCCGTCATCGTAATCCTGTGCTTCAGGGACTGCTGCGGCTTGTGTCGCCTCTGTTCTCGACAGACGAGGCGGATGCGTGATGGCAATGCGCTTTTCCTGGCTGGCTGTGCCGGTGCTCAACACCCTGTTCCAGTTTTTCATCAAGCTCGGCGCCGAGCAGATGAACAATGGAAGCGCGGAAAGCTGGCTTTGGCAGGCGCTGTCGTCATACTGGATATTGGCGGCCATCGTCGTCGAGATCGTGACCTTCTTCATCTGGATGAATGTGCTCGCCGAGCTCGATCTGAGCCGCGCCTTTCCGCTTTCCGGCATCAGCTACGTGCTGATCATCGCCACAGGCTGGTTCATTTTCGGTGAAAAGGTGGTGGCGTTGCAGTTGATCGGCAGCGGCTTGATCCTGGCGGGTGTCTGGCTGATTGCCGGCGCCAATGTCGAGCCGAAGGGGGACCATGGTGACGCAGAGGATGGCCATGGTGAGACGAAGAGAAACCACAGCGAGTGGGACGCCAAGCGCGATGAACTGCGCACGGGGACTGGCAAGGATAGGTAATGACCAACGTGCAGCAAGCTGACAATCGCCCGAAGGGTGTTTTCTCCGGCCTTGTCGACTGGTGCGTGAAACGCGCGCTATCGTCCATCGTCACGCGCGGTGCGCTGACGGTGACGACAGCGAGTGGCCGCGTCATGACTTTCGGTGATGGTACAGGGCAACCCGTTCGCGTCCGTTTCACCGACGACCGGGCCGAATGGGTGTTCCTGATCGACGCCGACGGGCGGCTCGGCGAACTCTATATGGATGGCCGGTTCATCGTGGAGCAGGGTACACTCTATGATTTCGTGGCCATGATGCTGCGCGAGGCGCAGAATGCCACGCATCCGCTGATCGCCCGCATCATCGACGATGTCAGAACCAGGCTGCGGATCTTCCGTCACCGCAACATGCCGGGTCGTTCGAAGGCCAATGTCGCCCATCACTACGATCTCAACGGCCAGCTCTACGAACTCTTCCTGGATCCGGACCGGCAATATTCCTGCGCCTATTTCGAACATGCCGACCAGTCCCTGGACGACGCACAGATTGCCAAGAAAAGGCATCTTGCCGCCAAGCTTCTGATCGAGCCCAAGCACCGCATTCTCGATATCGGCTGCGGCTGGGGCGGCTTGGCGCTTCATATGGCGCAACATGCGCCCGGCGGGCAGGTTCTCGGCGTGACGCTTTCCGAGGAGCAGCACGAATATGCCACCAGGCGCGTCACGGAAAAGGTGGGTGGAACACCGGCGAAGGTTGAGTTCTCGCTCAGGGATTATCGCAGCCTGACGGGCCGTTTCGATCGGATTGTCTCGGTCGGCATGTTCGAACATGTCGGCCTTGCCTCGTATCGCACCTTCTTCCGCAAATGTGCGGAGCTGCTCGAGGATGACGGCGTGATGGTGCTTCACACCATCGGATGCTCCGCGACCCCGGGCTTCACGACGCCGTGGCTCGACAAATACATCTTCCCGGGCGGTTATATTCCCGCGCTTTCGGAAATCGTTCCCGAAATCGAGGCGGCCGGCCTCGCAATCACCGATGTCGAGATATTGCGGCTGCATTATGCGATGACGCTCGAACACTGGCGCGAGCGTTTCATGGCGCGCTGGGACGAGGTTGCCAAGCTTTATGACGAACGCTTCTGCCGCATGTGGGAGTACTATCTGTCGACGGCGGAAGCTGCGTTTCGCTACGAGGATCTCGTCGTTTTCCAGATCCAGATTTCCAAGCGCAACGACATCATTCCGCTGACCCGGAACTATATCGCCGATCACGAGGCGCGTAACGGCTCAAAAATTGATGTTGAAGGTTCTGTTGAGCGTAAAGCCGATAATGCTCTGGTTGGGTGAGCCGAAGCGCGAGGTAATCGGGCTGTCGGCGGCGTCACCCACCAGACGATTATACTTCTCATAGACCTGCACGCTCCACGAAGGCGAGATCGTGTAGGTCGCTGCGACCGTAACACCAACGGATTTCAGGCCGCCGCCAGCGTTGAAGGCGCTGACGCGGCCGCTTCTTGCGGCCTGTGCCGGAGAGATGCCGAAGTTGCTGCGCATATAGGTGGAATTCGCCAGCGACAGGCGCGGTCCGGCAGACAGCAGCCACTTGTCACCGAGAGGCTGAAACCAGTCGACCGCCAGATCGCTGACAAGGCCGTCGCCGCCCCAAAGAGACTGGCGTATTTCCGTGCGGAACCGGAGCTGATTGTCCCTTAGCCAATATTGGGCGAAACCGCCGGCGTCGAAGTCCCAGTGCACCCTACGCTGGCTCTGCAGCTGCAGATTATCGAGATTGAGGCGATCGTCTCTCAAGCCCACCACAGGTCCGATTTCGAGGCCGTGGAGATCGAAGAGGCCATAGTCGAAATTGTCGTCCGGAGCGCTGTATTCCGGGGTCTCCCCAAGGCGATGGATATCGAAGGATGGCAAGGCGCCAAAACTATAATGCTTCGATCCCTCGTAAGTCGGGCCATACTCCACCGTAGCGCCCAGCGTGACCACCCATGTGTCCGAGATTGTTTTTCCGGAGCCTGCGGTCGTAGACGATGCGGGAAGCGCAACGGCAGCCGATGCCGCCATCAGGCTCAATCCGGCCGTCGCCATCAACCGGGCGGCAAAAGATGTCCCAACACTTAACACTCTGACGGTACCCGGTCCTTGATCGCCCTTGCTGCCGTAATAGCACAGCTTGAGGTTCCCAAAATAGAGAAAATTTGAGAAGCATATTGTAAGTTTGACTTATTAATCGAGCGTCTTGATCCGCCTGTCGAAAGCCGGGAGCAACATCTACCTGATCTCATAGGCCGCCGCCCAGAAAGGTGAGGCGATTCCGCAAGCCGGGTTTCGCTTTCGCCATTCCCGTGTCCAACCGCTCGAAGGCTTCCTCGATGAGGTTTGGCAGATGTCCGGCGATCTGCATATGAAAGGCTCGCTGCGGTCCTTGGAGGCGATGAAACTTGACGGCGCTATCGCGTTCGTTTGGCGGCATCCGGACTACTCTCCCCATGAGCAAATGGCGCCCTGCTGCCGACGGTGATCGCAAAGGGTCAATGTGAGAATAGGGGCGCAATATTTCATGAACCTGAAACCTCGCGACAAACGCGACCCGAATAGCGGCTTTTTGCGGTTGGATTGCATGAATTCCGTTCCTAGATAGCGATCGTCCTCATTTCCGACAGAACTGCGGGTGACGACAAATAGCTCCGAATATGGAAACGGTAACAGCAAGATAGGGCAGGCGGGCGACAGGATATGAACGATCAGGGATCTCGCGAGACGGGTATAATTGGACGACTTGGGCGCTACGAACCGTTGCTGCTCCTGATGTTCGCTGCACTTTCGGGTGGAATCCTGTTGTTCGTCTATTTGACGGGCGAGGTACTTGAGGGAAGTACGAAGGGCTTCGACGAGGCGATATTGCTGGCGCTGCGCCAGCCGGGCGATCTGTCCGTTCCGATAGGGCCTGCCTGGCTGACCCATGCCGTCAAGGACATTACGAGCCTCGGTGGAACGACCGTGCTGGCAATGATGACGGTGCTGGTGACCATCTATCTGCTGCTGGATCGACGCCGTGCGATCGCCATCTTCGTGCTGGTCTCCGTGCTCGGCGGATGGGCGCTCAGCGCCGTGTTGAAGCTGAGCGTGGCGCGACCGAGACCGGACATCGTACCGCATCTGGTCCAGGTGAACGATCTGAGCTTTCCAAGCGGCCACGCGATGGTGTCGGCTGTTACTTATCTGACGCTGGCTGCCCTGATCTCCGGCACGCGCCCCCATCGGTCGACGCGCATCTTCATCATCGCGGTCGGCATTCTGCTGACCCTGCTGATCGGTATGAGCCGCCTCTATCTCGGGGTGCATTATCCGACCGATGTGCTCGGAGGCTGGTGTGCCGGGGCGACCTGGGCGCTCGCCTGCTGGATCGTTGCGCGCCGCTTCATATCGCCCTCACGGCGCGCGAATGGCTCGATGCGTACGGATCTGCCGCCATTGGAGTGAAAGAGGCGTCAGAGCATCTCAGGGCCGCGGATAGCGGTCAGCACTGGACTTCCAGCCGCGTTGCCACCAGCAGCGAATAGTCCGTGCCCTGCGGGTCGCTGAAGAACATGCTGGTCAGCGCAGCCTGATTTTCCGCCATGACTTCCTTGGGATTGGGTCTGATGACCTTGCGCTTGCAGCGGCCCATATTCGCACCCGAAACGGTCATATCGTTGTCGGTGGCGAAATCGACGGCCGTGTAGAGCGTCTTGTCGTAAATTCCGAAGATCGTGTTGCCCTTGAGGAAGGTCTTCTGCTCTGGCTTCAGCGAAAAAGTGAGGATCAGCGAGCCGTCCTTGTAATCGGCCTGGATGGCATCGGGCTTGGCCATCGGCACCGCTTTGCCGTTGCTGGTGACGTTCGTGTAGTAGCCGTATTGCGCAAGCGAATCCCTGACCGTCTTGCCGACCGCCTTCAATTCGCTTGGCGTGAGCGTCGGGTTGCCGGCCTTGTCGAAATCCATGACCACCGACGAGGAGAAGACCTCGTCAAAGCTCCAGACGTTGCGAAGCTCGCTGATCGAGCCGTCCGGCGCTGCCACGACCTCGAACTTCGCGTCGATGAAGATATGCGGATGGGCAAGCACAGGCCCGGGCAGAAGCGACAACATCGCAATCAGCAGGGGCGTCTTTCTTTTCATGCAAGCAATACCACGTTTCGTCCGTCAGCCTGAGCCGCAGACCTGAACGTCAATTGAGACTGATTTGAGACCCAGAGAATTTCCGTGGTCGCGGATCGCTCCGATTCGGAGAATGCCGACCATCATAGCATGCCGCAACTCCGTTGCAGCAGGCAAAACGACAAAAGGCCGTTACCGGCCTAGTCGTCAATACTTACTTCTGAGAAAATTGGAGCGGGCGAAGGGATTCGAACCCTCGACCCCAACCTTGGCAAGGTTGTGCTCTACCCCTGAGCTACACCCGCTCATTCCCGTTGCGATCCGGGGTAGTTTGTTGGACCGCTGGGCGTCGTCTTGCGGCGACGGGCGGTATATGGCCTAACCACTTTTCAAATGCAACAGGGAAATGACGAGATAGCCAAGAAAAATTTCAGCTTTTTTGTCGTGACCTTCTAAAAGCCCGGAAACGTCGGCCTTTCTCGTCTGAAAGATTGCAATGAAATTATCGGCGACGTATCAGGGGCAGATCATTTATGTCGTGAGATGCCATGACCGAGACAAGCCCGAAAACACGAGACGATCTTTTCCGATTCCTTGACGGGCTTGGCATTGGCCACAGCACCAAGGATCACGCGCCGGTCTTCACTGTCGCCGAATCGGTGTCGCTACGCGACGAGATTCCCGGCGGCCACACGAAGAACCTGTTCGTGAAGGACAAGAAGGACAATTTCTTCCTGCTGACTGTCGAAGAGAACGCGACTGTCGATCTGAAGACCGTGCACACCCTGATCGGCGCGGCGAGCAAGGTTTCGTTCGGCAAACCGGAAAAGCTGATGGAATATCTCGGTGTCATTCCCGGCTCGGTGACGGCATTCGGCGCGATCAACGATATCGGCAAGAACGTCACCTTCATTCTCGATGCCGAGCTGATGGCGCATGATATCGTCAATTGCCATCCTCTATCGAACGACGCGACGACATCGATTGCCAGCGCCGATCTGCTGCGCTTCATGGAGGCGACCGGACATGCGCCGCTAGTCTTGAAAGTAACGGCGTAAGGTACGATTTTAGCGCTGAGATTATTGCGAGTGGGCTGTTTTCGGATGGTCCCATCGCTTTGACGATTTCATAGAGCGTGCAACTATCCGGACCTGATCGGTTCGCAGAGGCACATGCTTTTCACAGGATCACGGATGCCGGCAGGCGGGAGACACTTATGAGCGGTCCGAACAATCCCTATAACGCTTCCTTTGGCGGGCAAATGTCGGCCTCGGCATCCTTTGGCGCCGCGCCTGTGGCATCCGGCGCCTCGCCGATCAAGGACACGACGACGGCAAACTTCACCAAGGATGTCATCGAGGAATCGCGCAACCAGCCCGTACTCGTTGATTTCTGGGCGCCCTGGTGCGGCCCCTGCAAGCAGCTGACGCCTGTTCTGGAAAAGGTCGTCACGGAGGCACAGGGCCGGGTCAAGCTGGTGAAGATGAATATCGACGACCATCCGTCGATCGCCGGTCAGCTCGGTATCCAGTCGATCCCGGCTGTCATCGCCTTCGTCAACGGCCGCCCGGCCGATGGTTTCATGGGTGCCGTTCCGGAAAGCCAGATCCGTCAGTTCATCGACCGCCTCGGCGGTCCGGCCGGCGGCGCTGACGATCAAGCGGCCGAAATCGCCGCTGTTCTGGAAGAGGCCGGTGGCCTGCTTGCTGGCGGTGACGTCAATGGCGCTGCCGAACTCTTCGGCGCCGTGCTGCAGGCGGATCCGGAAAATGCCAAGGCGCTTGCCGGCATGGCGGAATGCATGATTGCTGCAGGTCAGAGCCAGCGTGCCCGTGAAGCCCTGACGGACTTGCCGGAAACACTCGCCAATGATGCGGGTATTCAGGCGGTGGTCAAGAAGCTCGACCAGATCGAGGAAGCCCGCAAGCTCGGCGATCCCGTCGCGATCGAACATGAGCTCGCGACCAACCCGGACAATCACGAGCAGCGGGTCAAGCTCGCCAAGATCCGCAATGTCGAAGGCAAGCGCGACGAGGCGGCCGAACATCTGCTTCTCATCATGCGCAAGGATCGTGGCTTCGACGATGACGGCGCCCGTCGTCAGCTGCTCGAATTCTTCGATGTCTGGGGTCCGAAGGATCCGGCCACGATCGCTGCCCGCCGCAAGCTTTCGTCGATCCTGTTTTCCTAAGAGGCAGGCACGACGCCAGACCTTCCGCTCTCGGTCGTCAGGATAGGGTCGAGAGTGGAAGCAAAGGGCGTTTTGGCACAAAATATCCTTGTGTTTTCGGCAGACGGGCCCACATTGATCAGATGCGCGGCGGAAGATGGGCAACGGCCGCGCGGTTGTGTGTCGTTCCTGCGCGCCCATTGCGGCGCGCGGCGCAGTAATCCAGCGGGATGGAAACATGCAAGTAGGTAATGCCAGATACCTGAAGCCGAGCGATCTGCCTGACGCCGTTGTCGTCTTCCCTCTTTCCGGTGCGTTGCTGCTGCCGGGAGCGCAATTGCCGCTCAATATTTTCGAACCGCGCTATCTCGCCATGTTCGATGCCGCCATAGCCGGTAACCGGCTGATCGGCATGGTGCAGCCGGCGCTCGGCGAGCCGGCCGACTCGCCCAATCTTGCCCATGTCGGTTGTCTCGGCCGTATTACCTCCATTTCTGAAACCGGCGACGGACGCTATATCGTCGCCCTGACGGGTATCTGCCGCTTCCGGCTGATGGACGAGGTTGCCACCCAGCAACCCTATCGCACGTTTCACATCACGCCCTTCATCGCCGACCTCAAGTCGCATCATGAGGAGGGGACCGTCGACCGCCAGGCGCTGCTCTCGGCTTTCCGGAGTTATCTCGATGCCAACAAGCTCGAAGCGGATTGGGAAAGCGTCGAGCGCGCCGATAATATGATGCTGGTGAATTCGCTATCGATGATGGCGCCCTTCGATCCCGCCGAGAAGCAGGCGCTTCTGGAGGCTCACGATCTGAAGACCCGCGCGGAAACCTTCATCGCCATCATCAAGATCGTGCTGGCCGGCTCGGGCGATACCGGCTCGATCCTGCAATAGGAGTTCACCGATGGATGTCACGGTCAGCAAGGTGGATCCGAAACTGCTGGACTTGCTCGTCTGCCCGCTCACCAAGGGGCGGCTGAGCTACGATCGGGAAAAGAACGAGCTGGTCTCGGAAAAGGCGCGCCTTGCCTATCCGATCCGCGACGGCATTCCGATCATGCTGATTTCGGAAGCTCGCCGCATCGAGGATTGAGGCGGCTCTGCATATGCTTACCTAGGCAATTCACGGTTTGTGCCGATTTCCGCCGAGGTTTCGTCATACCGGCTTGCGCTCGGTTCCAACCGCCAGTCGATCGATAAGGGCCAATAGCCGGGCTCGTTCTGCCGCTGCCTTTTCCTTATCTTCCTTGCGCTCGGCTTCCGAACGATCGAGACGGGCCGAAAGATCCTCGATCTGGTCGCGCAATGCCTGAACCAGCTCCGGGGTGCCATCCTGAACCTGCAACGGCGTCGCCATCCCTATGGTCTGCTGCTGCTCTGTCGCGGCAGCCATGCTGTCGGGCAATTCGATATGCCAATGACCGCGTTCGTCACGCTCGCCCACGAGCGAACCGGACCGCAGGCGTCGACGCACGGTGTCCGGCGATACGTTCAGCAGGCTCGCCGTTTGGGGAAGATTTGCTTTGATCATGGCATCTCCTTGCGTAGGTGATATTACATATGCATACATATGCAAATGGCGCAAGCCTGCATAGTCGGGAGCATCGAGATCACGAAGGGAGATGCGCACAAGTCGCCAATTCGGCAAGGACCCGGCGGCGCGTTGCGCTGGAGGCCGTTATTGGTCATGCATAGGCAACCCAACCCTTGAAGCTGAAGGCGGCATAGAACAGAGCAACGTCGGAAAAGCCCGCCTCGCACAGCATGGCCTCCTCCTCATCGGGGGATAGGATGCAGAGCCTTTCGCGCATGGCGCTGCGGGCGTTTTCCAATCTTGCGGGGTCCGCTCCCTCAGGTGCGCCGTATGCGACATGGCGGTCGATCCAAAGGCTGCGCTCCGGCTCCGTCTGTGGAAAGCTGACATGTGCCAGAACGAAAGGGGCATTCGTCTTCAGCCGGCGGCGAACCTGTCTAAGCGCTTCGAGGCGGCGATCAAGGGGGACATGATGGAAGGTCAATAGGCATGTCGCTGCATCGAACGGGCCTTCCGGCGCCATGGAGATATCTCCTTCGTGAAGGCGAATACTATCGCCGTGGCCTTCTGTAACCTGTCTCGCCAGTTGCAGCATGTCGAGGGATGGGTCGACACCATCGAAAGACCAGCTTGCATGCATCTCGGCAAAGGCCTTCAACTCCAGTCCGCCGCCGGCTCCCAGGACGAGCACACGACCGTTCTCCGGCATCCGTTCGGCCATTAGCATCGCCGTCATGCGGTGAAGGCTGGTAAAGCCGGGCACCTGCCGAGGCGGGCCCTCGAGATAGGACCTGACGGCATTTCCCGCGAAATTGGATTCATGATTTTGGACCATGGATAGTCTCCAGTTTTAGTGAGCTTCGACGATCCTCAATGCCTGCCTGGACATCGGCGTGCAGCTTGGCGAGGGTAATCTCGCCGAAGCGGGTCATCGCAAGTTGCTGTGCTTCCTGTAGCGTGTGCTCGATATTGGCGTTGACGGCCTGCTCGACGAGACAATCCGAGATATCCGAACGCCTACCGAATGAGATCAGGGTAGGGCTTCCCAGTGCCAGATAGATGTCGAGCAGGGTCACTGCCGAAAGATCGCAAGAGAGTACCCAGCCGCCGCCATGACCCTTTTCGGAGCGCACATATCCCCGGTCGCGCAGTCCCGCCATGATCCGGCGGACGACGACGGAATTCGTGTTCAAGGACATGGCGAAAGCTTCCGATGTCACCGGCTGCTTCTCATAGGCCATGTGCAGGAGGATGTGCAGTACATCCGAAAAGCGGCTATCTCTACTCATGTAACTTTAACTATTACATGACGGAGTATGAGTCAAATCTTGCTCATGCGAGGTGGCTTAAAGCCGGGATGATGTGCTGGCGAAGATCGTTCGCCAGTCTATTGCAGAGGAGTCGATTGTTCGCCGTGATGCGATCGATCAGATCGCCTCGCCAGCAAGCAGCCGCGGATTATCCTTGGCGGTCGTGCCGGCGGCCTGGCCGATGAAGAAGGATTTGAGGCTCGGGAGACGGTCGACGATCCCTAGCCCGAAATCGCGGGCGATGCGCAAGGGTGTGTTGTCGTTGGAGAACAGCCGGTTCAACACGTCGGTCGTCACACCCATGCGGAAGGTGTCGAAACGCCGCCAGGTCTGGTAGCGCTCGAGGATATTGATCGAGCCGATGTCGAGGCCGAGGCGATCGGCTTCGACGATGGTTTCGGCCAGTGCGGCAACGTCCTTGAAGCCGAGATTGAGGCCTTGGCCGGAGATCGGGTGGATGCCGTGGGCGGCGTCGCCCGCAAGTGCAAAGCGTGGCGCGACGAAGGCGCGGGCAAGCGTCAGGCCGAGCGGGAAAGCGCGGCGATCACCGACAGCGCGCAGCGCGCCGAGCTTGTGGCCGAAGCGACGCTCCAGCTCCTCTTCAAAGACGAGGTCATCGGAGGCGACCAGTCGCTCGGCATCGGAGGAGCGCTCGGTCCATACCAGCGAGGAGCGGTTGTTCTTCAGCGGCAGGATGGCAAAGGGGCCGGAGGGCAGGAAATGCTCCTCGGCGCAGCCGCCATGCGGCCGCTCATGCTCGACAGTCACGACGATACCGGATTGGCCGTAATCCCAGTTCACCGTCTTGATGCCGGCCATGTCGCGCAGCTTGGAGCGTACACCGTCGCAGGCGACCAGAAGCTTCGTCTCCAGCGTGCTGCCATCCGAAAGGGCGAGGGTCGTCTTGCTGTCGTCGGCCACGAAGCCGGTGGCGCTGAGGCCGTGACGGATCGTGACGCCCAGCCGCTCGCAGGCGCCGCGCAGGGCACCGACCATGGTGACGTTCGGCACCATATGGGCAAAGGGTTGGCCTTCAGCGACTTCGCCGTCGAATGTCAGGAAGACCGGGCGCACGGGGTCGCTGGTGCGCGAATCGGTGACGATCATGCGGGTGATCGGTTCGGCTTCCGGCACGATTTCATCCCAGACGCCAAGAACCTCCAGCATCTTGGAGGCGGCGGCGATGATCGCGGAGGCCCGCATATCTTTCTTCCAAACACTCTCCGGGGCGGCCTCTACGACCATGACATCGAGATGCGGTGCTGCCTGCTTGACTGCGACCGCTGCGGCAAGACCCACATATCCGCCACCCACTACCAGCATGTCCAATATCGCGCTTCCCTGTGTCTTACTGTCACTTCCTGCTCTATATAGAACATACTGTTCACGGTTCCTACCATCGGAGTTCAAGCAAAATGTCGCGAGAGACGGAAAAGCCCACCCCCATGGAAACCGTGCTTGCGACGCTCGATCTGGAAACGATCGAGATGAACCTGTTTCGTGGAAACAGCCCGCAGGTGGGCTGGCAGCGCGTGTTCGGCGGGCAGGTCATCGGCCAGGCGTTGATGGCGGCGCAGCGCACAGTCGAGGGCGATCGTTTCGCGCATTCGCTGCATGCCTATTTCATGTTGCCCGGCGATCCCTCGGTTCCGATCCTCTATCAGGTGGACCGTCTGCGCGACGGTTCCAGCTTCAACACGCGGCGCGTGCTGGCGATCCAGCACGGCAAGGCAATCTTCGCGCTGACTGCTTCGTTTCAGCTCGATGAGCCCGGCTTCGAACATCAGGGGGACATGCCGGCCGTGCCGATGCCTGAGGAATTGATGGATGAAGAGCAGATCAAGGCGCGCTACATCATCCATGCGCCCGAGAATGTGCGCCGCTACTGGGCAGGCAGGCGGGCGATCGAGATCCGCCCCGTCTCGATCGAGAGCTATTTTTCCCGCTCTCAGCCGAGCCAGAAGCAAAATATCTGGGTGCGCCTGACCGGACCTGTTCCAGATGACCGGCTCTATCAGAAGGCGGTGCTCGCTTATCTCTCGGACATGACACTGCTCGACGTAGCCCTTAATGCGCATGGCACATCGGTCCTTGATCCGAGCGTACAGGTGGCGAGCCTTGACCACGCCATGTGGTTTCATCGTCCCTTCAAGCTCGACGACTGGCTGCTTTATAGCCAGGAAAGCCCCAGCGCTTCCGGCGCGCGCGGTTTCACTCGCGGCAGCCTGTTTACGCGATCCGGTGTTCTGATTGCGTCGGTGGCGCAGGAGGGTCTGATTCGCAAGAAGGCAAATGATTAAATAAGGTGCAAGCTTATAAAGATGCACTTTATTTGTGCTTTCGCCTTGCCGTCGAGCGCCAACTTATTAGGCGCCGACAATAAATCTGTTTTATTTCAATAGTTTATAAATGTGTCGCGAATCTGGCACGTCCTTTGAATGTCTATCTCCAGTCGCTGCTCAAACATTCGTCGGCGGCAAGGAGAGTCGGCTCCGTGCCGAGGCTAAACAAAGGATGGGAAACCAGATGAAAATTGTGATGGCCATTATCAAGCCGTTCAAGCTCGATGAGGTCCGCGAGGCCCTCACCGCTGTCGGCATTCAGGGCCTGACTGTTACCGAAGTAAAAGGCTACGGGCGCCAGAAGGGGCACACCGAGATCTATCGCGGCACGGAATATGCCGTGAGCTTCCTTCCGAAGCTGAAGATCGAGGTCGCTGTTGCGTCCGAGATCGTCGACAAGGCCGTCGAGGCCATCGCGGCGGCCGCCAAGACCGGCCAGATCGGCGACGGCAAGATCTTTGTCTATTCGATCGACCATGCCGTGCGCATCCGTACGGGCGAAACCGATTCCGAAGCTCTGTAAGACACGGCTGATCAGGGAGTTATTTGCATGTCACTTTCCAAGCTTTCCTCCGCCCTGACACGGGTGGGCATGCTTTATGCGGCCGTGCTCGCACCGGCGATCGCTTTCGCGCAGGAGGCAGCTCCGGCTGCCGCAGCAGCAACCGCCGCCGCACCGGTGCCGGACAAGGGCGACACCGCCTTCATGTTCATCTCCACCATTCTCGTGCTGTTCATGCTCGTGCCGGGCCTTGCCCTGTTCTACGGCGGTCTCGTCCGCTCCAAGAACATGCTCTCGGTGCTGATGCAGTGCACGATGATCGGTGCAGTCGTGATGATCCTCTGGGTTCTCTACGGCTATTCCTTCGCCTTCGGCGGCGGCACCAGCCCCTATTGGGGCGGCACGGCGAAGATGTTCCTCTCGGGCGTTTCGACCGCAAGCACGGCTCCGACCTTCTCCAAGGGGGTCGTCATTCCTGAATTCATCTTCATGCTGTTCCAGATGACCTTTGCCGCCATCACGCCGGCTCTGATCATCGGCGCCTTCGCCGAACGCATCAAATTCGGTGCAGCCATCCTCTTCTGCGCGCTGTGGGCGACCTTCGTCTACTTCCCGATCGCCCATATGGTCTGGGATTCCAACGGCATGCTGTTCAAGATGGGCGCGCTCGACTTCGCAGGCGGTACGGTCGTTCACATCAATGCCGGTATCGCCGGCTTCGTCGGCGCACTGCTCGTCGGCAAGCGCGTCGGCTTCGGCAAGGACATGATGGCACCGCATTCCATGACGCTGACCATGGTCGGCGCTTCCATGCTCTGGGTCGGCTGGTTCGGCTTCAATGCCGGTTCGAACCTCGAAGCCTCCGGCGGCGCGATGCTCGCTACCGTCAATACCTTCGTCGCGACCGCAGCTGCCATCATTTCCTGGTCGCTGGTCGAAACCTTCACCCGCGGCAAGGCCTCCATGCTTGGCGGCGCTTCGGGCATGGTTGCCGGTCTCGTCGCCATCACGCCCGCTGCCGGTATCGCCGGCCCGATGGGTGCGATCATCATGGGCCTCATCGTCTCGCCGCTCTGCTACTTCTTCGTCTCCGTCGTGAAGAACAAGTTCGGCTACGACGATACGGCCGACGTCTTCGGCGTGCACTGCATCGGCGGCATCTTCGGCGCTATTGCAACCGGCATCTTCGCCAGCGCTTCGCTTGGCGGTGTCGGCTATGCCGATGGCGTCACCATGGGCAGCCAGGTCGTCGTTCAGCTGACCGCCGTCGTCACGACAATCCTATGGTGCGGCATCGGCTCGGCGATCCTCTACAAGATCGTCGATGTCGTCATCGGTCTGCGCGTCGCTCCGGAAGCCGAGCGCGAAGGCCTCGACCTCGCCTCGCACGGCGAAGCCGCCTACCACAATTCCTGATCGAAGCTTGCGACGCCGGAACCAACAGCCGGCGTCGCTGAACGTCCCGTCGCAACTGGTTTCTTCGCAAACCGGTTGCTTTTGGCCCGAACCTCGGTTCGGGCCCTTTTGTTTTGTCCACCGCCATTCGCCCAAGCGGGCCTGCGATCCCAGAGGTTGGCGTGCATGGTTAACATGCCATTAACCCTCCTCTGATTAGGTAGGGCTAACCTGCCGGCGAGTGGGCATCGACCGATTCGCTTGGGCTATCGACAAGGAACGGGGCTGGATATCATGGGCAGAAGCAATTCGGCGGCGTTGAGCGGTCGCCCCGACCGTTTATCGCTATCGAGTGTCGTTTGGCGTCAGGTCAAGGGTCTGGCCGGCTTCGCATTGCTGTTCCTGCTGGCGCTCGCCGTTGCGGCGCTGGCGACCTGGAACGTCATGGATCCCAGCTACTCCTACGCCACAGGCAATGCCCCGACCAATCTGCTCGGTTTTCCCGGTGCCGCATTCGCCGATATCATGATGCAGGCCCTCGGCCTGACGTCCCTGGTCGCGATGCTGCCCGTTGCCGCCTGGGCCTTCGCCTTCATTTCCAATCGCAAACTCAACCGTGTGCCGTCGCGTCTCGGCGCGTGGCTGGGCGGCTGCATCGTCGCGGCCGGTTCCATGGCCTGCTTCCCGGCGCCGCCGACCTGGCCGATCCCGAACGGCATCGGCGGGGTTATCGGCGATATCCTGCTGCGTTTTCCAGCGCTCTTCATCGGCACCTATCCGAGCGGCGTCGTCGCTATCGTGATCGGCTCACTGCTTGCCGTTCCCGCCATCTGGCTCATGCTCTTCGGCGCCGGCGTGATCGGGGAAGGCCCGGTCGAAGACGAAGAGGATGAAGAAGAGTACGAGGAAACCCGCAGCCGCGCGCGCCGTGTCGGCGATGAGGACGAAGATGACGACCGCGGCAGCTTCCTCGGCAACTTCATGGCCTTTGGCGCGGTCATGCATGCCTGGTACAACACCCAGGCGCGCCTCCGCCGCCTGTTCGGCATGGGACCGCGCAAGCGCCGCGATCATGCTTTCGATGCGCCCTATGATTTCAACGATGACGAATTCGGTACGCTGAACGAGCCGGCGCGCGCCAAGGCGCCGATGGCTCGCGTCGAGCCGTCGCTCGAAGGTTCCGCTGCGCGTCGTGTCGTGTCTGCGCCCTCGATCAGCATGGGCGACGATGAGGACGATGATTCGATCTATGACCGAGATCCGCCTCGCCCCGCCGGTATCCTGCCCGACGACGAGGATGACGATGAGTGGCCGCTGCGTCCCGCCTCGCCGAAGGCCGCGGCCGGGCAGCGTGTCGTTCCTGCCGCGTCGCGTCCAAGGCCCGGTGCACGGGCAGAGCGCGAGGCGCAGACCTCCTTCATTCGTCCCTATGGTTTCCAGCTGCCGGCCGTGCATCTGCTCGCCGAGCCGAAGGCCGTCACCCGCGATGCAACGCTTTCGGCCGATGCGCTAGAGCAGAATGCCCGCATGCTCGAAGGCGTGCTCGAAGACTTCGGTGTCAAGGGCGAGATCATTCATGTTCGCCCCGGCCCCGTCGTCACGCTTTACGAACTGGAGCCGGCGCCCGGCATCAAGTCTTCCCGCGTCATCGGTCTTGCCGACGATATCGCCCGCTCGATGAGCGCGATCGCCGCCCGCGTTGCCGTCGTTCCCGGTCGTAATGCCATCGGCATCGAGCTGCCGAACTCCACACGCGAGACGGTCTACCTGCGCGAGCTGATTGCCAGCCGCGATTTCGAGGGCTCCAAGGCGAAGCTTGCCATGGCGCTCGGCAAGACGATCGGCGGCGAGCCCGTCATCGCCGACCTCGCCAAGATGCCGCATCTGCTTGTGGCCGGCACCACCGGCTCGGGTAAATCCGTCGCCATCAATACGATGATCCTGTCGCTGCTCTACCGTATGACGCCGGAACAGTGCCGTCTGATCATGATCGATCCGAAGATGCTCGAACTCTCCGTCTATGACGGCATCCCGCATCTTCTGTCGCCTGTCGTCACCGACCCGAAGAAGGCTGTCGTTGCGCTCAAATGGACCGTCCGCGAGATGGAAGAGCGCTACAAGAAGATGTCGAAGATCGGTGTGCGCAACATCGATGGCTTCAACACGCGCGTCGAGCAGGCTGTCGCCAAGGGCGAGGCCATCAGCCGAACGGTGCAGACCGGCTTCGATCGCCACACCGGCGAGGCGATCTACGAGACGGAAGAATTCGACCTCAAGCCGATGCCTTATATCGTCGTCATCATCGACGAAATGGCCGATCTGATGATGGTTGCCGGCAAGGATATCGAAGGCGCCGTGCAGCGCCTGGCGCAGATGGCGCGTGCGGCCGGCATCCATGTCATCATGGCAACGCAGCGTCCTTCGGTCGACGTCATCACCGGTACGATCAAGGCGAACTTCCCGACGCGCATCTCCTTCCAGGTGACGTCGAAGATCGACAGCCGCACCATCCTCGGCGAACAGGGCGCGGAGCAGCTGCTTGGCATGGGCGACATGCTCTACATGGCCGGCGGCGGGCGCATTCAGCGCGTGCATGGTCCTTTCGTTGCTGACGGCGAAGTCGAGGATATCGTTGCCTACCTGAAGACCCAGGGCGCACCGCAATATCTCGATGCCATCACCATCGACGAGGATGAAGACGAAGATGGCCACGGCCCGGCGGGCACGTCCAATCTCTCCGAATCGGATGATCCCTACGATCAGGCGGTTGCTATCGTTCTGCGCGACGGCAAGGCCTCGACCTCCTACATCCAGCGGCGGCTCGGTATCGGCTATAACCGCGCCGCTTCGCTGATCGAGCGGATGGAGCAGGAAGGCGTGATCGGCCCCGCCAACCACGCCGGCAAACGCGAAATTCTCGTTCCCACCGAAGCGGATATTCTGGATCGCTGAGGCGATCCACCTTTCCGTGTCACATATCCTACCTATGTTCGGTATCCCGCCTATGATCAGGCAAATTTGATCGCGACCCCCTACCGGTCCTGGGTCGCCGCGCCATGAAGACGCCGATTTTGCGCGCCATGGACGAAGCATGAAGGAGAATTCGATGACAAAGATTGATGCGCAGCCGTCCAACCGACTTTCCCTGAGCCGCCGGCATTTTCTCGGCGCCGTGGTCGCGGTTGGCGTGGCGGGCGCTCTGCCGATTTCGGCCCTCGCTCAGGCCACCGCGCCGACACAGACAGCTGCAGCAGCCCTTAACCCCGGTATCGCGCAGGCCATCGCCGACCACTTCTCATCGATCAAGACGATGAAGGGCGGCTTCCTGCAGATCGGCCCGCGTGGTGACCAGATGAGCGGTGCCTTCTTCATCCAGCGGCCGGGCAAGATGCGTTTCAACTACGATCCGCCGTCCCGCATGCGCGTGATCTGCGACGGCAACAACGTACAGGTCATCAACGACCAGACGCAGACGCGCAACATGTACCAGCTGTCGAAGACGCCGCTAAGCCTGCTGCTCGCCAACAAGATCGACCTTTCCGCAGACATGGTTCGCGATGTCGACTCAAAGCCGGATCTCACCAAGATCACGCTCGGCAATCGGACTGTCTTCGGCGATTCTACCATTACGATGATCTTCGATTCGAAAACCTACGACCTGCGCCAGTGGACGGTGATCGATCCTCAGGGGAAGACGACCGACGTTATCATCAACAACGTCAAGACCAACGTCGCCTTCGATGACAGCGTTTTCCGCATCGACTACACGCGCTGATACAGGCGCCGACCGGCATCTCCGGCCTCAGAGCCTTTCCGCTTTTCTTCGAACCGCGGAAAGGCTCTTTCTTTTTGTTGCTGCGCAATTGCGTATGGAAAACCGCTTCGCACAATTCCGGGAATTGCTCCGGGGCTGCAGATGCGCCGGAATGACCTTTCCTTTCCGTTGCAGCCGGTCTAAAGCCTTACCCTCACGACGGGAAAGGCTTGGGCATGGGATTTTCGATTGCGACGTGGAACATCAATTCGGTGCGGCTGCGCATGCCCATCGTCGAACAGTTCGTCATGCAGGCCCGGCCCGACATTCTCTGCCTGCAGGAAACCAAGGTTCCGAACGAGCTCTTCCCCTATGCGCCGCTGAAGGCGCTTGGCTACGAGCACATCATCATTCACGGGCAGAAGGGCTATCATGGCGTGGCGATCGCCTCGCGCTTCCCGCTGACCGAGGATCATCGCCAGGACTATTGCAACGTCGGCGATAGCAGGCACATCTCGGCGATCTTCGAGCGTGGCGGGCGGCGCATCCGCCTGCACAATTTCTACGTTCCGGCGGGCGGCGACGAGCCGGATCGCACCATCAATCCGAAATTCGGTCATAAGCTCGACTTCATCGAGGAGATGAAGAAGCTGCATGCGAATGCCGAACCGAATACATCGGCAATCCTCGTCGGGGATCTCAATATTGCGCCGCTCGAGCACGATGTGTGGTCGCACAAGCAGCTTTTGAAGATCGTCAGCCATACGCCGATCGAGACCGACGGGTTGATCGAGGTCATGAAGCGCGGCGCCTGGCTCGATCTGATGCGCCAGCAGGTGCCTGCCAGCGAGAAGCTCTATACGTGGTGGAGCTATCGCGCCAAGGATTGGGAAGCGGCCGATCGTGGCCGTCGTCTCGACCACATCTGGTCGTCATCCGACCTTGGTCCGCACCTGCAGCGGATAGAGATCCTGAAAGCGGCGCGCGGCTGGGATCGTCCGTCCGACCACGTACCGGTCGTGGCGCATTTCGATCTCTAGCAGGATCTAGCCGAAGGGCCGTGATCGGAGGCTCTCAGGAAAAGCGGCCGAGAAGCGCGGCCGTTTGCCTGGCAAGGGCCGCGAAGTTCTCGCGGATGCGATTCTGGATCAGCAGGCCGGCGTCGGGGTATTCCTCGATCAGCCGATGGAAGAGGGCGCGTGTGATGCGGATGACATCAGACTCCTCGGCGGCGACGGCCGTATATTTGCGCTCCACCAGCGTCACCAGGGCAAGTTCGGAAAGCATCGTGCCAGCCTGTACCACAGCTTCCACCTGCCTTTGCCCCGAGGTATCGATGGTGCTGAGTTCGAAGCTGCCGCGCGTGACGACATAGGCGCATTCGGCCGGCGATTTCTCCCGGAACAGGGTCTGGCCTTCGGACACGCGACGGCGATCGGCGCCGAAGGCAATCAGCCGTAACGGCTCATCGCCCATGCCGTGGAAGAGCGGCAATTGCGACAGCAGGCGGATATCGTCGTTCAGCGCCATATCTGCTGCCTACGGGATGATCTTGTAGCCGCCGTTTTCCGTCACCAGAATTTCGGCATTGGATGGGTCGCGTTCGATCTTCTGGCGAAGGCGGTAGACGTGGGTTTCGAGCGTATGGGTGGTCACGCCGGAATTATAGCCCCAGACTTCTTCGAGCAGGATATCGCGGGTGACGACCTTCTGGTCGGCGCGATAGAGATAACGGATGATTGCCGCTTCCTTTTCCGTAAGGCGGATCTTCTGTCCGTCTTCGGTCGTCAAAAGCTTTTGGCTCGGTTTGAAGAGATAGCGTCCGACCGTGAACGTCGCATCTTCGCTTTGCTCGTGCTGGCGCAGCTGCGCACGAATACGGGCAAGCAGCACGGCAAAGCGGAAGGGCTTCGTCACATAATCGTTCGCGCCGGCTTCCAGGCCGAGAATGGTGTCGGAATCCGTGTCGTGGCCCGTCAGCATGATGATCGGCGATTTGAAGCCGTTCTTGCGCAGCAGCTTTACAGCCTCGCGGCCATCCATGTCAGGCAACCCGACATCCATGATGAGGAGGTCGACAGGCACGGTGCGCGCGGTCTGCACGCCCTTTCCAGCCGTCACTTCCTGCAGGACGTTGAATTCCTCGTAGAGCGATAATTGCTCGACCAGCATCTCGCGTAGGTCATTGTCATCGTCCACCAGGAGAATGGTGCGTGCGGTCATGCCGTTCGGATCCTCGTTCTAATCCCTCCTAAGTCCTACGCCAAATTGCATTTTTAGCAAGTCGGGACGCAGCCTAGGCTTGGTGGTTTGCTTGAAACTGCTATGATTTCAAATGAAATCACGCGCAAAGCAAAAACATGTGAGCGAAATTGAAAAGGCAAGCGCGCTACCCGACGGATTGCCGCCATATTTGCCATGGGTGCTGCGCCAGGTAAAAATCGCCCCCCAATGTTTTGAAATCCTGATCGATCCGGCCTTGATGCTGCGATGTCGAAAATCGGTCCCGTCACTACCGGGGCCGCCCTATCCTCCGTTTGCGAAAAGGTTGGCGGTTTGCGTTGTCTGAAACGACATGTGGGGTTAAAATCCCAATATTCTCTACTATATAGCTCTCCTACCGGCGCGCCCGCACGGGCTTGGCCCAAATCGTTTCGTTCAAAATTTAAATCACGCCTTCACTCCACCCACATCTCATCCTTTGGAGACTTATCGTGACCACGCAAACGAAGATCACTTTCAATGATGGCAAATCCATTCCGCAGGTCGGCCTCGGTGTCTGGCAGACGCCGGAAAACGTTGCGCCGATGGCCGTCAGCACCGCTTTGAAAGCCGGCTATCGCCATGTCGATACCGCAGCCATCTATGCCAACGAGGATGGTGTCGGCGAAGGCATGCGTCAGTCGGGCGTCGCCCGCAAGGATATCTTCCTGACGACCAAGCTCTGGAACGAGGCGCAGGGCTTCGATTCCACCCTCAAGGCTTTCGATGAGAGCCTGAAGCGGCTTGGCACCGACTATGTCGACCTTTACCTTATCCATTGGCCTTCGCCGTACCGCGATCGCTACCTCGACACCTGGAAGGCCTTTGTGCGCCTGAAGGAAGAGGGTCGCGCCCATTCGATCGGCGTTTCCAACTTCGCCAAGGAGCATCTCGACCGCATCATCGGCGAGACCGGTGTGACGCCCGTGCTGAACCAGATCGAGCTGCATCCGACCTTTCAGCAGAAGGCTCTGCGCGAAGTTCACGACAAGCTCGGCATCAAGACGCAGTCCTGGAGCCCTCTTGGTCAGGGCAAACTTCTGGAGAATGCCACCATCGGCAAGGTTGCCGCCAAGCACGGCCGCACGCCGGCGCAGGTCATCATCCGTTGGCACATTGACAATGGCCTGATCGTCATCCCGAAATCGGTGACACCGAGCCGCATCGAGGAAAATCTCAAGGTTTTCGACTTCAAGCTCGACAGCGACGATCTGGCTGAGATCGCCAAGCTCGATTCGGCCAGCGGCCGCATCGGGCCGGACCCGCTGACGGCGACGTTCTGATATCGGGCTCAGGCGAATAATCTGCAATTTCAAGGGAAGGCCCGGAGTTTTCGCTCCGGGCCTTCTTTTTTTAGCGGATCTCCTGAAAGCTGGACCTATCCGCATCGCCGTGGCGAGCCGCCAAACGCCTCGCGAGAAACTCGACGACGGCGCGCACGCCCGGCAATTGGCCGCGGCGGTGGGTGGTCAGGATCGTGGTGGTGACGCTGCCCGCCGTCCAGCCCTGCAGGACCCGAACGATCTGGCCGCTCTCCAGTGCCGCTTTGCATGCCGCTTCCGGTAGGCAGGTGATGCCCAGGCCCGACACGGCCGCTCGCAGCAAGACAAGCGTCTCGTCGGCGACGAAGCGGCAGCAAGGGGAAACGGTGAGCGAATCCCCCTCCGCATTCTGAAGCTGCCATGTCTTTGCTGTTTGGGAAGTCAGCAGGCCGTCATGGTGCTGCAGCGCCAGCGGATCGACCGGTGAACCGTTCCTTTCGAGATAGGCGGGAGCGGCCACCAGAATCAAATCGTCGACCGAAACCTGCCTTTGAACCAGTTCGGAATCCGGCAGCGGCGAGAAGTGGCTGCGCACGGCGATATCGAAGCCTTCCTGCACCAGATCGACGAACCGATCTGTGGCATGGATCTGCAGCGTCAGCTTGGGATAGGCGACGGCGAGTGATGGAAGGTGATCCGCGAGCACGAATTGGGCTGATGGCACGGAGGCGGTGATACGAACGATGCCGCTCGGTTCGACGTGACGTCGCCGCACGGCGTTTTCGGCCGCTTCCGCTTCGATCAGCGCGGCTGTCGCGTGCTCATAGAAGTCTCGTCCTGAATCGGTCAGCATGAAGCTGCGCGAGGTGCGATGAAGCAATCGTGTGTCGAGATCCGCTTCCAGAGCGGCAATGCGTTTGCTGATCGTCGATTTCGGCATACCCAGCCTGCGTGCGGCGGCAGCGAAGCCGCCATTGTCGACCGCCTGGACGAAGATCCGCAGATCATTGAGATTCAATGCCATCGCGCAATGTCCACATTTGGAGACTTTTAGTTCGAAGTTAACGGTCTACCGGGTTAAAGTCCACAAATCCATATTGCTCGCATCGAGGTTTCGCCTCGTTACATCAGGAGAACAATATGGAACCGGTACTCTTCTACGGCGTCCCCTCGGGATGCTCCTTCGGATCGATCGTCGCACTCGAATGGCTGGGAAAGCCCTACAGGCTGTCTCGCATGGAGATGATCAAGGAGGATTTCATGAGCGGCGGCTATCGCTTCATCAATCCAGTCGGCGAGACGCCCGCCCTGATCACGGGCAGCGGCGCCGTGCTGACGGAAAGCATCGCCATTCTCAACCATCTTGCCGCTGGGAGCACCGATACGGGCTTGGCGTTTGCGCAGGGCACCGAGGAGTTCGATAGGCTCAACCGGATACTCGCTTTCCTCAATACCAGCTTCTTCAGTTCGTTCGCTCCCCTTTGGTATGTGTATGAGCATGGCGGAGACGAGGCGGCAAAGGCGGCACTGCGGGATTATGGAGGCTTCAAGGTGCGCAAGGCGCATGCCGACCTCGACAGAATGCTGGGCGACAAGCAGTGGCTGCTGGGAGACCGAAAGACGCTGGCTGACGCTTATTTCTTCGGCATCGCCCGCTGGACCGATTACCACGATGTGGTTGAGCGGGCCGACTATCCCAATATCGAGCGGCTATACCGGCAGCTTGAGGAGGATCCGGCTGTCAAATTCGCCCACGCGATCGAGGATGAGAAGCCGGCGCAGTCGGCCGGCGGCTATCTCGGTAACATCAGCGTCGACGATGCGTTGAAGCGCGTCCGGCCGAACGGCTGATTTTCGAAGAGCCTGAAGCATCAGCTTCAGGCTCTTCCTCTCAAGATGCTTTTTCAAGAAGACTGGAGCGCCGGGTAAAGGCAAGGCTTGTCAATGCGATGCAGAGCGTCGTTGCGATCAGCACAGCGGCGGCGATGAATGTCACTTGCATTCCGGCGGCAACGGCCTCCGCATGCGCAGCCGTGATGTCGGCAGCTCCCGAGGCCAATGTGAAGATTGCCCCCATGACGGATGCGCCCGTGACAAGCCCGAGGTTGCGCGACAGGCTCAACATCCCGGAAATCACGCCACGTTGCTCAGAGCTTATATCCTTCATGATCGTGGTGTTGTTGGAGGCCTGAAAGAGCGCGTAATTCGCGGTGACGATAACGAGTGGGCCGATATAGCCGGCAGCTCCAAATCTGCCTTGCAACGCCGCTATCAGGGTTAGACCGACAATCATGCCAACAAGGCCTGTCACGGTCATGCGGTGAGCGCCGAAGCGATCGACGATACGGCCGGCCGGTACGCCCGTCAGGGCCGACACCAACGGGCCGGCAGACATGATGGCGCCGACGTGGGCCGCATCGAAGCCGAGGCCTCGCGAGAGATAGAAAGGTCCGACCACCAGCGTCGCCATGATGACCGTGGAGACGAGCGTGCTCATGGCAAGGCCCGTGCTTAACGACGAATTTCTGAACATGGAAAGCTGCAGCAGCGGCGACTTCACTTTCGTCTCGGTGAATGCAAAGAGGGAAGCGCCGAGGGCTGCGGCCAGAAGCAGGCCGATATTCGCAGCACCGAAGCTTCCATGCCCCGTCGTCATTGCGAGCGCATAGGCGGCCAATGTCAGGGCCAGCAGCATGGTGCCGATCGTGTCCAGGCGCCCTCGAGCCGTTTTGCGGTCCGGCCGATCAATGGGCAGGAATCGGGCGGCCATCAGGAAATTGGCGATTCCGAGCGGTATGTTGACCAGGAAAATGGTTTCCCAGCCGAGACTGGCAATGAGGATGCCGCCGAGTGACGGGCCGAGCGTGGTTCCAATCGCGGACATGGTTCCGAGCAGCCCCATGGCGCTGCCGGTTCTTTCCTTTGGCACCGTTTCTCCGACCATTGCCACCGTCAGCGCCATCATCATCGCAGCACCGATACCCTGGAATGCTCTGGCGGCGAGCAGGAGCCAAAGCGACGGCGCAATGCCGCAAAAGAGCGAGGCGAGGGTGAAGAGAGCGATTCCGCTCAACAGCAGGCGGCGCCGGCCGAATATATCTCCAAGCCTTCCGACGCTGACGATCAGCGTGGTGATGGCAAGCAGATAGGCAAGCACGATCCATTGCACCTGCTGGAAGGAGGCCCCGAATGCCTGGGAAAGCGTCGGCAGGCCGACATTGGCGATGCTGGTATCGAGCGAGGGCATCAGCATGGAAAGCGAGAGGCTGGCGAGTGCCCAGCGAACGGAGGGTGCGGCGTTGATCCGCCTGGCGTCGGGCTGGTCTGCTATTTTGACGGCTGGCCTCAAGATGAACTCCTATTTTTGCAAGGTCTAAAGATCTCGCAAAAGGTAGCTTCGCGGATAACATGGCGGAACGCGCAGCATTTGCACTTCATTCGTGCGTTTAACGCTATGTATGGGCAGAACCGTGCTATGATCGCGCCATGTCGACGCCCGATCTCAATCTGCTTATCACCCTTAATGTCCTGCTCGCGGAAGGTAGCGTCGCGCGCGCGGCCCGACGATTGCGGCTCAGCCCGTCGGCGATGAGCCGGGCTCTGGCCCGCCTGCGCGAGACGACGGGCGATCCGTTGCTGGTGAGAGCAGGGCGTGGGCTTGTGCCAACGCCTCGGGCCCTGGAACTGCGGGAGCGTGTTAGTTTGCTCGTGCAGGAAGCGGAAGCGGCCTTGCGGCCTGCCGAGACCCTTGATTTCAGGCAGCTTGCCCGGATCTTTACCTTGCGCATCCGCGAAGGTTTCGTGGAGAATTTCGGTGCCGAACTGATTGCACGCATCGCAGAACAGGCACCCGGTGTTCGGCTTTACTTCACGCAGAAGCTGGACAAGGACAGTACTCCATTGCGCGACGGCACCATCGATTTCGAGACGGGTGTTGTGGGAGACGATACCGGCCCGGAGCTCAGAACGCAGGCGTTATTTCATGATCGCTTCATCGGCGTGGTTCGACGCGGGCATGCGTTGTGTGAGGGCACTGTGACACCGGAGCTTTATGCCGCCGGTCAGCATATCCTGGTCTCGCGACGCGGCTTGCAAAAAGGACAGATCGACGACGCGCTGAAGGAGCTGGGTCTGGAGCGGCAGATCGCAACGATCGTTGGCAGCTTTTCGGCGGCGTTGGCCTTGGCGCGCGCCTCGGAGCTGATCGTCAGCGTGCCGGAGCGCTACACGGGCAACCTGCGGGCGGACATGCATAGTTTCGCGCTGCCAGTGCCGACATCGAATGTGACGATCTCGCTGCTCTGGCATCCGCGGATGGATGCGGATCCAGCGCACCGCTGGCTGCGCGGCTGCATCCGCGATGTCTGCACAGAGCGGCGCGCAGCTACGTCAGCGAGATTCGAAATCGGCTAAATAATTGCGCAGCAGGCCGTCCAGCGCGATCCTTTCCTCGTCCGAAAGCGTGGAAACCAGCCGCGCCTGCGTTTCGACATGGGCGGTTACCGCCGCGTCGATGAGTTCGAAGCCCTTCGGCGTCAGCGACACAAGGAAACTGCGGCCGTCGTTCGGGTTCTGACTGCGAGCGACAAGGCCGGCTTTTTCCAGCTGATCGATGCGATTCGTCATCGTGCCCGATGTCACCATCATCGTTTCCATCAGGTCGCTCGGGGAGAGGGTATAGGGTTCGCCCGAGCGGCGCAGGGTCGCCAGCATGTCGAAGTTTGCCGAATTCAGGTCGAAGGCTGCGAAGGTCTTCTCCATCTCGCGGGAGAGATGGAGCGTTAGATTGCGCATGCGTCCGAATAGGCCCATCGCCGTGGTGTCGAGGTCAGGCCGCTCGCGGCGCCATTGAGCAAGAATGTTGTCGATACGATCCATGGCGGGACATCGCCATGGATTTATCTTGACGTCAAGACATTTCGGGTTATCTTGAGGTCAAGATAAATTTGAGGCCGAGCCCATGAACCGCAATGTCGATCTGCTACTAACAGCAATTGCCCCGGCAATCTGGGGCAGCACCTATATCGTGACGACGCAGCTACTGCCTGCCGGCTATCCGCTGACGGTCGCCATGCTGCGTGCCTTGCCTGCCGGTCTGCTGTTGCTTCTCATCGTACGGCGCTTGCCGCACGGGATGTGGTGGCTGAAGTCGCTCGTGCTCGGGGCGCTGAATTTCTCCATTTTCTGGTGGCTGCTGTTCATCTCGGCCTATCGGCTACCGGGAGGCGTTGCGGCGACGGTCGGTTCAGTCCAGCCGCTGATCGTCATCCTGCTGGCGCGATTGCTGCTGGGCTCGCCGATCCGCAGTCTGTCGATTGTCGCCGCTATTGCTGGCATTGCTGGTGTTGCGCTGCTGATACTGACGCCGAATGCGACGCTCGATCCGATCGGCATCGTTGCCGGTATTGCCGGTGCCTTTTCGATGGCTGGCGGAACCGTTCTTAGCCGCCGCTGGCGGCCTGATGTCTCGCCGCTGACCTTTACCGCCTGGCAGTTGACCGCAGGCGGCCTCTTGTTGCTGCCGGTCGCGCTGTTGCTCGAGCCGCCCTTGCCGCATCTTACCGGCGCAAACATTCTTGGCTTTGCCTATCTCGGGCTGATCGGCGCGGCGCTGACCTATATTCTCTGGTTCCGCGGCCTATCGAGGCTGGAACCATCCGTAGTCTCGCCACTCGGCTTTCTGAGCCCGACCACGGCCGTGATCCTAGGCTGGGCGGTACTTGGCCAGCAGCTGAGCCCAATGCAGATCTTCGGTATCGTCGTGGTGCTCGGCAGCGTCTGGCTCAGTCAGAAAGCGCAGCAGGTTCCCGGGCCGGTGCATGCCAATCCCGGAAACCAGCCCGTGGTATCGAAGCGATAGCGCATCATTCCGCATCAACAAAAAAGGGCGGCCATTGGGCCGCCCTTTGAGATTCATGCCTTTGAGAGGATCAGTTCCACTCGCGGATATCGACGAAATGGCCGGCAATCGCAGCCGCCGCGGCCATGGCCGGCGAGACCAGATGCGTACGACCCTTGAAGCCCTGGCGGCCTTCGAAGTTGCGGTTCGAGGTAGAAGCGCAACGTTCGCCCGGCTTCAGGCGGTCGTCGTTCATGGCGAGGCACATGGAACAGCCAGGCTCGCGCCAGTCGAAACCGGCAGCCTTGAAGATCTTGTCGAGACCTTCGGCTTCCGCCTGTTCCTTCACGAGGCCGGAGCCCGGCACGATCATGGCATCAACCGTGGAAGCCACCGTCTTGCCCTCGACGACCTTGGCGACGGCGCGCAGGTCTTCGATGCGGCCGTTGGTGCAGGAACCGATGAAGACGCGATCGATGCTGATCTCGGTCATCGGCGTGCCCGGCTTCAGGCCCATATAGTCAAGCGCGCGCCACTTGGAGGTACGCTTGGTCTCGTCCTGGATTTCGTCGGGATTGGGAACGATGCCCTGGATGGAAATGACGTCTTCCGGCGAGGAGCCCCAGGAAACGATCGGCGGCAGGCTTGCAGCATCGAGCTTGACGACGCGATCGTAATGCGCGCCTTCGTCCGACTGCAGGGTCTTCCAGTAGGCGATCGCCTGCTCCAGCGCTTCGCCCTTCGGCGCGCGGGGCTTGCCCTTGATGTATTCGAAGGTGATCTCATCCGGTGCGATGAGGCCGGCGCGGGCGCCGCCTTCGATCGACATGTTGCAGATGGTCATGCGGCCTTCCATCGACAGCGAGCGAATGGCTTCGCCGGCATATTCGATGACGTAGCCGGTGCCGCCGGCGGTGCCGATTTCACCGATGATGGCCAGGATGATGTCCTTGGCGGTGACGCCCGGCGGCAACTGGCCGTCGACCTGCACCAGCATGTTCTTCGCCTTCTTCTGGATCAGCGTCTGCGTGGCGAGCACATGCTCGACCTCGGAGGTGCCGATGCCGTGCGCCAACGAGCCGAAGGCGCCATGCGTCGAAGTGTGGCTGTCACCGCAGACGATGGTCATGCCGGGCAGGGTGAAGCCCTGCTCAGGCCCGATGATGTGGACGATGCCTTGGCGCTTGTCGTTCTCGGAGTAGTACTCCACGCCGAATTCGGCGGCGTTCTTGGCAAGCTGTTCGACCTGGATGCGGCTTTCCTCGTTCTTGATGCCGAGGTGGCGATCGGCCGAGGTCGGGACGTTATGGTCGACGACAGCCAGAGTCTTCTGGGGAGCGTGAACCTTTCGACCGGTCATGCGCAGGCCTTCGAATGCCTGCGGCGACGTCACTTCGTGAACGAGGTGGCGGTCGATATAGAGAAGACAGGTGCCGTCGTCTTGCGCGTCGACCAGATGGTCATCCCAGATTTTATCGTAAAGTGTGCGTGGAGCGCTCATGGCTAAAGATCCATATTGGCATTGTCGAAGGTGGGGGTGACGGATCAGGACCGCCGGCCTCGGGTGTGATCAGCGAAGTCGGCTGTTGAGCGCGCCCGAAATCATCGCAAAGAACCGTGCCGGCAGGCGCTTGTGGTCCTGCAGCACGAAAGCCGTGACGTATTGTCCGTCTTTGCTCATGATCTTACTCATGACCAAGCTCATATCAATTTTCAAAACCTTCGGCAATGGCGACTATGGGCGTGTCGGTACGGTCGGCATTTAGCCGCACCGATCACGCTTGTCTCGATTAAACCTGCGCGCCTGGCGGCTGACCCGCCGCCATGCGGGGGAAGGCGGAGCGGTCGCTGCCGGAGCGTCGGCGCATCCAGGCTTCGAGCTGCCGCAGCAACAGCGACAGGCCGATTGTCAGCAGCAGGTAGATGAAAGCGAGGATCGACAACGTTTCAAAATAGCGGAAATTGGCTGAGTAGTAGAGCTTGGCGAGCTGGCTGATATCGGCGACCCCAAGCACGGAGACCAGCGAGCTGTCCTTGACCATGGCGATGAAGTCGTTGGAGAGCGGCGGCAGGATGACGCGGATCGCCTGCGGAAAGACGACGAGACGAAAGCGCTGGAAGCGACTGAGGCCCAGCGCCTTTGCCGCTTCGATCTGGCCCTGGTCGACCGCCTGAATGCCGGCGCGGAATATTTCGGCGATGAAGGAGGAATAGCCGATCGTCAGCGCAATGATGGTGCGCCAGACGAACGGCACGTCGCGGGTGACGAGCGGGCCTGCCCAACCGGCTGATATCAGCGGTGAGATGGTGAAATTGTAGAGGGCGACGAAGGCCGGCGTGCCGACGAAGGCGACATAGGAGAGCAGCACGAGCATGGGGATGCCGCGCACGATCTCGATGTAGAAACGTGTTACCTGCCGTAGCACGAGAAAATCGGACAACCCGAGCAGGGCAAGCCCGAGGCCAAGCAGCATGGCAAGCGTAAAGGCCACCAGCGTCACGAAGATCGTGACGCCGATGCCGTTCAGCAGCAGTGAAAATATCTGGGCGTAAAGGCCGTTCGCCGCGATCGCGAGCGAGGCAACAACGCCGAGAATGGCAAGGGCGACCAACCACCAGGGGAAGTCATCCTTGCCGCGGTGCCCGCCCGGGCCTGCCAAAGGCGCCATCAGAGCGGGCTTCCAGTATGTCGATCTGCCAATTTCATTGGCCCATCTTGTAGTCGAGGAACCACTTCTTGTTCAGGGCGTCGAAGGTGCCGTCGGCCTTGAGGCTGGCGATTGCCGCATTGACCGGGGCGACGAGATCGGAGCCTTTCTGGAAGATGAAGCCGAAGTCTTCGGAACCGAGCGGGCCTCCGACGAGCTTCAGACCGCCGTTAGAGGCGTCGACATAGCCCTTGCCAGCGGTGCCATCGGTCAGAACCAGATCGACGTCGCCGGTCTTCAGTGCCTGAACCGTGGCGCCAAAGGTTTCGAAGGTCTTGATGCGCGGATTCTGTTCGTTACCGTCGAGTACAGAATATACCGCTGTATAGAAGGGTGTCGTGCCGGGCTGTGCGCCGATCAGGCCTTCCTTGAGAGCGGCGAAGCTCTTGGCATCGGTGAAGCGCTTCTCGTCGCCGCGCACGAGCATGAACTGCTCGGAGCGCATGTAGGGATCGGAGAAGTCGACCTTCTGCTTGCGCTCATCCTTGATGGTGATGCCGGTCATGCCGATGTTGTACTGGCCTTCCGAGACGGCCTGGATCATCGCGTCCCAGCTGGTGTTCTGGTATTCGACCTTGAAATTCAGCCGCTTGGCAATCTCGTTCATCGCGTCATATTCCCAGCCGATCGCCTTGCCGGATTTGGCGTCGACGAATTGAAGCGGCGGGTAGGCGTTCTCCGTGACGACGATGACAGTCTTGCCGTTGAGGTTCGGAAGATCGGCGGCGAAAGAAGCGAAAGGTGCAAGCACGAGGGCGCTGAGGCCCAGAAGGAACGAACGACGGAATGCCATGGAAATCTCCCCGATTAGCGCGGCGGAAAAGTGTCATATTTGGAAAGCTTATGGCAAGGCCGTTGCCATGGCCGCAATCACAAAAATGGAAAAGTAACTCTAAAACGAGCGGTAGAAAGAGAAATTTCCTGTTCGCCGGCGAGCGTCTGCGACAGGCAGCAAGCGAGCGCATGTAGCGGGCAGCAAAAAGGCGACCCGGAGGTCGCCTTCAAGTGTCGCGATCCTGTCGGATCGAAACTTATTCTGCGGCCGGCTCGGCTGCTGCGGCTGCAGCAGCAGCTTCGGCAGCTGCCTTTGCTTCTGCGGCTTCTGCTGCTGCCTTCTCGGCTGCGAGAGCCTGTGCGGCTGCAACCTTCTCGGCTTCGATACGAGCCTTTTCTTCGGCGAATGCCTGACGCTCTGCGTCGTTGAGCTTGCGGGCGCGGGTGCCGGTGTTTTCAACGATACGAGCAGCCTTGCCGCGCAGGTCGCGGAGGTAGTAGAGCTTGGCGCGACGGACCTTACCGCGGCGAACGACTTCGACGCTTTCGATCATCGGCGAGTAAACCGGGAATACGCGCTCGACGCCTTCGCCGTAGGAGATCTTACGGACCGTGAAGTTTTCCTGCAGACCGCCGCCCGAGCGAGCGATGCAAACGCCTTCATAGGCCTGAACGCGGGTACGGTTGCCTTCCGTGACCTTCACGTTGACGCGAACGGTGTCGCCGGCGGAGAATTCGGGAAGGGTGCGCTTGGCTTCGATCTTGGCAGCCTGTTCGGCTTCCAACTGCTGAATGATGTTCATAGTATCAACCTCGTTGTTGCTTCAACAGCCAGAGCGCCCTGAACTATCTATCCCTGGTCGGACCTTCTAGGTCTCGCCTCGGATATATGCCTGTTATGGCAGGGGCGAATACGTCTGCTTTTCTTTGGTGGTTGATGGGAAATTTCCCATGCCGGGCGCGCACATACCCTATTGTCACGGCTTTGTCACCCCTTGCCGCGGAATTAAGTCGGTCTTTGGGGCCGGAAAGGCGGCTTTCCATGATGATTCATCGCCTGCCGCCATCTCCTGGAATGCGGCTCAAGCTTTCTTCGGCTTTTTCCGTACCGATGCATTCAGGGCCGCCGCCTCGCGAACAAGCGCCTTCAACGCCTCCTCATCAATCTCCTCGTTCTCGTGGATATCGATGGCACGCCTTGTATTGCCCTCGAGGCTGGAGTTGAAGAGGCGGGATGGATCGTCCAGCGAAGCGCCCTTTGCAAAGGTCAGCTTCACGACGCTCTTGTAGGTCTCGCCGGTGCAAATAATGCCTGCGTGCGACCACACCGGCACGCCCCGCCATTTCCATTCCTCGACCACATCAGGCTCGGCCTGCTTGATGAGCGCCCTGACGCGAGCGAGCGCCTTGCCGCGCCAGTCGCCCAGCTCCACGATTCTCTCGTCGATCAGTTTGGAAGGGGAGGCTGTCTGCTGCAAGTCCGCTGCACTGTCTTTCGCCATTATCCTGGTCCTCCTCGTTACCATCGCCCGAGCAATGGTTGAAACCTATAGCGATATCCCGCCTGCCGATACAGACCCGATATCATCTGCCTGCCTGTCGCAAAACCGGAAGCGGCATCGAGTTGCCTGAGGCGTCTATCGACAGCTTGATGACGAATCCGGCTATCCTTGAGCGGAGGCGATACGATTTCAGAACCCCCGGTGATCCTCGATCTTGATCGCCAGGCTCTGCAATTTCCGGAGCTGATTGTCTGCAAGAATGCGCGTCGGTATGAGTCTGTAGAGACGCCGGGATTCATAGAGCAGGATGCAGTGCCGATCCTGGCGGGCCTTTAGGAAATCGGTCCATTGCAAACGCGCTTCGCCAAAGTCGCTGCTGAAGTGCACGCCGTCTTCGCTCCAGGAGAGGTGGACCGGCTTGTGCAACGTTTTTTGTTCGCGATAGGTTTTTCGGGCCGCTCTCCCTCCTAACGCATAGACGATCAAGAACGGAATGCCGACGATCGCGAAGGGGACGATAATGGCAAAGGACAGAATGGAGACGATGGCGTCGTTGGTATCGACGACGCTCGCAAGGATAAGTCCGCAGGCCGCCACTGCTAGCGCCCACAATGCAACAAGACGAATGATAGCCGTCCTGCTCCTGATATGCTGTCGAAAATGCAGACGCATAGCATACAGCAGATCCTGCGGCGTCAGCTCATAAACGAGTTCAATACGCCGTTGGTCGTCTTGCCTGGGTTCAGACATGAGGCGTCCTCAAACGTGATAGGGTCGATCCGTGCATTATGGTGATCCGAGATTGGGCCGGAGTTCGCCTGTAATCTTTTCGAGGTTTTTTGGCGTTACCTGCCAGCGGAGTGGATCGTGATATTCGAAATCGGCATTGAAGCGCCGTGTTTCGCGATTGAACTGGAAGAGCATCCTGATGAAATCTCCGCGATGCTCGTGCTTGAGCCATTCGCGGTAGGATTTCACCTCCCGTTCGACGGCATCCGTGAGAAAAGTGACAGCATGGGGCTTGCCATTCCTGTCGTAGGCATATCCGTAGCTTTCGGCGACGTCTCCATCGGCATCGATGCCGAAGATCGCCGAAACCTCGACCCAGTCAATGGTGTCAAGCTCGCCGGAATTGACCATCTCGCGGGCTATGCGCTCCATCCCTCCGGTATTTTGAGCTGCGGTCTGAGCGGTGGCGGGAACTGACAACATCATTGCGACAAGACCGGCCGGGATCACGCGCGAGAACAGATTGCGCAGCTTCGATGCCATTTCTTCCCTCGACTGACAGAAACCCGCCCATCGCCATGGATGGAACGTGAACGTCCAAAGCAATCTAAACGCGAATGACTCGCCCTAAGACTGCATGGGAAATAGCGCGGCTTTTCAAAAAGCAACCGGGCTTGCGGCCTTCAGGCTCGTGTTATGGCGGGTTTTGAGCCTTCAATGCTGAGGAGGTGGGTGCAACAAAGCGGGGGTGGGTGCTCGCGGCCTTATTTTCCCGGCGTCTTGTCCAGCAGATCCGGCCGGCGCTCCCGCGTCAGCTGCTCGGCCTGCTCCTTCTGCCATTTGGCGATGGCCGCATGGTTGCCCGAGGTGAGCACGGCGGGAATCTCGCGATCCTCCCAGATCTGCGGGCGGGTGTAGTGCGGGTGCTCCAGCAGGCCGCCTTCGAAGCTTTCGTGCAGGCCGGAAAGATCGTTGCCCATAACGCCGGGCAAGATGCGGATGATGGCATCGAGCAAAATCAACGCGGCCGGCTCGCCGCCCGAGAGAATATAGTCGCCGATCGAGACTTCCTCGAGGTCGCGGCCGTCGATGACGCGCTGGTCGACACCTTCGAAGCGGCCGCAGACGATGATGACGCCGTCGCCGCTTGCAAGTTCGCGCACGCGCTTCTGGGTCAGCGGCTTGCCGCGCGGGCTCATCAGCAGGCGCGGGCGGTTGTCGTTTTCACTGGCATGATCGATAGCACGGGCAAGCACGTCAGGTTTCAGCACCATGCCGGCGCCGCCGCCGGCCGGCGTGTCGTCGACGGTGCGGTGCTTGTCGTTGGTAAAATCGCGG
>NZ_JAELTU010000649.1 GCF_016429015.1 Rhizobium sp. ASV20
TCCTACTTCTACTCTACCATCACTCTTGGGAATTTTAAGCGCCTGGCCTTTCCGACCATCTCCTGCAGAAGCTCTGCATTTCCATTTCCTGGCGCGCAAAGAAGAGTTTTCTTTTTGCGCAACCAATTCACCAATTCTCCCATTCCAGCACGTCCTCCCAAAGACAGCTCGACGCCACTTCACGAAAGACTTCACCAAGATTCATCGAGCACTTTCGATCCAAAGTCACTGCACCAGCACGTTTTCCACCTGAAAACCCCCTGAGTGTAGATAAGACAATCAAAACAATTTATACAAGACAAGGACAATCTCCCTTCAGAGGATAAGATCCCATATAATTTTCAGCCATTTGTGAATAGTTGCCGTGAGCACAATGTCTGCCTCACCACCACAGCCGACCCAATCAACCAAGCGTCCGCT
>NZ_JAELTU010000650.1 GCF_016429015.1 Rhizobium sp. ASV20
CTCTAAGAAAGTTTCCACGCCGCTCTTAAAGTCCTCAACCTTTTCCTTCTCAAAACGATCAATCTCGGCGCGCATGCATCGACCCATATCTTCAAATAAGAGACGTGCTTGATGCACCTTCTTCTCCGCCTCGCCAACCTCGGCATTCATCTGGTTCAGACGATCCTGCTGACTTTTGCCTTGTCGGAGCAACTTGTCTTGAGTTGCCTTCTTCTTTTGCAGTTCAGACTCGGCAGAGTGCCAGGCGTAGAAACCCTTTTGACGCTGATTGAAAGCCTGCTTAATAGAGCCAATGAGGCGGATATATTCTTCAATAATGATGCCAAATGTCAACACATCTTGCTGTGCCTGGCGGTCATAGACATCTCTAATAGTGAGCTGAAGGTCAGAAAGAGCGTCAAGCGGGCCGGAGAGTGTAGG
>NZ_JAELTU010000651.1 GCF_016429015.1 Rhizobium sp. ASV20
GGAGACGAACCTTTACACTTTGAGCGAGCGCGTGTGAAATGGCCAGCTTAATCATGTAGTTATTCTTGTCGCGCAATGTGATAAAGTCGTTGTAGATGCGAGCCTGGTACTCCTTTGTGTAGTAAAAGTTGAACTGCTCCGTCTCTACATCATCTGGTGCAAGCTTCTCGAGTTCAAACTTGGAAATGTACTTGAGGAACCTTGCCTCCTCCGTCTCCTCCATGCCCCATATTACGACGACACCGTAGTCAAAGAGGAAAACCTCTTGCGTATGCACCGTGGTATCAAAGTCGGCCGAGCCGTCAGAAACACGCATGTCGTCATCCGCACTCGGGCCCAGCAAGTCTTGGTCTACGACATGGCCCATGTTCATATTTTCTTGATCGTCTTCAGTTGCAAAGTCATCGCCGTATCCAGAGT
>NZ_JAELTU010000652.1 GCF_016429015.1 Rhizobium sp. ASV20
ACTTGATACATCAGTGCCGTTTTCGAAAATACCGAAGAAGGCCGCTTCACTGTGGACTGTGTCATCTCCCACGACGATGGATATAGCTGGGGAGAGCGCGGCCGTCTTTACACGCCTCGCGGCAACGCCATTGCCGGAGCTCCTCAGGTATACAACGTTTGGGGTACGCTAGTTGCCAGTTTCATGACGAATGAAGACGTAGCGGGAACAAATGGCTACGACGGGGCGCAGATGAAGGTCATCACTAGCACCGACGGGGCTCGAAGTTGGAGTGGCAGTGTCGTTACTGGTGAGGCGGCGTCGCACTGGCCGGGCGTTTTCAACCGTGACCCTACGCACTTCCTGGCTCTGTATTCCAAAGATGGTCTCGGAGCAGTGAGCCAGTTATACGAGCTGGTTTACTAAAGCAGGGGGTTGAGT
>NZ_JAELTU010000653.1 GCF_016429015.1 Rhizobium sp. ASV20
TGCCCACGTAGAGGCGGAATGAAGTATCGGCGACGAAGATCCAAGTGTTTTTGCGGACTGATTTTCGTAGGAGCCTGTTGAAAATGGTGGATGCGGACACATGGGTTACTTTTTTAAAACCTGAAGCGTCGTCAAAGGCTGGTGTCGCATACTTGGCTGCCCGGTCAGCCTCGAGCCTGGATTCTATAGACGAGTCTGACGCACTGTCGTCGTGTTGGTCATCATCCTGAGGCATACGAGAGGGGTTGAAAGCCGGGGTCGGATCGTCAGCTGGAACAATGCCATGGATGCTGTCCTTAAACTCCTCCGTGGTATCAATCCTCGCATTATTCTTTGCCCAGCACAGCCGCCCGTCGGCGTCGACCTTGGCCAGATAGTACTGGCGCTCATCACGAGATAGGTATCTGACTTGTTCGCGCT
>NZ_JAELTU010000654.1 GCF_016429015.1 Rhizobium sp. ASV20
GCGCAAGGCTGATGGATCCATCAAGCAAATCACTGATGACGGCGGTAAAGATCAAACAAACGGTATCTGTCTTTGGATCTGCCTCGAGGATCCCGTGACCAGCATCTACTTCTCACCGGATGACAAGTACGTTGCATTTATCGGTCCCGACAGCAGTGGTGTCAAGACGTACCCTCTTGAATACTATACTCAGAGCGAGACTGGTGATGTCGAGCCCAACCCACCTCAGTACCCTCGCGAGCTCGATCACCTGTTTCCCAAGGCAGGAACCGCAATCCCCAAGCCGCGAATTAGCATCGCCAGCACGGAGACTGGTGAGCTGCGCCATGTTACTCTGGACGAGTGGGAGGATGTCGTTGTCGGCGGTATGTTGTGGCCCACGAATGACCACGATGTATTCATGTACGAGGCATACAACCG
>NZ_JAELTU010000655.1 GCF_016429015.1 Rhizobium sp. ASV20
GCGATACTGTGAGTCTTCTGTGTCTCTCTTAAGTTCCATCTTAAGAGGGTCCTGAAATTCCGGCTCGTACGTCGGCTCGCCGGTGGGAGAATAGAGTAACACCGTGAAACTTTCCCAGTCTTTGGTCTCTCCCATGCGGCTGCTCAGTATTCCGTCTAATCAATTGTCAGCGTATAGGTCAGCATTCCAGCACTGACACGTACCATTTTCCTTGAGTGCATTGGCTCGATTCTCCAGTGGCAGCTGCGAAAGCGGGATCTCTTCAATGACAACAACCTTGCCCTTCTTGGAACACGACGTTTTAATGAAGTCGGATAGTTTTACGTCTGATAGATCACCGACAACCTCTGAGACGATATATTTGCCCCTAACTCGAGGGTCAAGAACCGTAGAGCGGTAGAGCGAAGGCATGTCCCATCC
>NZ_JAELTU010000656.1 GCF_016429015.1 Rhizobium sp. ASV20
GTTTCCAGATCTGACGACAAACTGCCGCGCAGGAACCCTTTTCATACGAAGAAGACGACGAGGACCATGATCTGCCCCAGCAGACCGCTACCGAGCATGACCTCAACGTCACCGAAGACGACCTCCTCGAGGCGAAAGAGCTAGCCTCGAAATACACCCTCGATCAAGTCCGCGACATCATGATTCAAGTTCACCGAATCCACGCAAAGGACCCCAACTTTCCATCCACGGTTATTCGTAAAATCAGCAGCTTTCTCGAAAACCGAGACGTATTCCTACACCCACAACGTCATCAGCATCTGATTCAGGAAATGAAACTCGAGGCCGCCCTCGTCACCAGCAATAGTCCCTACGCCGAGGTTCGAGCCGTCGTCAGCAACAAGGATGATCCCACCACGCTATCATCCACCATTCGCAGC
>NZ_JAELTU010000657.1 GCF_016429015.1 Rhizobium sp. ASV20
ATATCTACACTCCAAGAATTTCGTCGGCAGCGTCAGATGTGTATAAGAGACAGGCCTGGGATCGACCCTTACATTCTTCCATGCATGTATGGGATGTTTGAAATCACGCAAACGAGGTTCAAGAGCACTCCGCTGTCCATCACGCTCATTACTCGACGATCAAGATACCGAGGTGGTACCCGATACTTTACTCGCGGCATCGACGGCGAAGGCAATGTTGCCAACTACAATGAGACGGAACAGGTTGTGATTCTCAACGAGAATAGCGCCAGGCTAGGTGGCTTTGCCGGCAGTCCCGATATGCAGAGCGGCAAATTCGGAGCCTCAGACGGGAAAGAAATGCAAATAATGTCGTATGTGCAGACTCGTGGCAGCGTACCGACATACTGGGCGGAAGTCAACAGCCTGCACTATACCCC
>NZ_JAELTU010000658.1 GCF_016429015.1 Rhizobium sp. ASV20
CCCCCCTTTTTAATGACCCGACGACCCCCGAAATCTTCACTCCAAGAAAGTCGTCGGTAGCGTAAAGTGTGTATAAGAGACAGGTATAGAAAATGCTTGGCGCATAAATCTTTGGCTTTATTCGCTACTTTCGATGTTTAGATATAACACCCGATTCGAAACGGCGGTCTCGCATAAAAGGCTGACCCTCTGGAGAGCTAAATTCGCTCTCGGGTTGTCCTGCGCAGAGCCTTGATGACGCCCCGCCTCCCAGACCATGCGCCCTCGCATTGACTGAAGCAGCACTGACAATGAACTGTTGCAAGGTCAAAGTGCGAATAAATATTATCCGCCATTTGGATTAGGCAGCCACCAAAAAAAACGTGGCGGCCCTAGCACATATCGTCCTCGCCTTGTATGGCACAGGCTTTGTGCGTACC
>NZ_JAELTU010000068.1 GCF_016429015.1 Rhizobium sp. ASV20
CGCCTCCTCGCCGAACGGCTGATGTCGCCGCTCACCGATCCCCAGCGCATCAACGAGCGTCTGGATTCGATCGGCTTCCTCGCTGACGAGCCGTCGCTATCAAGCGATCTGCGGACTGCCCTGAAGCATGTGCCCGATATGCCGCGCGCCTTGTCTCGCCTTGCGCTCGATCGCGGCGGCCCGCGTGATCTCTGGGCGATCCGCCAGGGTCTTGGTGCCGCCACCGATATTGCACGCATGCTTGGCTCTGCTCTTCTGCCGGAGGAGTTGAAGGCCGCATTGGCCGGCCTTGTTGCCCTGCCTGCCGATCTCGAAGCATTGCTTGCCGCCACGCTTGCCGATGAGCTGCCCCTGCTGAAACGGGACGGTGGTTTCCTGCGGGAAGGGGCAAATGCCGAGCTGGACGAGGTGCGGGCACTTCGCGACCAGTCGCGTCGCGTCATCGCCGGCCTTCAGCTGCAATATGCCGAAGAAACCGGCATCAAGTCGCTGAAGATCAAGCACAACAATGTGCTTGGCTACTTCATCGAGGTCACCGCCGGCAACGCCGGACCGATGACGGACACCAGCGAGGCCAAGGGGCGCTTCATCCATCGCCAGACCATGGCGAACGCGATGCGCTTCACCACGACCGAGCTTGCCGATTTGGAGAGCCGCATTGCAAATGCCGCCGACAAGGCGCTTGCGATCGAGCTCGAAGCCTTCGATCGTATGGTTGCCGCTGTTGTGGCCAATGCCGAAGCGATCAAGGCCGGTGCTCGCGCTCTGTCGATGATCGATGTCGCCGCCGGGCTTGCGCTGTTGGCCGAAGAGCAGGCCTATTGCCGGCCCGTCGTTGACGGCAGCCGCATGTTTGCGATCGAAGGTGGGCGCCATCCGGTGGTCGAGCAGGCATTGCGGCGTCAGGCCGGTGGCCCGTTCGTCGCCAACAATTGCGATCTCTCGCCGAAGTCCGACGGCAAGGACGGCGCCATCTGGCTGCTGACCGGCCCGAACATGGGCGGTAAATCGACCTTCCTGCGCCAGAACGCGCTGATTGCCATCCTCGCGCAGATGGGCGCCTTCGTGCCTGCCGGATCAGCCCATATCGGCATTGTCGACCGCCTCTTCTCACGCGTCGGCGCTTCCGACGATCTGGCGCGGGGGCGTTCGACCTTCATGGTCGAGATGGTCGAGACGGCGGCGATCCTCAATCAGGCGACCGAACGGTCGCTCGTCATCCTCGATGAGATCGGCCGCGGCACCGCGACCTTCGATGGTCTTTCCATCGCCTGGGCTGCTGTCGAGCATCTGCATGAGGCCAATCGATGCCGTGGCCTCTTCGCCACGCATTTCCATGAGCTGACAGTCCTGTCGGAAAAGCTCGGCCGGCTCTCCAACGCCACCATGCGCGTCAAGGAATGGGATGGCGATGTCATCTTCCTGCATGAGGTCGGGCCGGGCGCTGCCGACCGCTCCTATGGTATCCAGGTGGCGCGCCTTGCCGGCCTGCCGGCTTCCGTGGTGGCGCGTGCCCGCGACGTTCTGACGCGGCTTGAAGATGCCGACCGCAAGAATCCGGCAAGCCAGCTCATCGATGATCTGCCTCTCTTCCAGGTCGCGGTTCGCCGCGAGGAGGCCGTCGGGCGGCGGGAGCCGTCCAAGGTCGAAGAGAGGTTGAAGACACTCGATCTCGATGACCTTACGCCGCGGGCCGCCCTCGATGTGCTCTATGAGCTGAAGAAAACTCTGAACAAAGCCGGCTGATCGAAGGCGACTTCCAAGGACAAAAGCATGCATCTCGAAAATCTTCTTGCCGAAGTGCGCATCCTGGCAGAGCGCTTTTCGCCGATCGCCGCCCGCGGCAAGATCTGCGGTGAGGGCGAGCCGCCGGATTGCGAGTCCGATCGCGGTCTTCTCAATATTACTTTGTCGTGTAGCCGCATTTCCGACATCTGTTCCAGTATCGCCAGGGCTGGTTATTGGGAGTGCGAGCGCGAAATGGTGACGCAGATCGGCGCCCAGTCGCGCAACATATTGCACAGCTTGAACGAACTGAGGCGGTCGCTCGAGATGCCAAGGCCCTAAAACCGCCGATTTCTGCGGTGATTGCCGTCACGCTTCGTCAACCTTGACCCGATAGAAATGCCGAGATCGTCGGTGCGATACGGTTTGCTTCAGACCGGATGATGAATGCGGGCGCAGATTGCCTGTGTCATTCGCCGGGCAAAGAGGCTATAGCGCATGCAGACGACAAGACAGGCGCGCCGGCGGTGGTCCGCCGTCAAAGAACAGGAATCCGGTCGGCAGAGCATGGAAATGCATGACATCGATTTTCCGGCTATTCTCGATGTTTCCGCACTCAGGGCGGAATGCGAGGCACTTGCCAAACGCCATCTGGACAAGAACGACGAACGGTCGGCTCTGCTCGTTCTTCTGAAAAAGGCGAGCCAGGACGGCCGTGAAGAGGCTCGGCGTTTGCTGGCAGCTCAAGGCGGTGGCCTGGATTGTGCGCACCGTATCTCCTGGCTGCAGGATCAGATCATTACGGTTCTCTACGATTTCACGGTCCAGCACGTTTACCCGAAGCAGGCCGGAAGCTTCTCCGTGACAGCCGTCGGCGGCTATGGTCGCGATACGCTAGCGCCGGGTTCGGATATCGATCTTCTGTTCCTGTTCCACCCGAAGCCGGACAGCGAGACCCACAAGGCTGTCGAGTTCATTCTCTATATGCTCTGGGACATGGGCTTCAAAGTCGGCCATGCTGCCCGCACGGTCGAGGAATGCATCCGGCAAGCCAAGTCTGACATGACGGTGAGAACCGCTGTTCTCGAAACCCGCTATATCTGTGGTAACGAGCCATTGACGCGGGAGTTGCAGGCGCGGTTCGACAAGGAAATCGTTACCAACACCGGCCCGGAATTCATCGCCGCCAAGCTTGCCGAGCGTGACGAGCGCCACAGAAAGGCGGGCGACACCCGCTATCTGGTCGAGCCGAACGTCAAGGAAGGCAAGGGCGGCCTACGCGACCTGCACACGCTGTTCTGGATCTCGAAATATTATTACCATGTCCGCGATCCCGTGGAATTGGTGAAGCTCGGCGTGCTGTCGAAGCAGGAATACCGCTTGTTCGACAAGGCGGAGGATTTCCTCTGGGCCGTGCGTTGCCACATGCATTTCCTGACCGGCAAGGCGGAGGAGCGGCTTTCCTTCGATATCCAGCGCGATATCGCAGCAGCGCTCGATTATCATGCGCGCCCCGGCCTTTCCGCCGTCGAGCGCTTCATGAAGCACTATTTCCTCGTTGCCAAGGATGTCGGCGATCTCACGCGCATCCTCTGCGCCGCGCTTGAGGACCAGCAGGCGAAGGCGACGCCGGGGCTGACCGGCGTCATCAGCCGTTTCGCCAACCGCTCGCGCAAGATCCCAGGCACCGTCGAGTTCGTCGAAGATCGCGGCCGCATCGCGCTTGCCAATCCCGATGTCTTCAAGCGCGATCCTGTGAGCCTCATCAGGCTGTTCTTCGTTGCTGATATCAATGGGCTGGAATTCCATCCAGATGCGCTGAAGCGCGTCACGCGCTCGCTGAATCTGATCGACAACGATCTGCGCGAAAACGAGGAAGCGAACCGGCTGTTCCTCTCCATCCTGACGTCGAAGCGCGATCCGGCCTTGATTTTGCGCCGCATGAACGAAGCCGGCGTGCTCGGTCGCTTCATTCCGGAATTCGGCAAGATCGTCTCGATGATGCAGTTCAACATGTATCACCACTATACGGTGGACGAGCATCTGATCCGTGCCGTCGAGGTGCTGTCGGAGATCGACAAGGGCAAGGCGGAGGATATCCATCCGCTGACCAACAAGCTGATGCCCGGTATCGAGGATCGCGATGCGCTCTACGTTGCCGTGCTGCTGCACGATATCGCCAAGGGCCGCGAGGAAGATCACTCGGAAGCCGGCGCCAAGGTTGCACGCAAGCTCTGCCCGCGCTTCGGTCTTTCACCGAAGCAGACCGAACTGGTGGTTTGGCTGATTGCAGAGCATCTCACAATGTCGATGGTCGCGCAGACGCGCGACCTGACGGACCGCAAGACGATCATCGATTTTGCCGACCGGGTCCAGTCGCTGGACCGGCTGAAGATGCTGCTGATCCTGACGGTCTGCGATATCCGCGCCGTAGGCCCCGGCGTCTGGAACGGTTGGAAGGGCCAGTTGCTGCGCACGCTCTATTATGAGACCGAGTTGCTGCTGGCAGGCGGTTTCTCCGAGGTGTCGCGCAAGGAGCGCGCCGAGGCTGCCGCCCTGGCGCTCGACGACGCGCTTGCCGACTGGAGCCAGAAGGATCGCAGCGCTTACGTCAAGTTGCACTATCAGCCCTATCTTCTCTCCGTGCCGCTCGAGGATCAGATCCGCCACACGAAGTTCATCCGCCAGACCGACAAGTCGGGCAAGGTGCTCGCCACCATGGTGCGCACGGACAGCTTCCATGCCATCACCGAGATCACCGTGCTCTCGCCTGACCATCCGCGTCTCTTGACCGTGATCGCCGGTGCTTGCGCGGCAGCGGGGGCCAATATTGCCGACGCGCAGATCTTCACCACGGCCGATGGCCGCGCGCTCGATACCATCCATGTCAGTCGCGAATTCGCCGACGATGCCGACGAGCTGCGCCGTGCCGGCACGATAGGCAAGATGATCGAAGACGTGCTCGCCGGCCGCAAGCGGTTGCCGGAAGTCATTGCCACGCGTTCAAAGAACCGCCGCAAGAACAAGGCTTTCGTCATCCCGCCGTCGGTGATCATCTCCAACAGCCTCTCCAACAAGTTCACGGTCATCGAGGTCGAGTGCCTCGACCGGACCGGCCTCTTGTCGGAAATAACGGCCGTCCTCTCGGATCTCTCCCTCGATATCCAATCGGCACGCATCACGACCTTCGGCGAGAAGGTCATCGATACCTTCTACGTTACCGATCTCGTCGGACAGAAGATTGCCAACGAAAACAAGCGGGCCAACATTACAGCGCGCCTCAAGGCTGTGATGGCGGGTGAGGAGGACGAGATGCGTGAACGCATGCCGTCCGGTATCATTGCGCCAGCCGCCACGCGCGGCAGCGCCATCGAAAAGTCAGACACTGAGAAGAAAGCCGGTTCCGCCGCATGAGCCTAGTAAAGAAATTCATTACCGTCGGTGGCGCGACGCTGGGCAGCCGCATCTTTGGTTTTGCCCGCGAAACGCTGATGGCAGCCGCCCTCGGCACCGGACCTATGGCTGACGTCTTCTATGCTGCTTTCCGCTTTCCGAACCTGTTCCGTCGCCTGTTTGCCGAGGGTGCCTTCAATGCTGCCTTCGTTCCGCTTTTTGCAAAAGAGATCGAGGCACATGGCATCGAGGGCGCCAAGCGTTTTTCTGAAGAAGTCTTCGGTGTACTATTCTCGGTCCTGCTGCTGATCACCATCGTCATGGAACTGGCGATGCCGCTCCTGGTGCGGTGGGTCATCGCGCCTGGCTTCGCCGACGATGCCGAGAAATTCGACCTGACGGTCCGGTTGGCGGCCGTGATGTTCCCCTATCTCATGTCGATGTCGCTGACGGCGATGATGAGCGGCATGCTGAATTCGCTGCATCATTTCTTCGCCGCGGCCGTGGCTCCGATCTTCCTCAACCTGGTGATGATCAGCGCGCTGTTCTACGCGATCTATTTCGGCGCCGATCCGTTGACCACCGCCTGGTATCTGTCGTGGTCGGTACTGGTGGCAGGCGTGCTGCAATTGGCAGTCGTCTATATCGGCGTGCGCCATGCCGGCATCAATATCGGTCTGCGCTTTCCGCGCTTCACGCCCAATGTAAAGCGGCTCCTGCTTCTTGCGATCCCAGCGGCCATCACCGGTGGCGTCACCCAGATCAATCTGGTGATCGGCCAGGCGATCGCCTCTGGCAAGGAAGGCGCGATCGCCGCCCTGCAATATGCGGACCGCATCTACCAGCTGCCGCTCGGTGTCGTTGGCGTCGCCGTCGGAATCGTGCTTCTGCCGGAACTGGCCCGTTCGCTGAAGTCGGGCCATATCAAGGAAGCCGGCAATATCCAGAACCGCTCGATCGAATTCGTGCTGTTCCTGACCCTGCCGGCCGCTGTTGCCCTCTGGCTTCTCTCCGACGATATCATTCGCGTGCTTTACGAGCGCGGCGCCTTTAACTCGGACAATACAAAGCTGGTCGGCTCCATCCTCGCAATCTTCGGCCTTGGTCTGCCGGCTTTCGTGCTGATCAAGGCACTGCAGCCCGGCTTTTATGCCCGCGAAGACACGAAATCGCCGATGCGCTACACGGCGGTCGCCGTCGCCGTCAATTCGGCGCTATCGATCATGCTTTTCCCTATACTGGCCGAACGCGGCATTGCGCTCGCCGAGGCGGTCGCCGGATGGCTGAACGCTGTACAGCTCTTCGTCACGCTCTATCGCCGCGGGCATCTCGTCTGGGAATGGTCGCTGGTGCGCCGCACCGCCATGTTGCTCGTCTCCTGCGCCGTCATGGGTGGCGTCATCGTATATTTGTCTGATCGGTGGGAGCCGCTTCTGGGGTCCGGCTCATCGCTGCTCACCAAGACCGGCTTCCTGGGCTTGCTCATATTGATTGCGATGGCGGTGTATTTCATTGTCGCCTTCCTGATCGGCGGCGTGGATGTGGGCATGGTACGCCGCAATTTGAAACGCAAGCGGGCTGGGACCGCGCCGGATGCAAAGGTGATGAACGGGGAACAGTAAGGCCCCTTCCACCTCGGCTCGGGAGCTGAACAGCAGGAAAGTGTCGGCGCGTGAAGATGCAGATCCAATTGCGTGAGGCCCGCCAGGCCGATCTGGCCGAACTTGGCGACCTGAAGTTCCGCTCGTCGCTTGCGTGGGGAGATTTCGTCGAGGAACTGCAAAACTTGCCGGATGCACGGCGTGTCGCGCAGGAGCACCTGCCGCATATCATCGTCGCCGAGCTTGGAGGAGCAATTGCCGGGTTTGTGACAGCACTCCCCGGAGACGACGCCTCGCAGGCCGAGCTTGAAGACCTGTTCGTTAGCCCCTCGTTCTGGCGAAAGGGTGTTGGTGCTGGGTTGCTGAGGGCGGCGGAAGTGCGCGCCGCGGTACTTGGTGCCGTTCGGATGCACCTTATCGCCAATGAGAGGGCGCGTGTTTTCTATGAGGCTGCGGGCTATCATGTGATCGGCATGGCCGAAACGAAGTTTGGCTCGGCGCCGGAATTGTGCAAGTCGCTCGGCCCTGTCCGATAGAGGTGGTTTCATCAAGTGTGGAGTGATCCAATGCCGCAGTCTCTCTTCCTCGTCGCCCTTGTCGTCGATGATTACGACCGCGCAAAAGCCTTCTATTGTGATTGCCTCGGCTTCGATTGCCTGCAGGACGAAGTACAGCCGACGGGCAAGCGCTGGGTAGTCGTCAAGCCGAAGGGTGGGGAAGGGGCAGCCTTGTTGCTCGCTCAAGCCGCCAACGACAGCCAGCGCGCCGCGATCGGTAACCAGACCGGTGGCCGCGTCGGTTTCTTTCTCAAGACCGATGATTTCGCCCGCGATCATGCCGCAATGCTGGCCAAAGGGGTCGAGTTCCGGGAGGAGCCGCGCCACGAGGTCTATGGCACGGTCGCCGTCTTTGCCGATCCCTATGGCAACACCTGGGATCTGATCGAGCATTCTTCCTGAGACTGTGGCACATAGCCTCTTGATCCCCGTCGATACCGCGTGCATAAGCCGCTCGAACCAAGGGTCGAGCGCCGCTCACCCGGGCCCTCCACAAGCCTTTTGAGGACGACATGACCGAATTCAAGCCGCTCGTATTCTCCGGCGTTCAGCCTACCGGCAACCTCCACCTTGGCAACTATCTCGGCGCGATCCGCAAGTTCGTGGCGCTTCAGGCCAACAACGACTGCATCTATTGCGTCGTCGACATGCATGCGCTGACAGCTCAGCTCGTGCATGAGGATATGCCGAACCAGACGCGCTCGATCACCGCGGCCTTTCTTGCCGCCGGCATCGATCCGGAAAAGCATATCGTCTTCAATCAGTCGGCCGTGCCGGGGCATGCCGAACTTGCCTGGATCTTCAACTGCGTCGCCCGCATTGGCTGGATGAACCGCATGACGCAGTTCAAGGACAAGGCCGGTAAGGACCGCGAGCAGGCCTCGCTCGGCCTCTACGCCTATCCGAGCCTGATGGCCGCCGACATTCTGCTTTATCGTGCCACGCATGTTCCCGTTGGAGACGACCAGAAGCAGCATCTGGAGCTCACCCGCGACATCGCCATGAAGTTCAATCTGGACTATATGGAGCATATTCGCCGCACGGGCTACGGCATCGACATCACCGTCGGCGACGAGCCGGTGCATGCCTATTTCCCGATGGTCGAGCCGCTGATCGATGGCCCGGCGCCGCGTGTCATGTCGCTGCGTGATGGCACCAAGAAGATGTCGAAGTCAGACGCTTCCGACCTCTCGCGCATCAACCTGCTGGACGATGAGGAAAACATTTCCAAGAAGATCCGCAAGGCCAAGACCGATCCGGATGGCTTGCCGAGCGAAATTGCCGGTCTCGCCGGCCGGCCGGAAGCCGACAATCTTGTCGGCATCTATGCGGCGCTTGCCGACAAGTCGAAGGCGGATGTTCTCTCCGAATTCGGCGGCCAGCAATTCTCCATCTTCAAGCCGGCGCTGGTCGATCTTGCCGTGCATACGCTTTCGCCGATCACGACGGAAATGCGCCGCCTGATGGCCGATCCTGGTCATATCGATGCTGTTCTGCGTGATGGCAGCGCCCGCGCCCGCGCTCGCGCCGACGTGACGATGAAGCAGGTTCGCGACATTATCGGCTTTCTCTATTGATGATGTCGTAATGCATGGCTCTCGAGTGAATGCGGGGGCTTGCAAAACACCATTTTCGGGTGTCAGAGTCGCCGCATGGTATCCACACGACTTTCACGGCTCGAAGGCCATCGCCGCAAGTTCATGGCGGTCATCGATGGCACACCCGAATGCCAGCGCGCCGTCCATTATGCCGGCCGGCGCGCCAAGAACTCCAATGGTGGCCTCGTGCTGCTTTACGTGATCCCCGAAGGCGATTTCCAGCAATGGCTGGGCGTCGAGGAGATTATGCGGGCGGAAGCGCGGGAAGAGGCCGAGGCGGCAACCGCCAAGGCAGCCCAGAGTGTCCGCGAGAATGTCGGCATCGATCCGGAAATCGTCATTCGCGAGGGATCGTCTGCCGAGCAGATCCATGCCGTGATCGAAGAGGACCGGGATATCGCGCTGCTCGTTCTCGCCGCCGGTTCCGCCAAGGAAGGGCCGGGGCCGCTGGTCTCTTCGATCGCCGGCCGCGCGGCTGCGTTTCCGATCCCGGTCACGGTGCTGCCGGATACGCTGACGAACGAGGAAATCGACGCGCTCAGCTGATGCCGGGCGACCATTTCTTGAGAAACACTCTCTTGAATTGAGGGGCCAAAAGGCCTATCTCTTTTGAAGTATTCTAAAGTTGAGATCGGGTGTGTGCCCGCCGCATGGAGATCAAGATGTTCATTCAGACCGAAGCGACACCGAACCCCGCGACCTTGAAGTTCCTGCCGGGCAAGGTGGTGATGGAGAGTGGCACGGCCGAGTTCCGCAACGCCGAAGATGCCGAGGCTTCGCCGCTTGCTGCCCGTCTCTTTGAAATCCAGGGCGTCATCGGGGTCTATTTCGGCTACGACTTCATCTCGGTCTCCAAGGAAAGTCAGGAGTGGCAGCACCTGAAGCCCGCCATCCTCGGTTCGATCATGGAGCACTTCATGTCCGGCAAGCCCGTTATGGGCTCCACCTCGGTTCTGTCCGAAGTGCAGGATGCCGGCGGCGAGTTCTTCGATGAAGGCGACGAATCCATCGTGCTGACCATCAAGGAACTCCTCGATACCCGCGTTCGTCCGGCTGTTGCCCAGGATGGCGGCGACATCACCTTCCGCGGCTTCCGTGATGGCAAGGTCTATCTCAACATGAAGGGATCCTGCGCCGGCTGCCCGTCTTCGACGGCGACGCTGAAGCATGGCGTTCAGAACCTGCTGCGCCATTTCGTGCCCGAAGTGCAGGAAGTCGAAGCCGTCTAACCATGTTTCCAAAGCTGCGCGGCGATTTTTGGATGGGATCATGCCAGAACGTCGCGCTGCCATACTGGAGCGTTTCAAGACAAGCCAACCGCGCCTCAGGCGCGGCTTTTCGGAAAAATTGATATGATCGTACTGGCGCTCGACACGGCAGGTGTGGATTGCGCTGCCGCTGTGTATGATAGCGACAGTGATTCTGTGATGGGGGAGGTCACGGAAACGATCGGACGGGGGCATGCCGAACATCTGATGCACGTCGTTGACGAAGCGCTGGCGAAAGCCAACACGGCGCTTTCGGCGATTGAGCGTGTCGTCGTGACCGTCGGCCCCGGTTCCTTCACCGGCATCCGCATCGGCGTTGCAGCCGCCCGCGGTTTTGCACTTTCCCTCAACGTTCCAGCAATCGGCGTCACGACCCTCGAGGTCATGGCAGCGACTGCCAGAGCACAGAATCCGGGCAAGTCGGTTCTGGCTGCCATCGATGCCAAGCGCGAGGAGATCTATCTCCAGAGCTTCGATGCCGATGGCAACCCGCTGGACGAGGCTCGGGCCGTGACGATCGACGAGGCGCGGGCAATTGCCGCCGGCTTCGACGGCGTCGTCACCGGAACGGCTGTCGCCCGGTTGAGCGACGCGCCGCCGGCGGAGCGGCCAGACGCATTTCCGATTGCCATCGTCGCCCGGCTGGGCGCTGGCAAACCTGCCGGCGAAAAGCCGAAGCCGCTTTATCTTCGCGGACCCGATGCCAGACCGCAGGCCGGATACGCAGTTGCCAGGCAGTAGAAATGCTCGAATCCTATCTGACCCTCAAAGCCGAATATGAAATCATCCCGATGGACTTGAAGGATTGCGCCGAAGTGGCGCTCCTGCATGGCGAACGCTTTCCGCGGGTCTGGGACGAGTCCGAGTTTCAGGATCTCCTCTCACAGGAGACGACTTTCGGCTTCGTCGCCCGCCAGACCAATGCCATCCTGAAGAAGGCGCTCCCGGGCTTCGTGCTGGCACGGCATGTGGCAGGCGAGGGTGAAATCCTGACGATCGCCGTCAATGCCAAGCTCGGACGCGCCGGTCTCGGCTGGCGGCTGATGCAGGCGGCGCTTCGCGAGGCTCGCAATCGCGGCGGCGAAACCATGTTCCTCGAGGTCGACGGCGGCAACCAGCCGGCGCTCGGCCTTTACCGCAAGCTCGGTTTCGAGACGGTTGGCGAGCGTAAGGCCTATTATGTCGGCGATAATGGCGCGAAATCGACGGCGCTTGTCATGAGCCGCGTTCTTCGCTAGAGCATTTTGCAGTCAGGTAGCATCACCTGGCGTCGCACAAATGCGGCAAAACAAATAGATAGAGCGGCAATCCGGCGCTCTATCCGTTGTCACAGTCCGATAGACCGAAGACAGTAATTGATGGATGATGCCGTAAAATCCCTTGAGGAGCTTTGCGCCGAGCGCGGTATGCGCATGACGGAGCAGCGCCGGATCATCGCGCGCATTATCGAGAGTTCCGAGGACCATCCTGACGTCGAGGAGCTCTACAGGCGCTCCGTGCAGGTGGATGCGAAAATCTCGATCTCAACCGTGTACCGCACCGTCAAGCTGTTCGAGGATGCCGGCCTTCTTGCCCGCCATGATTTCCGCGACGGGCGCTCCCGCTACGAAACCGTACCGGAAGAGCATCACGACCATCTGATCGACCTGAAAAGCGGCGAGGTGATCGAATTTCACTCGCCGGAGATCGAGGCGCTGCAGGAACGCATCGCCCGCGAACACGGCTTCAAACTCGTCGACCACCGGCTGGAGCTTTACGGCATCCCGCTGAAGAAGGACGAAGTTTGACGTGAAGGCTTTCATGCAGGAGCGAATGATTTGATGACCTGGCTGCGCATCGGCTGTGCTGCCGTGGTTATCTGCGCCATCAGCGCCGTGATGTTGCCGTTGCAGATCCTCTGCCTGCGTTTCGACTGGAAGCTCCGGCGCTATCTGCCGCGCTACTGGCACCGCATCGTCTGCTATTGGCTTGGCGTGCGCATTCATGTCGTCGGCAAGATGGAGACGAGCCGGCCATTGATGCTGGCTTCGAACCACTCGTCCTGGCTCGATATTCTCGTGCTTTCGGCAGTGGCCGACGTCTCCTTCATCGCCAAGTCGGAAGTGCGGGATTGGCCGATCTTCGGTCAGTTCGCGCAATGGCAGAAGAGCGTCTTCGTCGAGCGCGAGCAAAAGCGCAAGACGGGCGAGCAGGTGAACGAGATCGCCGACCGCATGGCCGATGGCGAGATCATGGTGTTGTTTCCGGAAGGAACCACCTCTGACGGCAACCGGCTTCTGGAGGTCAAGTCTTCGCTGTTTGGCGCTGCCGCTGCGGCCCTGCCGAAGGCGCCGGATGCCGTTGTGCATGTTCAGCCCGTTGCGGTCGCCTATACCCGGGTTCATGGCACGCCCATGGGTCGCTATTATCGCCCGCTGACGGCATGGCCCGGCGATATAGAGCTCGTGCCGCACCTGAAGGGCATCGTGCGCTGCGGTGCCATCGATGTCGACGTCTGCTTCGGCGAAGCCGTCGATTATCGTGCCGGCACCAACCGCAAGGAAGTCAGCGCCACCGTTGCACGGCGCATCCGCAATATGCTCGCCAGCCGTCTTCTCGGCCGCGAGATCGCTTGATTTCCAGGTGATTCCAACTTTTCCATTTTCTCCGAAGGCAAAAGCCACTACATAGCGGCCCATGACCAAGGACAGCCTGACCCTCGACGCCCCGGTGACCGACGCTTTGCAGCTCGGCTCCCGCGACGGCTCCAACAGCCGCAAGGTTTTCATCAAGACCTACGGCTGCCAGATGAATGTTTATGACTCGACGCGGATGAGCGATGCGCTCGCCCGCGACGGCTATGAGCCGACCGAGGACATGGAGGAAGCCGACCTCGTCCTGCTGAATACCTGTCACATCCGTGAAAAGGCGGCGGAAAAGGTTTATTCCGCGCTTGGGCGCCTGCGCGACATGAAGAAGCGCAAGGCTGCAGACGGCCGCGAGATGATGATCGGTGTCACCGGCTGCGTTGCGCAAGCCGAAGGCGAGGAGATCCTTCGCCGCGCGCCGGCTGTCGATGTCGTTATCGGCCCGCAGACCTATCATCGCCTGCCGGACGCGCTTCGCCGCGCTAAGGAGGGCCGGCGCGTCGTCGATACCGAATATGCGATCGAGGACAAGTTCGAGCATCTGCCGATCGCCGAGAAGGCAAAGATCCGCGCCCGCGGTGTCACAGCCTTCCTGACGGTGCAGGAAGGGTGCGACAAGTTCTGCACTTTCTGCGTCGTACCCTATACGCGCGGCTCCGAAGTCTCCCGTCCGGTCTCCCAGATCGTCGAGGAGGCGCAAAAACTTGTGGATGGCGGAGTGCGCGAAATCACGCTGCTCGGCCAGAATGTCAACGCCTGGCACGGTGCCGGCCCCACCGGCGAAGCCTGGAGCTTGGGTGACCTGCTCTATCGCCTGGCCGAGATCCCAGGTCTTGCCCGCTTGCGTTACACCACCAGCCACCCCCGCGACATGGACGATCGCCTGATCGGCGCGCATCGTGATCTGCGCACGCTGATGCCCTATCTGCACCTGCCGGTTCAGGCCGGTTCCGACCGGATCCTGAAGGCGATGAACCGTCGGCACACGGCTGCGGAATACCTGGCATTGATCGAGAAAATCCGGGCTACACGGCCGGATATCGCACTTTCTGGCGATTTCATCGTCGGTTTCCCGGGGGAGACAGACCAGGATTTTGAGGATACACTGAGGCTGATCGAGGAGGTGAATTATGCACAGGCCTTCTCGTTCAAATATTCCACGCGGCCGGGTACGCCCGGCGCGGAATTGAAGGATCAGGTGCCCGAAGAGGTCAAAACCGAGCGGTTGGAGCGGTTGCAGGCATTGTTGCTGAAGCAGCAGCATGCGTTTGCCGAGGCCTGCGTGGGCAAAACAGTGGATATCCTTCTGGAAAAGCCAGGCCGGATGCCGGGCCAGTTGATTGGACGCTCTCCCTGGCTGCAATCTGTGAATGTTGATGCAAAAGCATCGCAAATCGGTGACATTATCAACGTACGAATCACTGGGACCAGCACCAACAGCCTCTTTGCTGATTTGCTCTAGGTTCCGGACCGGCACAAGGAGCCACACCGCTTGAACGGACAGGAATTGGTTTCTTCTTCATCGCGCCAGCCCCGCACCGCGAGCGACGCCAATCACTTCATCCTGACGTTCGAGAACAATCGGTTCGCCAGCGAGCTTTTCGGACAGTTCGACCAGAATTTGAAGCTGCTTGAGGAGCGTCTCGGCATCGATGCGCGAGCGCGCGGCAATTCGGTCGTCATAACGGGCGATGTGCCAGCCACCAATCAGGCGCGCCGCACGCTCGATTATCTCTATGACAAACTGCAAAAAGGCGGCAATGTAGAGCGTTCCGATGTAGAAGGCGCCATCCGCATGGCGGTTGCCGCCGACGACCAATTGACGCTGCCGACCATGGAGAGAAAAGCAAAGTTGACGATGGCGCAGATTTCGACGCGCAAGAAGACCATCATTGCGCGCACGCCGACTCAGGATGCCTATATGCGGGCGCTCGAGCGCTCAGAGATGGTGTTCGGTGTTGGCCCGGCCGGTACCGGCAAGACCTATCTCGCCGTCGCGCATGCTGCCCAGCTTCTGGAACGCGGCGCCGTGGAAAAGATCATCCTGTCGCGTCCGGCCGTCGAAGCCGGCGAGCGCCTGGGCTTTCTGCCCGGCGACATGAAGGAAAAGGTCGATCCCTATCTGCGTCCGCTCTATGACGCGCTCTACGACATGATGCCGGGCGACAAGGTCGAGCGGGCCATAACCGCAGGCGTCATCGAGATCGCGCCGCTCGCCTTCATGCGCGGCCGCACGCTCGCCAACGCCGCCGTCATCCTCGACGAGGCACAGAACACGACATCCATGCAGATGAAGATGTTCCTGACGCGTCTCGGCGAGAATTCGCGGATGATCATAACGGGCGATCCGAGCCAGATCGACTTGCCGCGCGGCGTCAAGTCCGGCCTGGTCGAGGCGCTGGATCTTCTGAACGGTGTCGAGGGCATTACCATCGTCCGCTTCAAAGATACCGATGTCGTACGTCACGCGTTGGTGGCGCGCATCGTTCGAGCCTATGACTCGACCTATGCGGCTCAAGCCGAGGAAAGCAATCCGCAGATCTGATCTGCGGCGCAATATTCATGGCAGAACTCGACATACAGATTAGCGTGGAGGAGGGCGATTGGCCCTCCGAGGAAGAGTTGCAGTCGCTTGCCGAGCGCGTACTGGGCGAGGCTGCGGCCTATCTGAAGAAACACGAAAAGCAGCCCTTTCCGAAAATGGCGCCCGAATTGTCGCTGGTATTTACCGACGACACCTCGATCCGCGAGATCAATGCGGAATGGCGCTCGCAGGACAAGGCGACGAATGTTCTTTCGTTCCCTGCTTTCCCGCTCGAACCCGGCGGCAAGCCCGGCCCGATGCTGGGTGACATCATTATCGCCAGGGAGACGGTGGAGCGCGAGGCTATCGATCTTGATAAGAGTTTTGACGACCATTTGACCCATTTGATGGTCCATGGTTTCTTGCATCTCTTCGGCTACGACCATATGAATAATAGCGAAGCCGAAAGAATGGAGGGGCTGGAGACTCGCATTTTGGCTAGTCTTGGCCTATCTGATCCCTATGCGGGACAAGACCCCATTTGATTTGAACCCTGTCTGACCAGGAACAATGAGCGACTTTACGACAAGACCGGCCCCCGAGGCCAAAGACGGAGCCGATGCAGCCTCCTCCGATGAGGCAGGCAGTAGTAGCAACGGCAAGCGATCTCACTCTTCATTCTGGGCGCGTGCAGCGCGCATTCTCCGCCCGGCGCAGGGCGCTGCGCGGCTGCGCGAGGATCTCGCCGACGCGTTGATGACCAACGCGGCCGATGACGACGCCTTTTCGCCCGACGAGCGGGCGATGCTGCACAACATCCTGCGCTTCCGCGAGGTCCGCGTCGAAGACGTTATGGTGCCGCGCGCCGACATCGAAGCCGTGGATCAGAACATCACCATCGGTGAGCTGATGATCCTGTTCGAGGAAAGTGGCCGCTCGCGCATGCCCGTCTATGCCGAAACGCTGGATGATCCGCGCGGCATGGTGCATATCCGCGACCTCCTGTCCTATGTTGCCAAGCAGGCCCGCAACAAGCGGCGCACGGGCAGCGCCAAGACGGCCGCCGCCGCGACCACCGGCGCGGCTGCCACGGAAAAGGCCCCGCGCTCGGTCAAGCCGAATTTCGATCTTTCGCGCGTCGATCTGCAGAAGACGCTGGCTGAGGCCGGCATCATCCGCAAGATCCTGTTCGTCCCGCCATCCATGCTGGCCTCTGATCTTCTGCGCCGCATGCAGGTCAACCGCACGCAGATGGCGCTTGTGATAGACGAGTATGGCGGCACGGACGGCCTGGCCTCGCACGAGGACATCGTCGAAATGGTCGTCGGTGATATCGATGACGAGCACGATGACGATGAGGTCATGTTCAAGCGCGTCTCCGAGGACGTCTTCGTTGCCGATGCGCGCGTCGAGCTCGAGGAGATCGCCGCGGCGATCGGTCCGGATTTCGACATCGTTGAGCAGGTGGACGACGTGGACACTCTCGGTGGCCTGATCTTCTCGGCGCTTGGCCGCATTCCTGTCCGCGGCGAGCTTGTGCAGGCGCTGCCGGGTTTCGAGTTTCATATCCTCGATGCCGATCCGCGCCGCATCAAGCGGGTGCGCATCACCCGCAAGCGTCATCCTGCCCGTCGGCGGCCGACCGTCAAGCTGGAAGGTGAGCCGGGGGCGTCGGATCGTGACTTGCCGTCACCGGAAGCCATTGCCGAGGAAACGTCGGTGGAACGCAACGCCGCCAGCCAATAATTGCCGCTTCGGCGGGACAAATCGTCAATTCTTTGAAAGACTGCCGCCAGTTGATTCGAAGTTGGACGGAGCTGGCGCATGGAATGGCTTTCGGGCAGGGTGATCCTCGTCTGGGGTTTCAAACGTGCGTTGCTAGCGATCTTGGCCGGTGCCATCGGGGTACTGGCGCTGCCGCCTTTCGGTTTTTTCGCGGCAATGTTCGTCTCCTTCACGCTGCTGGTCTGGCTGCTCGACGGCGTTGCGGCCAGTCCCGATAGCGGCCTTTTTGGCCGGCTTTGGCCGGCCTTCTTCACGGGCTGGCTCTTCGGCTTTGGCTATTTCGTCGCCGGGCTGTGGTGGCTCGGCCATGCGCTGTTGATAGATGCTGATGAATTTGCCTGGGCGCTGCCTTTGGCAATTCTCGGTCTGCCGGCATTTCTGGCGATCTTCTACGGTGTGGCGACGGTACTCGCGCGGATCCTGTGGTCCGACGGCATGGGCCGCATCGCAGCGCTCGCCTTCAGCTTCGGTTTGCTGGAATGGCTGCGAAGCTTCCTTTTTACCGGCTTTCCCTGGAATGCCATCGGCTATGGAGCCATGCCCATTCCGCTGATGATGCAGTCGGCACATCTGATCGGCGTGCTTGGGGTGACCGTTCTTGCCGTCTTCGTCTTTGCCGCGCCGGCGCTGCTCGGCACGCGCCAGGGGCGACTGCCAGGTATCGGGCTTGCGATTGTGATCGCCGCCGCCCATGTCGGCTACGGCTATTATGCTCTGAACTTGCCGGACGCGCCGGCGGCCAGCGGCAAGGCGACACCGGTCGTGCGCATCGTTCAGCCATCGATCGACCAGCAGACGAAGATGGATACGGATGCCGACCGCACCGCCATCTTCGACAAGCATCTGGCGCTTTCGGTGCAGCCGCCGGCGAATGGCGGCAAGCGTCCCGATATCATCGTCTGGCCTGAGACGGCCGTCCCATTCATCCTCACCGACAACAGGGATGCGCTCGCGCGCATTGCCGACCAGCTGGAGGACGATCAGGTCTTGATCACCGGCGCGGTCCGCGTCGAGGATATGGGGCCGGGCGTTGCGCCGCGCTATTACAATTCGATCTACGTCATCGATGGCCGCGGCCAGATCATCGATGCCTCGGACAAAACTCATCTCGTGCCTTTCGGCGAATATGTGCCCTTCGAGCACATTCTCGATTACCTTGGCATCGAGAACGTCATAGAGCTGCCGGGTGGGTTTTCAGCAGCCACCAAGCGACGGCTGCTGACCATGCCCGACGGCATCAAATTCTACCCGCTGATCTGCTACGAGATCATTTTCCCCAACGAGATGACTCCGGAGATTCGGCAGGCAGATGCCATTCTGAACGTTACGAATGACGGTTGGTTCGGGGATACGCTTGGTCCTTACCAGCATTTCCTGCAGGCAAGAGTAAGGGCGGTGGAACAAGGGCTACCCCTGATTCGCAGTGCCAATACGGGCATTTCAGCCTTCGTCGATCCGCATGGACGCGTACTCTCCGGGATCGACTATAATCAACAGGGCTTCATCGATACCACCTTGGGTAGTGCACCCGCGTCCGGCGTCGACGATAAGGCCCGGAAAACATACTATTGGTTGATTGTCGGACTGGTCGGCCTTGTCGCCGCCGTTTCGCGTATGGGTTTTATTTCAAGGGTGAATTGACCAAAAAACCCTAAAATTGCATAGTGCTAGCTATCCGCCTTTTAAACGTAGACTGGAGGCCTTGGGGGCGTCGGCTGCAACGTGGCGTTATAGGGGTGGAGAAGGGTACCGGGTGGCAGGTCCTGAATTCAACCTATGTTAGGGTAAAATGATGATTGAAAACAAAAAGAAGCCGAACCCCATCGACATTCATGTCGGTAGCCGCATACGCCTCCGCCGCACGATGCTTGGCATGAGCCAGGAAAAGCTCGGCGAAAGCCTCGGAATTACGTTTCAACAGATCCAGAAATACGAAAAGGGCACCAACCGCGTTGGCGCTAGTCGTCTCCAGAACATCTCCAGCATCCTCAATGTCCCGGTTTCCTTCTTCTTCGAAGATGCCCCGGGTGAGCACGCGGCCAATGCGGGTGGCATGGCCGAAGCATCCAGCTCCAACTATGTCGTCGATTTTCTGTCCTCTTCCGAGGGGTTGCAGCTTAATCGTGCCTTCGTGAAAATCTCCGATGGCAAGGTCCGGCGCAAGGTCGTCGAGCTGGTCAAGGCGCTTGCCGCGGAAGCGGACGCTGAATAGGCATTTCGAGGGGGCATCGGAATGCTGAAGTCGAAAGGCGGTCGTTTTGGCCGCCTTTTGTGCATTTAAGGCAAAATTTTATCACTTCGACCGAGATATAAAGATATATTTATGTCCTTGTTCGGCTTGTTTTTCGGGGCGGAGACGAATATCAAAAGCGGAGTTTGTTCTTTGAGGGGAATCCCGCATGCGCGCGAATTATCTGTTTACGAGTGAGTCTGTTGCCGAAGGTCACCCGGATAAAGTTTGTGACCGCATTTCCGATGAAATCGTTGATCTGGTTTATCGCGAGGCCGCAAAGACCGGCGTAAACCCATGGGGCGTGCGCATTGCCTGCGAGACCCTTGCCACCACCAACCGCGTCGTCATCGCCGGCGAAGTTCGTCTGCCGCCGAGCCTGATGAAGAAGGACAAGGACGGCAACGACGTCATCAATCCTTCGAAGTTCAAGGCCGCCGCCCGTCGCGCGATCAAGGATATCGGTTACGAGCAGGACGGCTTCCACTGGAAGAAGGCGCGCATCGACGTTCTCCTGCATTCGCAGTCTGCCGATATCGCCCAGGGCGTCGACAATGCTGCTGATCAGCAGGGCGACGAAGGTGCCGGTGACCAGGGCATCATGTTCGGCTACGCCTGCAAGGAAACGCCGGATCTCATGCCGGCGCCGATCTACTATTCGCATAAGATCCTGCAGCTGCTCGCAACCGCCCGCAAGAAGGGCGACGGTGAGGTCGCCAAGCTCGGGCCGGATGCCAAGAGCCAGGTGACCGTCCGCTACGTCGACGGCAAGCCGTCCGAAGTAACCTCGATCGTGCTTTCCACGCAGCATCTTGACGACAGCTGGGATTCGAAGAAGGTTCGCGCCGTTGTCGAGCCCTACATCATCGAAGCTCTCGGCGACCTGAAGATTGCCTCGGATTGCAAGTGGTACATCAACCCCACGGGCAAGTTCGTCATCGGCGGTCCTGACGGTGACGCCGGCCTCACCGGCCGCAAGATCATCGTCGACACCTACGGCGGCGCAGCCCCGCACGGCGGCGGCGCTTTTTCGGGCAAGGACACGACCAAGGTTGACCGTTCGGCCGCCTATGCAGCCCGCTACCTCGCAAAGAACGTCGTTGCCGCCGGTCTTGCCGATCGCTGCACGATCCAGCTGTCTTACGCCATCGGCGTCGCACAGCCGCTGTCGATTTATGTTGACCTGCACGGCACGGGCAAGGGCGTCACTGAGGACCAGGTCGAAGCGGCTATCCGCAAGAACATGGACCTCTCGCCGACCGGCATCCGTCGTCACCTCGACCTCAACAAGCCGATCTACGCCAAGACCTCGGCCTATGGTCATTTCGGTCGCAAGGCCGGCCGTGACGGTTCCTTCTCGTGGGAACGCACGGACCTGGTAAAGGGCCTCAAGGAAGCTGTGAAGGTCAAGGAAGCCGCATGATCGATACCGAGCGCCGGTCGCGGGCGACGGAAGCATTCTTCGGGCGACGCAAGGGTAAGGCCTTGCGTGGCCAGCAGGCGGAAACGCTGGAAGTTTTGCTGCCGCAATATATCGTCGATCTCTCCGCTCCGGCGCCGCTACCGCTGAATGATCTCTTCCCGGTGCAGACCGAGCGTCTGCGCCTGGAGATCGGTTTCGGTGGCGGTGAGCATCTCATTCACAGGGCGTTGGAACAGCCGGTGACCGGCTTCATCGGTGTCGAGCCCTTCGTCAATTCGATGCAGAAGCTGCTTGCGCGTGTCGGCGAGACCGGTGCGCGCAATATTCGCGTTTACAACGACGACGCCACCCAACTGCTCGACTGGTTGCCGGATGGTTGCCTGGATCAGATCGACCTGCTCTATCCCGACCCTTGGCCGAAGAAGAAGCACTGGAAGCGTCGCTTCGTTTCGCAGGTCAATCTCACGCGCTTTCATCGGGTGCTGAAGCCCGGCGCGCTCTTTTGCTTCGCCTCCGACATCGACACCTATGTCAACTGGACGCTGCAGCACTGCCATGCGCATGGGGGCTTCGAGTGGACTGCGCGCAATGCCGCGGACTGGTTGACGCCCTACGAGGGCTGGCCGAGCACGCGCTACGAGGCCAAGGCCCGGCGCGAAGGGCGGTCGTCCGCCTATTTGACCTTCAGGAAAATCTGATCGCCTGATTTGAGGCGGAAGCAAGTGATTGCTTCTCTCTCATTATCTCATCAGGGACCGCCAAACTCGGCGGTCTGGATCATGTGCATTCAGCGTACGCAGGTCGGTTTGGCGGTCCTTGCGAACGATGAGCTTCGCCGTTGAGCGATGCCCGCTATCAGTGCAGGCTGACTGTCTTCAATTCATCTTCGGCAGCACGGTAGAACGTGCTGGAGCGATTATCCGTCAGCAGAATCGGCGTACCATCGGCGCCGAAAAGCGCCCAGAGGTCCACCTCCGGATCGATGTCCGGCGCTTCGGGAAAGCAGCGCGATACTTCGTTCCAGTCCATTTTCCTGATGTAGGCAACCTCACCGGCGCCGATATTGGCAAGCTCGGATTGGGTCAGGCGGGCAGTCGCTTCTTTCAACAACATCTTCGTACCTCCAGTGTGAGGGACCAACGGCCCAGAGCATGGTGCCGAAAAGTGTGGGCGGCTTTCGACCGACATCATGCTCTAGTCATTTGATTCTAGAGCGGATTCAGATTTCAAACCGATTCGGCCTGAAATCATCCGGCTCTAGGCCGTTGTCCTACTGTGAGACCGAAATGTTAATTTTCTTTACTATGCGATCGGGTTCCGGACGAATGAGGTCGACCGAGAGCAGGCCGTTCTTCAGAACGGCGCCGAGAACCTGCATGCCGTCCGCAAGGACGAAGACGCGCTGGAACTGGCGGGCGGCAATGCCGCGATAGAGATAGTCGCGCTCGCCCTGTTCAATCTGGCGGCCGCGGATGAGAAGCTGATTTTCTTCCGTTGTCACATCGAGTTCGTCTTCGGAAAATCCGGCCACCGCAAGCGTGATGCGCAGTCGCTCAGGCTCGCCAGATAGGCGATCTGCCCGCATACGTTCGATATTGTAGGGAGGATAGCCGTCGCTTGCTTTGGAAATACGCTCCAGCGTCTTTTCCATAGTATCGAAGCCCAGAAGTAGCGGGCTGGCAAAGGTAGTCGTCCGGCTCATCGTCAAGTCCTTGGTATCAAGCGACCGTTCCGGACCTGATCTTCAGCACCCGGTTGTCCTAATATGGGAGTGCGCGCCGATCAGTGCAAGACATCATCTCTTCGCATTCGCGAGATCGAATTCATCCGTGAAAAATCGTTTGATGAGGCGGCATGCGAGCGCTTGACAAAGTTGGACCGGACCCGCGACAAAGCCTCTCGATCTGCACCGGAGGAATATCACAGACATGACCGAACCCAGAAAAATCATCATCGATACCGACCCTGGTCAGGACGACGCTGCGGCGATCTTTCTCGCCTTTGGCAGCCGCGAGGAGATCGATGTTCTCGGCATTACCACGGTCGCCGGCAACGTGCCGCTGCGTCTGACGAGCCGCAATGCCCGGATCGTCTGCGAGCTATGCAATCGCCGCGACGTCAAGGTATTCGCCGGCGCCGACGCACCGCTGAAGCGCAAGCTGGTGACCGCCGAACACGTACACGGCAAGACCGGACTCGACGGTCCGGAACTGTCCGAGCCGACGATGGAGCTGCAGCCCGGCCATGCCGTCGAATTCATTATCGACACGCTGCGCAAGGAACCGGAAGGTGCCGTCACGCTCTGCACGCTCGGCCCGTTGACGAACATCGCGATGGCCTTTCAGAAGGCGCCCGACATCGTCGGCCGCGTCCGCGAACTGGTCATGATGGGCGGTGGCTTTTTCGAGGGCGGCAACATCACGCCGGCGGCCGAGTTCAACATCTATGTCGACCCGGAAGCGGCCGACGTTGTGTTCCGTTCGGGCGTGCCGATCGTCATGATGCCGCTCGACGTCACCCATAAGCTGCTGACGCGCAAGGATCGCGTCGCCCGCATGGCCGCCGTCGGCACGCCGCCGGCCAAGGCCATGGTCGAGATGCTGGAGTTCTTCGAGCGCTTCGATATCGAGAAGTATGGTTCGGATGGCGGCCCGCTGCACGACCCCACAGTTATCGCCTATCTCCTGAAGCCTGAACTCTTCAAGGGCCGCGAGTGCAATGTTGAAATCGAAGTGACGTCCGAGCTGACCGTCGGCATGACCGTGGTCGACTGGTGGCACGTTACCGACCGCAAGCGCAATGCCAAGGTCATGCGCGATGTCGATGCCGATGGCTTCTTCGCGTTGCTGACGGAACGCTTCGCCCGCATCTGATCGTCGGGATAGATGAAAAAAAGCCGCCGGATCGCTCCGGCGGCCTTTTTTATCGTTCAAGCACAATCGGCTCAGAATTCTTCCCAGTCGTCCTGTGCAAGGGCCGTGGCGCCGTGCGTCTGTGGCTGAGCCCGGCGTGCCGGGGCCGGAGTAGGGGCTGCCACTCTGCGTGACGAGACCGGGGCGCGCATCTGCTGGGCCGCAGCTCTCAATGCGCCGGCATTGTCCTGTACGCTATGCGAGGTACGGAAGCGTGCGACCAGGCCTCGAAGGGTCTGGGCTTCTTCGGCAAGGGTGACGCTGGAGGCCGTGGTCTCCTCGACCATTGCGGCGTTCTGCTGCGTCACCTGATCCATCTGGTTCATGGCCGAGTTGATTTCCTTGAGGCCGATGGCCTGCTCGCTTGCCGAGGCGGAAATCTGGCGAATGAGACCGTTGATCTCCATGACCTGCTGGGCGATCTTGTGCAGGGCATTGCCCGCGCGGCCGACCAGGTCGACACCTTCCTTGACCTGACCCGCCGAGGTGTTGATCAGCGTTTTGATCTCCTTGGCGGCATTGGCCGAGCGCTGGGCCAGTTCACGCACTTCCTGGGCGACGACCGCGAAGCCCTTGCCGGCTTCGCCTGCGCGGGCAGCTTCGACGCCTGCATTGAGCGCCAGCAGGTTGGTCTGGAAGGCGATCTCGTCGATGACGCCGATGATGCGCGAGACTTCCAGAGACGATTGCTCGATACCGTGCATGGAGGCGATGGCCTTCTGCACGACCTCACCGGAATGCTCGGCATCCTGAGACGCTGCATTGACGCTGCTTGCCGCCGTGCGGGCATTCTCGGCACTGGAGTTGACCTGAGCGGTCAGCTCGTTGAGGGCCGCGGCGGTCTCTTCCAGGCTTGCCGCCTGCTGCTCGGTGCGGCGGGCAAGGTCGGAGGCGCTGTTGCTGATCTCGCCGGTGCCGCTGCCGATATTGCCGACGCTGACATTGACCGTATGCACGGTCTCTTCGATGCTGGCCAGCGCAGCGTTGAAATCCTGCTTGAGCTGGGCATATTCGCCGGGGAAGTCGTCGGTGATGCGCTGGCTGAGGTTGCCCTTCGACAGCTCAGCCAGGTTATGGCCCAGAATGCCGACGATGTGGCGCTGCAGGGCAACGCTCTCGTTGCGCTCGCTTTCCGAGCGGCGGCGTTCGCCTTCGGCAGCCTGACGCTGATCGTTAGCCTCGCCTTCCAGGCGCTTGGTATCGGCAAGTGCGAAGCGGAAGCCTTCCAACGCTTTGGCGACAGAGCCGACTTCGTCAGCCCGGTCCTGGCCGGCAATCGGATCGGCATAGTTGCCGGCGCTGAGGCCCTTCACGCTGGCAACGAGGCCGGCGAGTGGCTTCTGCACGAAGCCGCGAACGGCTGCGTATAGAGCGATCATGACGGCGATCAGCACCAGGATGCCGGAGACCACCATCGTAAAGGTCTGGTCACGGACAGGGGCCGCAATCGCGCTGTGTGGCACGTCGATGAGAACGACCCAGGTAGCGTTGAGACCCGGGACGGCGAAAGGATAGACGACACGGTCGAATTCTTCGCCGCCGTTTTCCGAGAGGTTCTTGAGGATGCTGGAGGAGGAGGAGGTCAGCGCCGCCTTGATGACGTTCCCGCCGGAACCATCATATTCCTTCATCAGCTGATCGGCAGCCGGTGCAACAAGCCATTTGTTATCCTGGGAAACCAGCAGGACACGGCCCGAGCCGAACGGATGCAGCTTCTGCAGCTTGGTGTAGAGCGAGGACAGGGAGAGATCGACACCTGCGACGCCGATCATCTTGCCGCCCGACATGACCGGAAAAGCGATGGAGCTCATGGTCGTCGGAACGTCGGTGCCCTGTGCGAGGTAGGGCGGCGTGATCGAGCCCTTGCCACTGTCGGCGGCGAGCTTCCACCAGGCAGCCGTATAATCGTTGTCGAAGGTCGAGAACTGGATGCCGCCATCCTTGGTTTTCGACCAGTAAGGCGCGAAAGCACCTTTCTCGTTGACGCCCAGATCCTTGTTATTGGCAAGTTCGGTCGTCTTGCCGTCGAATGCGCCGAGCTGTTCGCAGAACCAGCTGCCGAAGGCAAAGGCGTTCTGCTCAACATTCGCCTTGAGGATATTCATGATACCCTTGCGGTCGAGGTTGTGGCCCTCATGGGCGCGGCCGATGACGGCGGCCATGGAACGGGCGGCACTGGCCATTTCGCCGACATTGGCAGCGATTTCGTTGGAAATGGACTTGGCTTCGGTATTGGCCTGATCCATCGTCAAGGCCTCGACGCGGTCGCGCGTTTGTGAAATCAGCAGGAAGTTGGAGACCAGCAGGACGAGTGCAATCGCCAGCCCGGTGACCAAGATCAGCTTGGCCGCAAGCGACTTCATACGAAAGATGAACATCATTTCCTCAAAAAAGCGATGCGTGGGATGCACATTATCCGCATGCAAAGTCGGCGCTGGATGGCCCTTTCATAGAGCCGCCGTGAGAATTGCCGCCGCGGCCGGAAGGGTATACGCGCCAGGCCAGAGGAGAATGATATGGAAGCGCAAAAATTTAATTAATTGCGCTCCACTGTATTTAGGGGGTTTTATAGTTAGAGCTTCTCGGCGACTTCGCTCGCGACCGGAATGGATGGCTGAGCGCCAGGCTTGAGGCAGGCGAGCGAACCGGCGACCGCCGCGCGGCGCAGGCTGGCCTGAAAGTCCATGCCCTGATCGAGGCTCGCTGCGAAATAGCCGCAGAACGTATCGCCTGCGCCGACCGTGTCGACCGGCTCGATTACCAGACCCTTGGCGCGGGAGACTTCGCCGTCGCGGATGGCGATGACGCCGTCGCCGCCGAGTGTCACGATCAGCGTCTGTCCGGTTTCGCCATGCAGGCGAACGAGAGCAGCCTCACGCTCCACAGCGGACATGTTGTCCTGACCGGCCAGTCTTTCGAATTCCGTCTCGTTGGCGATGACGATATCGGCAAGCCGGCCGAGACGCGCGGCCTCAGGGATCAAAGGGGCGAGATTGAGCACGGTCCGCACACCCTTGGCTTTGGCGGCGTCCAGCGCCGTCTCGACGGCGGCAACCGGAATTTCGAGCTGCAGCATCAGCGTATCGCCGGGATTGAGTGCGGCGACGGCAGCCGTTGCGTGTTCGGCCGTGTTCGTGCCGTTTGCGCCGGGAACGACGGCAATCATGTTTTCTCCGTCGCCGCCCACCAGGATCAGCGCCGTGCCTGTGGGTTCGGAGACGTGTTTGACGGTTGAAAGATCGGTGCCGGCAGCGCCGAGCAAGGCAAGTGCCGGTTCGGCAAAGCTGTCATTGCCGACCGCGCCGCTGAGCCGTACCGTAGCACCCGCGCGGCGTGCCGCAAGCGCCTGATTGGCGCCCTTGCCGCCGGCCGCGGTGGCAAAGCCGTTACCGGCGACAGTTTCGCCCGGCTTCGGCAAGCGATCCGTGGTGGCGATGAGGTCCATGTTGATGGAGCCGAAGATAGTGATCATGCGATATCCTGCCCTGGGTTTTATCCTGCACGATCCCGGCCGGAGGCCATCTTATCTCTTTTGGGATCATGCATCGATTGGGCGCGACACTGCCGAAGCGATCAGTCTTCGTCAACCACCCTCAGCTTGAGTTGGCTCGTACGGTTGTCGACCGGCTTGGGTCTTTCTTCCGGTCGCGTCTTGGCGGGCTCTTTTGCGGCCTCGAATTCCAGCGCCTCGATCCGCTCGCCGCGTCGTGCCAGCTTGTCAGCCGAGGTGACGATCATGTCGACATCCTTCTGCGCCATGGCGAAATGGCCCTGCAGCTTGCGTACGCGCTCGTCGAGCCGCGAGAGATCGTCCATCAAATGCGCCACCTCGCTCTGGATGACGTGGGCCTGCTCGCGCATGCGCTGGTCCTTCAGCACGGCCTGGATAACCTGGATCGACAGCATCAGCAGCGACGGCGAGACGATGACGATGCGGGCGCGCTGGGCCTTCTGCACGATGGCCTCGAAATTTTCGTGGATCTCGGCAAAGATCGACTCGGACGGCACGAAGAGGAAGGCAGTGTCCTGCGTCTCGCTTGGGATGAGATACTTCTCAGAGATGTCGCGGATATGCAGTTCCAGATCCCGGCGGAACTGCTGTGCGGCGATCTTGCCATGTTCGGGGGTGGCGGCGGCACGAATGGCGTTCCAGGCTTCCAATGGGAATTTGGCATCGATGACAAGCGGCGGCGAGCCGTTCGGCATGCGAACGGTGCAATCCGGTCGCGAGCCGTTCGATAGCGTCGCCTGAAACGCATAGGCACCCATCGGCAGCCCGTCGGCAATGATGGTTTCCATGCGCGCCTGGCCGAAGGCGCCGCGCGTCTGCTTGTTGGACAGAATGGCCTGCAGACCGACGACATCCTTCGCCAGCGTCTGGATATTGGTCTGCGCGGCATCGATGACGGCAAGCCTTTCCTGCAGGCGGCGCAGGTTTTCATGCGTCGAGCGCGTCTGCTCGCCGATCGTTGCCGTCACGCGCTGTGACATGCCGTCCAGCCGCTGGCCGATGGCCTGATTGAGCTCGGCCTGTCTGGAGCCGAAGACTTCGGCCATGGTTGCGAGTCTCCCCTGCATCTCCGCCTGCGACCGCAGCAGCGTGGCCATTGTATGCTCTGCGTCCAGCATATCGTCTTCCGCGCGTGCCTTGCTGCGGACGAAGAGGACGACCACCGTGATGGCAAGCAAGATGACGAGGCCGGTCAAAATCTGGACCGTGGAAATGGCTTGGCCGAAGAGGATGAAGGACATGAAACCTGGCGCGCTCGTGGAAGTCTTCCCCGCACCATAGCAAAATCGCGGCGAATATCCAGATCAAAACGTGAACAAAATTTCGAGGCAATCTACAGGTGCTCAGATCGCCATCGACGAAAAAACACAACGCCACCACCATCTTGGCGATTCCATCGCAGAACAAGATGCGTTATGGGAAACGTCATGACGATCAAGCCACTCATTATTTTACCCGATCCGCTGCTCCGTCAGGCTTCCAAGCCGATCGAGCGCATCGATACCGAAACTCAGCGTCTCGCGGACGACATGCTGGAAACAATGTATGACGCGCCGGGCATTGGCCTTGCCGCCATCCAGATCGGCGTTGCGCGTCGGATGCTTGTCATCGACGTGTCACGCGAGGGCGAAGAAAAAAAGCCGTTGGTTTTCATCAATCCGGAAATCGTCGCTTCGTCCGACGAGCGTTCGGTCTATGAGGAGGGCTGCCTTTCCATTCCGGATTATTATGCCGAAGTGGAGCGTCCGGCGCGCGTCACCGTCAAGCATCTCGATCGCGACGGCAAAGAGCAGCTCACCGAGGCTGATGGCTTGCTGGCGACCTGCGTGCAACACGAGATCGACCACCTGAACGGCGTGCTGTTCATCGATTATATCTCACGCCTGAAGCGTGAGATGGTGATCAAGAAGTTCACCAAGGCCGCCAAGGCCAAGGCTCTCTGAGGCATTTCCTGGCAAAGGCCGCTTCATTTGGTGCTGCGGCCTTTGTTCGCTACGATGCGGAGACCGGAATGATCGATCACCGCGCCTGACCTGTCCGATGGCGGCTAGCGTTTGACCCCGATGGCGCAAAGGCCGTCGGAATCCGGTCGCTCGAACCTTCATACTTTAAGCCGGATGGATCGCATGTCGCTCAACATCATTTTCATGGGAACGCCCGAATTCTCCGTACCGACATTGCGGTCCTTGATCGATGCCGGCCATAAGGTGCGCACCGTCTACACCCAGCCGCCGCGCCCCGGTGGCCGGCGCGGGCTAGACCTGCAGAAGTCGCCCGTGCATCAGGCGGCCGAGTTGCTGGGCCTGCCGGTGTTTACGCCAATCAACTTCAAGGATCCGGACGAGCGCCAGCGCTTTCGCGATCTGGATGCCGATGTCGCCGTTGTCGTGGCCTACGGCCTGCTGCTGCCAGAGGCGATTCTGTCAGGCACGCGCCTTGGCTGCTACAACGGCCATGCCTCGTTGCTGCCGCGCTGGCGCGGTGCTGCCCCCATCCAGCGGGCGATCATGGCTGGTGACGCCAAGACCGGCATGATGGTCATGAAGATGGACAAGGGGCTCGATACCGGGCCCGTTGCCTTGACGCGCGAGGTCGAAATCGGCGCAGCGATGACCGCGGGCGAGCTCCACGACAGGCTGATGTTGACCGGGGCAAAGGCCATGGCCGAGGCGATGAACAAGCTGGAGCATGACGAGTTGCCGCTGACAGCTCAGCCGTCTGAGGGCGTTCTCTATGCCGCCAAGATCGATAAGGCCGAGACGCGCATCAATTTCGACAAGCCGGCAGCGGATGTCCATAATCACATTCGTGGCCTTTCGCCTTTTCCTGGCGCATGGTTCGAAGCCGAAATCGCCGGTCGCCCGGAGCGCATCAAGGTGCTGGGTTCGGAATTGGCCGAGGGCGGCGGAGTGCCGGGTAACGTGTTGACCGACGACCTCGTCATTGCCTGCGCCTCCGGCGCCGTCAGGTTCACGAAGCTGCAGAAGGCCGGCGGCAAGCCCTTGGCCGCAGCCGACTTCCTGCGCGGCACGCCGATCGCGGCAGGCACCCTGCTTTCCTCGGAACAAGCCTGATGCCGCGCTACAGAATGACCGTCGAATATGACGGCATCCCCTATGTCGGCTGGCAGCGCCAGGAGAACGGCCCCTCCGTGCAGGGGGCGATCGAGAGTGCCATTCTGTCGTTGACCGGCGAGACGGTCTCCATCCGTGGCGCGGGACGCACCGATTCCGGCGTCCACGCCATGGGGCAGGTCATGCATGCCGATCTCTCCAAGGACTGGAAGATCTACACGCTGCGCAACGCACTCAACGCCCATTTGCGGATGGCCGGCGATCGTGTTGCCATTCTCGATATAGAAGAGGTCGATGCGAGCTTCGACGCGCGCTTTTCGGCCATTCGCCGCCATTACCTCTATCGCATTATCACCCGCCGAGCACCTCTGGCGCTCGAAGCCGGGCGCGCCTGGTGGGTGCCGAAGGATATAGATCACGAGGTCATGCATAGAGCAGCACAGACGCTTGTAGGCCTGCATGATTTCACCACGTTCCGCTCGGCCCATTGTCAGGCAAATAGCCCTGTGCGCACGCTCGACCGGCTGGATGTGACCCGCAGCGGCGAGCTGATCGAGATCCGCGCCACTGCGCAGAGCTTCTTGCACAATCAGATCCGCTCCTTCGCCGGCACGCTGAAGCTCGCGGGCGAGGGCAAGTGGACGCCCGACGATGTGCGTGCGGCGCTCGAGGCCCGGGATCGCAAGGCTTGCGGCCCCGTCGCGCCGCCCGATGGGCTTTATTTCATGCAGGTGGATTATCGCGATGGCGCCGGTTCGGCCGCTCGCGAAGGAGAGAATGCTGATGACGGTGAAGATCTATCATAATCCTTCCTGCGGCACCTCTCGCAACACGCTGGCGATGATCCGCCAGTCCGGCGAAGAGCCTGTCGTCGTCGAATATCTGGAGACGCCGCCCAGCCGGGAAGAGCTGGTGGAACTCGTCGCTGCCATGGGCCTTCCGGTTCGCGATCTGCTTCGGCAAAAGGGAACGCCCTATGGCGAACTCGGTCTCGGCAATCCTGATCTGACCAACGATCAGCTGCTCGACATGATGATGGAACACCCGATCCTGATCAATCGCCCGATCGTGGTGACCGAGAAAGGCGTGCGCCTCTGCCGCCCGTCTGAACTTGTACTGGATATCTTGCCGAACCCGGATATCGGCTCGTTCACGAAAGAAGACGGCGAGGTGGTGGCTCGGTAGAGCGGGCCTCAACCCGGCGGATAGATGCCAAGGAATCGCTGCAGGAAGTCCGTCAGCAGCATGCTGGGGATCATCAGCACCAGCGTCAGCGCACCGATGAAGAGCGGATGGGCACCACAGATCATTCTGAGGATGCGTGCCATCGAGAAGATGATCGCCATCATCAACACAAGCCATAGCAGCGCCACCAGCCCATTGGAGCCGGGGACGAATGCGATCAGCGCAATGAGCAGTGCGTTCAGGTAGGACGTCGGCACCCCAAGCCAGTTCACCGTGACCACGATCGGCGCAAACTTGTCGCCGAACCGGAAGATCAGCAGCAGCAGACCTGCGAGAACGAGCGGGATCACCCAGTTTGCGGCTTCGACCAGCGCCAGCCGCAGGAAGAAGGCGAGGCCTGTCGCCGTTTCGGGCGGCATCGCGATCAGATAGGCCTGTTGCCACCAGAGCCAGGAAATGCCGATCGGCGGCAGGCACCAGAGAATGGCCCAGAAGGACCGCAGCATGCCGCGGTCCGATATGTCGAGATACTGGAAGCCGCGCGCATCCATGCGGATCAGCAGCCAGAGGCCGGACAGATAATATTGGACTTCCTTAAAGGTCGGCATTCTCGAACCAGCGCTTGATGAAGGTCTGGTAGATCTCGGTCAGCGTTTCGAGGTCCGAGACTGCGACGCGTTCGTCCACCATATGCATGGTCTTGCCGACCAGGCCGAACTCCACCACCGGGCAGTAGTCCTTGATGAAGCGGGCATCCGAGGTGCCCCCCGTCGTCGAAAGCACAGGCCTTTGACCCGTCGTGTTCTCGATGGCGGAGGAGAGTGAGGCGATCAGCGCATTGTTGCGCGTCAGGAAGACCTGGCTGGGCCGTTCCGACCAGGTGATGTCGTACTTTGCCGGCGCCCGCTCCGGGCGCAGCGTATCATCGGCTGCCGCAGCATCGAGGCGACCGATAATCTCGGCCTTTAGCGTCTCGGCCGTCCAGGTGTCGTTGAAACGGATGTTGAAAGCAGCAGTCGCCCTGGCGGGGATGACGTTGGTCGCGGCGTTGCCGACATCGATCGTCGTCACTTCGAGATTGGACGGCTGGAAATTGTCCGTGCCGGTATCGAAGGGCGGGTCGAGCAGTGCCTCGGTCAGCTTGATGATGCTGCGGACCGGATTGTCGGCAAGATGCGGATAGGCCGCATGACCCTGAACGCCATGAACCGTAATGAAGCCGGAGATCGAGCCGCGACGGCCGATCTTGATCATGTCGCCCAGCCGGTCCGGATTGGTGGGTTCGCCGACGAGCGATGCATCCCATGTCTCGCCACGCTCGGCCGCCCATTGCAGCAGCTTGACCGTGCCGTTGATCGCCGGCCCTTCCTCATCGCCTGTTATCAGGAACGAGATCGAGCCGGCGGGCTTGCCGTGCTTCTCGATATGTCGCGCGACTGCCGCCGCGAAGCAGGCAATGCCGCCCTTCATGTCGACGGCGCCGCGGCCGAAAAGCTCGCCATCGGCGATTTCGGCGCCAAAAGGCGGGTGGCTCCAGGAGGCGGCATCGCCAACCGGGACGACATCCGTGTGTCCGGCAAACATCAGGTGCGGCTCCTCGGTGCCCAGCCGGGCATAGAGGTTTTCGATATCGGGCGTTCCCGGTTCGCTGGCGGTCATACGCTCGATCTTGAAGCCAAGCGGCTGCAGCATCTCGGCAAGCGCGGTAAGTGCGCCACCCTCTGCGGGGGTCACGGAGGCGCAGCGGATCAGGGTTTGCAGGTTTGCGACGGGATCGGTAACGGTCATCGGGGGCAACTTATCCGGCGGGAAATGGCAAAGCGATGGCAAAGGGTCGGCGATGAACCGAAAAACCTTGCCGCGATTCCAGCAATCGCACGGGCGTGCTCACCCGGCAAGCTTGAGGGAAGCGCGATTAGGGGATCGCGCTCCCGAATTCATGCTCAGTCGCGCAGCAGCTCGTTGATGCCGGTCTTGGAGCGGGTCTTTTCATCGACACGCTTGACGATGACGGCGCAATAGAGGCTCGGGGCCGGCTGGCCGTTTGCCATCGTGTTGCCGCTCGGCAGCGAGCCGGCGACGACGACGGAATAGGGAGGAACTTCGCCATAGGTGATCTCGCCGGTGGCGCGATCGACGATCTTCGTGGACTTGCCGATGAAGACGCCCATGCCGAGCACCGATCCTTCGCGGACGATGCAGCCTTCGACGACTTCGGAGCGGGCGCCGATGAAGCAATTGTCTTCGATGATGGTCGGACCCGCCTGCATCGGTTCCAATACGCCGCCGATGCCGACGCCGCCCGAGAGGTGCACGTGCTTGCCGATCTGGGCGCAGGAGCCGACGGTCGCCCAGGTGTCGACCATGGTGCCTTCGCCGACATAGGCCCCGAGATTGACGAAGGACGGCATCAGGATGGCGTTCGGAGCGATATAGGCGGAATGGCGTACGACAGCGTTCGGCACGGCGCGGAAGCCGGCTTCGCGGAAACGGTTCTCGCCCCAGCCTTCGAATTTCGAGGGAACCTTGTCCCACCAGGTCGCATTGCCCGGGCCGCCTTCGACGATTTTCATGTCGTTCAGGCGGAAGGAGAGCAGAACCGCTTTCTTGAGCCACTGATTGACGGTCCAGTTGCCGTCTGCGCCGCGCTCGGCAACGCGGACCTTGCCGCTATCGAGGAGATTGAGCGCCAGTTCAACGGCCTCGCGGACTTCGCCGCGCGTCGCAGTGTTCACATTGTCGCGATTGTCGAAGGCGGCCTCGATGGACTTTTCGAGGGAGGCGAGATCGTTAGCGCTCATGGGAATTCCTTAAAACGTCAGTGCCTATCGTGATTTCCGGCAGCGGCTCCGGATATGGTCGATTGGTCCTATAGCATGGAGCCTGAAAATGGAATGTCTTTTCCGCGCCGATTGAGCTTGGATTCAAGGCGTTGTAGGGGCATATGCAAGAGCTTGGCTATTCGCGCCTTTGGGCGGGAATGGCTCGTCATGATCGATTCGAAAGGCATGAATAGATGAGCAAGTCGAAGAACGGCAGGCTGCGGCGCAAGGATGGGGTATGGGACCCATTGAAGACGAGCTCGGCGGACAAGAAGCGCGCGGAATCCGTGCCGCGCACGCCGCAGTCGATGTCGCCCTCCTACCGGCTTGCCTATGCCGATGAGGATTTTCTGTGCCGCGAGGAGTTGCGGCCGATCCGTCTGCAGCTGGAATTGCTGAAGACCGAGATGTCTTTGACCGAGAAGGGCATCAAGTCGACCGTCGTGATGTTCGGTGGCGCCCGTATCCCTGCGCCCGGCACCAATGCCTGGGCCGCGCGCAACGACGTGCAGCGTGCCAATCTCGAAGCTGCATCCGTCTACTACGAAGAGGCGCGCAAGTTCGCTCGGCTTTGCTCCCGCTATTCCGCCGGCTTCGACTACCATGAATATGTCGTCGTCACCGGCGGCGGCCCGGGCGTGATGGAAGCCGGAAATCGTGGTGCCGCCGAAGAAGGCGCGCCGTCGATCGGCCTCAACATCGTCCTGCCGCATGAGCAGGCGCCGAATGTCTACGTCACGCCGGAGCTCAGCTTCAATTTCCATTATTTCGCAATTCGCAAGATGCACTTCATGGTGCGCGCCAAGGCGATCGCGGTGTTCCCCGGTGGCTTCGGCACCATGGATGAGCTGTTCGAATGCCTGACGCTCATTCAGACCGGACGCATGGAGCGCCTGCCGCTCATTCTTTTCGGTGAAAAGTTCTGGCGTAGCATCATCAATTTCGAGGCCCTAGCCGAATTCGGCACCATCGCGCCTGATGACGTCGACCTGATCAGCTTCGTCGATACAGCCGACGAGGCCTGGAAGATCGTCACGGATTTTTACGAACACGATAACGGCCATTGAATGATGAAAGTCCGCCAGCGTTTCGCGAGGGCGGGCCTTTCGGTCTTCGGATAGGCTCCAAAGCGCCGCCGTATGGTGTGGCGACGCTTCGGATCAATCGGCTTAAAGCAGCGGTCGGCTCGGCATGTCGTCCAGCGTGACGACGCCGTCATGATTGCGGTCGAGGCGATCGAAGAGCTTGGCGGCAGCGTCTTCCGCTTCCTGCTTGCTGATCTGGCCGTTTTCATCCTTGTCGGCGAAGCGGAAGATCATCGCGCCGCGCATGAAGCCACCTTCATGCATGAAGCGGCCGTGTGGCCTGTGGTGGCGATTGCCGTCGCCGCCCTTGTTGTCGTCATTCTGTGCCTGATCGGTCTTGGATTGATCGGCCGGAGCCTGGCTGTTCTGCGCCTGATCGCCCTGTGGCTGGCCGTTTTGAGCCTTGTCGCCATCGGCTTTGGCGTGCTGGGCCTTCCACTGTTTGATCTGTTCCTTTCGGTAGGCGCGATATTCGCCGGGCGTTATCTGCCCGTCATGGTTGACGTCGATCTGGTCGAAAATCTTGTCGACGCCGGCCTTGACCTCATCCTTGGTCAGCTTCATGTCGCCAGGATTGCCGAATTCCTTCAGCATGCGCACGTAAAGGACCTCGGGCGAGAAATGCGGCCTGTGCCAGCGGCCGTGATGCGAGCCACCCCAGCCATTGCCATCATGAGAGGCGGCAAGCGCGACCTGTGCTGCACCGCCGAGAAGCAGGGTTGCGGAAAGCCCAGCCAGAAGAAGTTTTTTCCCGTTCATCGCTTTTCCTTTCGTGACGAGGAATGGTCAAACGATACGGCTGGCCGTCAAAAACGACCAATTAAACCTCTGTAAGGCTGATGAAACTTTCGTAACCCCATCCTAATGAAGGATTAAACCAGTGCCTTGAGGAAGGTCGTGAGGTCGTCGGTCACATAGTCGATGTGGTCGTCTTCGCCGGTCGTGCGCTCCCACCATTCGACATGGGTCGCCTCAATGTTTTGCGGCACGAGGAGTACCGTCTTCATGCCAAGCGTTTTGGGCACGGTGAGGTTGCGCGGCAGGTCCTCGAACATCGCTGCCTTCCTCGTATCGACGCGATTGAGGCTCATGAACTTGTCGTAGGTGCTGCCGGCAGGCTTCGGTACGTAATCGGCGGCGACGATATCGAAG
>NZ_JAELTU010000659.1 GCF_016429015.1 Rhizobium sp. ASV20
CGGTGGAGGCGCTTCTCCTCCTTGTCGCAGCATTAACTGGATTCCTTCTGTGGCTTTGCATCTGTTCTCCAAGTAACCTAAGTGCAAACCCATCGTCGATATCCAGGCTTGCCGAGATTTTTCGCAATAGTCCAGAGCTTCTGAAGTCATTCCAAAATCTCGATAGAGAGACTGATGAGTCACTCCGAGATTCTTTCAAGGGCCGCAGATTTAAGTTATCTGCTACGTATGAATCAGGTTATCGGAGTGTTTCCTTGGAGGAAATACAAGATAAAGCTCCAAGCTCGTCTATTAATGAAGTTTCTTGCAGTGAGACCTTCTATAAACCTGCTAGGCCGCTAGCTTTACGGCGCGAAATTGGTGTTTTCTTTGTTATAGTTCTTTCTTGTATGTTGGTCGGACTTTCAATCATACAGTGG
>NZ_JAELTU010000660.1 GCF_016429015.1 Rhizobium sp. ASV20
CTCCATGTACCGTCAAATATCTGGTTAGGCGCTCAAACGCTCAAGGGCAAGCAAAAAGTCCAAGATATCCAACTAATTCAATACCAAAAATATAGGAATCATCAACCCCCAATTCGAAAGCCGAAATACAGATTTGATCCACCCAAATCAACGCCGAAAAATATAAACACATTAGAACAGTAAACGACCCCAACCCAAGAGCTAGAAAAGCAGCAGCAACCCTTTCAATCCCGAAGCCAAGCCCTCCTCTTCTCCTCCTTCCTAGCCCTCCTCTTCTCTTTAAACGCCTTGACCTCAGCCTTGCTCGGCTTCTTGCCAGATCTTTCCGCCTTGAGACTCCGCCCATCATGTGAATTCGCAGCAGCATCCACGTCAAAGAACGCATTCATCTGCCGCTGCGACTTGGCCTCGTCCGTATG
>NZ_JAELTU010000661.1 GCF_016429015.1 Rhizobium sp. ASV20
ATATAATATGCATACGCACAGGCAACAAGAAAGGGCAGCGGGCGCGGAGACAAATCTGGGACTCCATCCTGTGACAAGTGGGCATATGTATTTCCCGCATTCTCAATTCCGAAGGCGAGAGGGGACCAAAAAAATAAAAATAAAAAAATAAAAAAATAAATAACAAGGTCTGGAAATTTTTTTTGCCCAGAAATGAAACTCCTCTGCAGCTTCTCGCCTCACCTGAAAATCTTGTTGCCGCGATCCGGCGTGGCTGCATCGCTGAAAGCCACACAGACATCCAGGGATTTGGTGGATGTCTGCGGATCCGATATTTGAAAAATTGGCGTCACCGCTGGCCAGAGCTCGTCACTCATCACCTGTCTCTTATACACATCTGACGCTGCCGACGAAATTCTTGGAGTGTAGATCTAGGGGG
>NZ_JAELTU010000662.1 GCF_016429015.1 Rhizobium sp. ASV20
GTATTGAGCTTTCGCTCTCTGCCGTGCCTTTCGCCCCTCAGCTAGCTGCTCGCGCCCGTCTACCCCTCTCCTATTGCGGACGACCGCCTGCGCCTCTTCGCTCAGCTCTCGACGCCGGTGCCGTGACAAAGCGGCCCTCTCGTGGCTTATGCCGACCAACAGCAAGCCTTGCCACAACTGCCGCCGTCGACGCCTTCGATGTGATCGCTCATGGCCGTCATGTAACAAGTGCATAATTTCTGGCCAGGAATGCCTTGGGTACGGAAAAGTCTTTGTGTGGACGCAGGCGATGGATAGCGAAGGAAACATGAAGCCATCGTCATCCACTCGGAGGACCCTTGCCGACCAATATCATGGTGTTGCGGGCCACAAACGCTTGGTACTCCACGGTGGCCCACCCCTGCAAACCGCCCACGCC
>NZ_JAELTU010000663.1 GCF_016429015.1 Rhizobium sp. ASV20
GTAATCTTCGAGGCCCCATTCGCCGCCTTCAAGAGGAATAACTTCGTTCACTTGGCTGAGGAGCGTCGCGATTGTCAGGTCGTCCGACGGCACGCACGGCCAAACGAGCTTGATGTCTGGGACAGTGTGGCGTCGGATGATCAAGCGCAGCCTGATACCACCGGGCGACATGGTATTGTTCGTTTTCTACCGTCGCATGGCTCTGATAAAGCCTTTTCAAGTTATTTTCTGCTACCGATGGCAAGCATAAAGAAGCTGTCCTGGGAAGTCGTGTGTTCGCGGTGCCGCTGTCAAGTAACCGCGTTCTGTGAAAATTATGGGTGGAGCACTTTAGGTGCGAGGCGCGGAAAGCTCCCGCGTGTCACACTAGGTACAGTAGCGAGAAGTTCGGCCATGACTTTGAGACAGTGATCAACGT
>NZ_JAELTU010000664.1 GCF_016429015.1 Rhizobium sp. ASV20
CGCCTGCAGCAGGCGTAACTGTGCTTGTCGTACACGACTCTCTATATAACCGCATACATGGCAGAAGCTGTTACATACGACCATAGGCGGTAGAAAATTCGGGATCCCGTCCGCTCTCCCATAGACAAGCTACCGACCGGCAGATTAGTAGTTGGGTCGGTGACGACCAGCGAACACCGGCTGTTGTATGTTTTCTTTTTTTTTTTGCGCTGTTTTTGCCAAACGTTTTTATCTTTTTGGTGTTGTGGGCTGGCTCCATTACTATCGCGCGCTATCGTTGTCTGTGTGGCGCTTAAGGTTGGGCTTTCATGTCTTTTACTGCACCAGGGGTCATTTTGCTAGGCTCACGAGTTGGAAATACATGTGCTTCATCAAAAAGTATTTACTGCGTGTCGGGCTGCGCAGATACTTTCCGGAT
>NZ_JAELTU010000665.1 GCF_016429015.1 Rhizobium sp. ASV20
GAGCGGGTGATTGCAGAGCCACCTGTTTATCGTCATAACTGACTCTGTAGACCACCCTGGTCTCAGACAGACTTGCGTCACCAAGACGGAGAGTACAGGTCACGTAAGAAATCATTTTGAATACATCAACATGAAGTAATAAGGTCAATCAAAAAAAGATTCACAAGATATTCTTAGAAACAAGGCAATGCATGGTGGCGGCCGCGCCATGTCGTCAGGACACTGCCAAGTTATTAACGGCGTGTGTGGCGGTGGTGATGAATTGATGATGTGGCGCAGGCGCATTCGTGGCTTATACCAGTATATACGAAGTAGTGTTTCTTCTGAAATGGTGAGAGTTAACTTTTGGCGATCCTTCTTGGTGGAGCGCGAGCGTCGCTAATGATCGCGATGTTTTTTTTGCAAGCAAGCGAAAAG
>NZ_JAELTU010000666.1 GCF_016429015.1 Rhizobium sp. ASV20
AGTCTGTCTCGCCCGAGAAGGACATCATGCAGAAAGGGCCAAAATACACATAGCTTACTTTCATCTGCATTGATTGAAACATCCGTTTGTTAATTTCAGACGTGAATTTCTCCCAGAGCGCGAAAGCTACGAATATTGGTGGATTGGCCTGCGTCGTCTAATCCTAATATAACATGGCGTTGTAATTGGCAACTGTATCGCCTCGATTTAGCACTACCTCAGACAACTGAGCAGTTTTGTAGAACATATAGTACTCTTGCAGTTAGGTGTATCAAAATATAGGCAGGCTTTAGTGGCTTATTCAATGAAAAGGCTTTGAAACTGGCGAGATCATAAATGTCTGCAAGCGTTTAGTAGCTTCGTTTATGCCTTTACATAAATAGCTACAGTGTCATGCCGCTAGCAACCTGTCTCTTA
>NZ_JAELTU010000069.1 GCF_016429015.1 Rhizobium sp. ASV20
GCGATTTCTTCGCCTGGCGGGTGAATGTCACCTCCAGAGGACGAGCGCTGCTTACCCTCTTTCTGTTCTCCGACGTCGGCGAAAACGATGCACCGACCCGCATCCGCGTCGGCTCCCACCTGGAGATGGCGCGCTATCTTGCGCCCGCCGGAGAGAAAGGCCGCTCACACATGATGCTGGAAGGCGTTGCGGCTGATCGCCCTGAGGCTCTGGTAACGGGAAAGGCTGGCACCGTCTATATCTGCCATCCGTTCCTCATTCATGCCGCGCAGAAGCATCGCGGGGCATCTCCGCGCTTCATGGCCCAGCCCTCGATCAGCCTCGCAGAACCCTATCGACTGGAAAGGCCAGATAGCGCCTATTGCCCTGTCGAAATCGCCGTCCGGCGTGCATTGGGCAAGGAGTGACTGGCGGTGGAGGATGTTGCCTTCGTCACCGCAAAGTACCAGAAACAAAAAAGCCCCGCCGAAACGGCGGGGCTTGATCCTTGCGAAGGAAGAACCGATTACTCGGCGCTGTCTTCAGCAGCCTTCTTCTTCGGCGCAGCCTTCTTCTTCGGAGCAGCGGCTTCTTCGCCTTCGGCAGCAGCTTCGGTCGATTCAGCCTTGGCAGCAGCCTTCTTCTTCGGAGCAGCCTTCTTGGCAGCCGGCTTGTCTTCGGCTTCGTCGTCAGCCAGCAGATCTTCCTTCGAAACGGTCTTGTCCGTGACGTCGACTTCGGTCAGCAGATGGTCGATGACCTTTTCTTCGAAGATCGGAGCGCGCAGGTTAGCGGAAGCGCCAGGCGTGTTGCGGAAGAATTCCAGGATTTCCTTTTCCTGGCCCGGGAACTGCTGGAGCTGAGCATAGAGCGCACGCTGCAGTTCGTCTTCGCTGACTTCGACGCCGGCCTTTTCGCCGATTTCGGAGAGAACGAGGCCGAGGCGAACGCGACGTTCAGCGAGCTTGCGGTATTCTTCGCGAGCCTTTTCTTCGGTCGTGTCTTCGTCTTCGAAGGTCTTGCCGGATTCAGCAAGATCCGTCTGGATCTGGCGCCAGATGCTGGCGAATTCAGCGTCAACCAGCTTCTGCGGCGTGTCGAACTGGTACATTTCGTCGAGCTGGTCGAGGATCTGACGCTTGACCTTCTGACGGGTAACCGAGCCGTACTGGCTTTCGATCTGGCCGCGAACGATTTCCTTCAGACGGTCAGCCGATTCCAGGCCGAGCTTGGAAGCGAGTTCGTCGTTGATTTCGATCTCGCCGGGAGCTGCAACTTCCTTGACGTTGATGTCAAAGGTAGCTTCCTTGCCAGCAAGGTTCTTGGCCGGGTAGTCGGCCGGGAAGGTTACGGTGATGACCTTCTCATCGCCAGCCTTGACGCCGACGAGCTGCTCTTCGAAGCCCGGGATGAAGCGGTTCGAGCCGAGAACCAGCTGGGAATCTTCGTCCTTGCCGCCGTCGAAGGCAACGCCGTCGACCTTGCCGAGGTAGTCGATGGTAACGCGGTCGCCGTCAGCGGCCTTGCCCTTCTTGGTTTCGTAGCTGCGAGCGCTTTCGGCGATCTTGAGGATCTGCTCGGTGACTTCTTCGTCAGCGATTTCAGCGACTTCGCGCGTGACCTTGACGCCCTTGACGGACTTCAGTTCGATCGCCGGGATGACTTCGTAGGAGAGCGTGAATTCGAAATCGGCTTCGGCAGCGAGGATCTTCTCTGCTTCGTCCTTGTCTTCGGTCATGGCGATTTCCGGCTGGGTCGCCGACTTTTCGCCGCGCTCGCTCAGGATTGCCGGCGGCTGGTCACGGACGATCTCGTTGACGAGATCGGCCATGATCGACTTGCCATAGACCTTCTTCAGATGTGCAACCGGAACCTTGCCCGGACGGAAGCCGTTGATGCGGACCTTGTCCTTGACCTCGGCCAGGCGCTCGTTCATGCGCACTTCCATGTCCTTGGCCGGGATGACCACCTTGATTTCGCGCTTCAGCCCTTCAGCGAGCGTTTCGATAACCTGCATTGTCCTACCTTCATTCATGGCGGCCGTGCCCAGACAGCCGTTCGTTACGATGAGCACGACGCCGGAAAATCCCGAGCGTGGCTTAGATGCAATTCTCTATCATTTTGCCAAGAGCGCCGCGCCTTCGAACGAACGCGCAAAAGGCAGCTCAATCCTCGTTTCGAGCCAGAGCATCTGATCCACTCCCTATTCGAAAGCGGGATGCCTGGGCAAAATGGCGCGTCCTACGGCATATCGGGAGACGGACTTCATCAGCCTCCCCCGTCCATAAGACGTCTTGGTGCGGGTAGAGAGACTTGAACTCCCACGCCTTGCGGCACCAGAACCTAAATCTGGCGTGTCTACCAATTTCACCATACCCGCGTTCCCAAAACCGCATGGCAATGCATGCCCATGGGGGCTTCCGGAGCGCGGCGTCTCTATATCACCCGTTTCAAACCACGCAAAGGAAAAATGACGGTTCCACGACTGCTCTCAAAGCTTATCGGCATCTTCGGGCAAATATCTTCAGTAAAGCGGCTCTTCGTAGACCGGTTTGCCGTCGAGAAGCAGGCTTCTGATATGGGCTTTGCCATCCGAGGAGATGCGCGCGGCAATGGCGACGCGGTTGGCATTGCGTGCGCTTTCGATGTCGTGCCCTTGTCCTTCGGGCACATAGTAACGCTCGATACCATAGGTGACCCCGATCATCTCTTGCGCCGGATCGGTCGGTTCACCGTAGAAAACATAGTCGAAAGGCAAGCTCTTGAGGATAACCGTATCAGGTTTCGGATCGAGCGCCTTGAAGGATGATTCGACAATACCCCAATAGCCGTCGTCCTGCTTCTTCAGGCGAACGGACAGCGTTTGGCCATTCAGGCCCATTTTTGGCGGCCCCTCTCGCAGCGTCGAGAGCGGAATCCTTGAAATATCGTAGTTCAAGGTGACGTAATCGCCACGCAGCAGATCGCGCGGATCAACAGGCGCCGTCTTCAGAATGACTTCGACGCCGCTCCGCAGCCCCCAGGCCCGTTCACCGACCATATAGCCAAGAACGGCGGTCTGCAGGACAGCGACGATAATCGCAGCGGCCCACAGGCGGCGCGGGGTGTTGGAGGGAATGCTATTGTCGGCCATATCTGTCACGCCCCTGTCTCCTGCCTGCCTGCATTGGAGAATCGTCTTTCAAGCTGGATGACCACCCATGCGGCAACCGCCACCATTAGACCGGCGATCAGGAAGAAGCCTGCCGTGCCGATGATCGAACCGATCGTCTCGCTGGCAAGATAGAGAATCTCGCAGGCGAACACGAAATAGGCGAGAAAGCGCACAGCGCCATTGTCGCGGCCGCTGAGGGCAATCGCAATCACAGAGCTTGCGAGTGTGGCGGCTGCCACAATGATGAGCGGAAGCGTGGCTTGCGCCCAGACATTGCTCTCGAAGGATTCGTTGGCGATTTCCGCGTGGACCAGAAAGAGACCGATCGCCGCAAGAAGAAAGGTGTAGAAGGCAGGCGCGGCCCCCGCTGTCCGGGCAAAAGGCATCAGCGGCGACGCCGGGATACTGACGACAAGAAAGGCTGCCATTCCAAAGGCGGCAAAAAGGATTGCCGCGTTGAGACTCTCATTCAGCCCGAAAATCCAGGCCAGCCACCCGACAAGCATGAGATAGGCAAAATGTCGTGCCCTCGGCGCATCGACATATCTGACAAGTGCAATCAGCACCGCAGCCATCAGCAATGGCACCCATGGCATCACTCCTTTCCACTGATTGAAATGGTCCCAAAGATAGGCGCCGCAAAATGCCCAGGCGAGGAAGCCGCCAAGCGCCACCTGAGCGCTGGAGCGAAACAGGGCGGCCACGATGCAAGCCGCCGCGAACCAGACGATCACCATCGTCAATTCGTCGCCGGACATATTATACATCTGCCCAACAAGCGCCATGGCACCGCCAAAGCTCAGGGTCCCGAGTATGAGAAGCGCCGACGCGAGAATGGAGCGCCCGGAGGCCAGCAGATAAGCGGCGCCGAGATAGAAAGCCCATATCATGGCAACAAGCGCGGTAAGACGCACGATCCTCGGTATCGCTTCCCAATTCGCCGAGATGAAGAGCAGGAGCGCCAGCCCCAGAAGCACGGACGCAATGATGGTCAACACCCGACCCGCGCTAAAGCTGGTCTGACGCCCATCATATTCGCGCAGCACGGCCTTTGCCGCCGACGCATCGACAAGACCTTTATCCACCCAGATCTTTAGATCCCGCTCCAGCCTGCCTCTATACATCCCGGCTCCTCGCTGCGATTCCGTCTCAGATAAGGGTTAGCACACTTCAGCAATCTATCGATGCGTGCACGAACGCATCACGGACGGCCATCCACAGGCGGCACTCTTTCGTTAATGCGATATTAAGCTATTCGGTTGTATTCTAAAGACCGGTATCAAGGTACTCACGAAAGACATGCACAGACGACATACCTCTCATGAAATTATTGCGCTGCACAAAATATAAAAGTCATACTATTGATTACTCAACAGAATACAGCTGTGGCGCGCTGAGCCGACATTGGTCGGGAAGGGCCTGAGGATTGATATCCTGACAGTGAATTCGGAGCTGCACACTCCTCCTCCCAGTGCGCTCCGATGGATTGGCGACACTCCTCCTCCCAGTCGTCAATCACCATAAATGACGCCCACCGCACCCTCCTCCCGCGGTGGGCGTTATTTTTTTACCCACTTAAATCGGTTTATGCATCGGAAACGCTGCTTCAGGCGCGAAGTACCGCGAGACGATGAATTGCGATCACCACCCCGGAACGAACGGCTCTGCCTTGGTCGACAGGACAACTCGACCTCCCCCAAAACCGCAAGGCTGGCAAAAACATGGCCGAATGGCGGCACGCACCGCAACAAGTGCTCAAATGCCGGATCTGGATCCAAGATACGCGCCCGAGATCGCTCTTGCTTCAGCCGTGATATGCACATAAAGCAGCCATCTTCTTAGGCAGATTGCCCAGATGATATGCACAATGCGCATGGGTGACATGATGCTTTGGCGCTTTTAGTTCTTGCGGCGCAGCATATATAAGGAGGCATCAGATCGACGGCGGCACCAATCACGGAGCTGCGAGATCTTCAGATCCTCGAAAGGGACTAAAATGAACCTGACCCGCTCTTTTAACAACTGGCGCAAGTATCGTCAGACCGTAAACGAACTCGGCCGCATGAGCGCTCGTGAACTGCACGACCTCGGCATCGACCGCGCCGACATCCATCGCGTTGCTCGCGAAGCCACCGGCCGCTAATCGCCGGATAGGCTTCGCCACTCGCGAAAGCCTTCTCAACGCCCGTTGCGGACCTCCGCGACGGGCGTTCTTTTTGTTCATTGTGCATCGCAGCATTTCACGATCGACACCGAAACGCGTCGCAAGATGCAAGTCGTCCAAATTCTAAGCATTGGTGGGTTTTTGGGCGTCATATTGCACAAACGCATAGCAGACGCCTTTTATTTGCACTGCACAATTGATGCGTTTGCGCCTATATAGGGTGCAACAGCTGAGGCGGTAATCGCACCGCCCGCAAACAAGATACCGAGGATAAGATCATGAACCCGATTCGCATTGCAAAGAACTGGATTAGCTACCGCCGCACTCTGAACGAACTTGGCAACCTCTCCAGCCAGACCCTTTCGGACATCGGCGTCAGCCGCTACGAAATCCGCAACATCGCTGCTCGTTCTTTCCGTTAATCGGTCAGAACTGCAGACTGCTTCAAGACGGCGCCCTTGGGCGCCGTTTTTGATTCCGGGCGATTATGCTCGTCGATATTCGTCGGCTTCCTTCGTTGTGATTGATTTACGCATTCTGCGCCTATCGCACTGATCGAACCGCTGCCCACTTTTGCGCACCGCGCTCCGGTAAAGCGATTGGATCGCCGCCCTGCCCGTGATAATGACGCGCACATGACACAGACCAGTTCTCACTCTCCCATTCACGTCATCGGCGGTGGCCTTGCCGGCTCGGAAGCTGCATGGCAGATCGCCAATGCCGGTGTTCCCGTGATCCTGCACGAGATGCGCGGTGTGCGCGGCACCGATGCACACAAGACGGACGATCTCGCAGAGCTCGTATGCTCCAATTCGTTTCGCTCGGACGATGCGACCAGCAATGCCGTCGGCGTCATCCATGCCGAGATGCGCATGGCCGGCTCTCTGATCATGGCATGTGCCGACAAGCATCAAGTGCCGGCCGGTGGCGCGCTCGCTGTCGATCGCGACGGCTTTTCCGCAGCGGTGACGCAGGCGGTGCAGAGCCATCCGTTGATCACAGTCGTCCGCGAAGAGATCCAGGGCCTGCCGCCGAAAGAGTGGGACCAGGCGATCATCGCCACCGGCCCGCTGACGGCACCCGGGCTCGCCAGCGCCATTCAGGCCGAAACCGGCGCCGATGCACTCGCCTTCTTCGACGCCATCGCGCCGATCGTCTATCGCGACAGCATCGATATGGATATTTGCTGGTATCAGTCCCGCTATGACAAGGTCGGACCCGGCGGCACGGGCAAGGACTACATCAACTGCCCCATGGACGAAGCGCAATACGGCGCCTTCCTGGATGCCCTGATCGCCGGCGACGCCGTCGGCTTCAAGGAGTGGGAAGGGACGCCGTATTTCGATGGCTGCCTGCCGATCGAAGTCATGGCCGAGCGTGGGCGCGAAACGCTGCGCCACGGGCCGATGAAGCCCATGGGCTTGACCAATGCGCATAACCCGACCGTCAAGGCCTATGCGGTGGTGCAGTTGCGCCAGGACAATGCGCTCGGCACGCTCTACAACATGGTCGGCTTCCAGACGAAGCTGAAATACGGCGCACAGGCCGAGATCTTCCGGCTAATTCCGGGGCTCGAGAATGCAGAATTCGCACGCCTCGGCGGCCTTCACCGCAATACCTACATCAATTCCCCCACCTTGCTCGATCGCTCACTGGTGCTCAAATCCCGACCGGGCTTGCGTTTTGCCGGTCAGATCACCGGCTGCGAAGGTTACGTCGAAAGCGCCAGCATCGGCCTGCTCGCCGGCCGTTTTGCGGCTGCTGAGCGCAAGGGCGAAGCGGCATCCCTGCCGCCCAATACGACTGCGCTCGGCTCGCTGCTGAACCACATCACCGGCGGCCACATCGTCTCGGACGAAGAGCCAGGAAAACGCTCCTTCCAGCCGATGAACATCAATTTCGGGCTTTTCCCGGAGCTGGAGCCTGGCTCGATCGTCAAGCCGGAAGGCGTCAAGCGCTTCCGCGGCAAAGACAAGACGATCATGAAGCGTCAGCTCATCGCCAAGCGAGCGCTGGCCGACTGTGCCGGCTGGCTCGGCGTTCCGGCTCCCACCTTTCCGGAAAAGGCGACTGAAATCTGAAGCGCTCTGAAGTGTCAGGCCTTCGCTGGCGGCGCGTGATGTTCAAGCCTCTCATCATCGCCGCCGGCAACATAATTGCCGAGCAGCCAGAGAGAGACTTCGGCGGCTTCATCAGGGGTTTTGAACTCGAAGGTGCCGTTGTGATGCGGTACATCCAGAAACTCGACCGTCAGGCCGAGACCGGTTCCTGAAAGCTTGGCGCGCGCCCTGCCGGGCTCGATCAGATGAACGCTGAAATGATTGCGCACATTCCGCATGAAGCCCGCCTTGTCGTCATGCAAGCGCACGAAAAGTGCCTGTCCATCGGCTGTTGTCTGCAGCTGACGAATTGCCTCGGTCGGAAAGGCGCGGCCGAATTCCAAAATGGCAAGGCCGGTATCGTGCAGGCCGTCTTCCTTGTTCTGCGATGCCATGCGCGTCGCGAAATAGGCAAAAAAGATGACGATCGCAAACAGTATGCACCAGACGACAATACCCACGGCAGATCCCCCTGAAATGCAAATCAAGTGCCCATCCATCGTCATAGACGGCGAGACTTGTGCGAGCTTGGTGTATTTTAGATTTTCTTTGTGATCGACGCTATCGCCATGCGCATCTGACGACGCCATTGCGGCAGCGCCAGCGGACGATCGAAAAGACCTACGCCGAGCGATTGGGCTCTTTTCAGCACCGGCTCGGCCAGCGTGGCAGGTAGAAACGCCGGAAACACCGCAGCCGGGATGGCGCCAGCCGCCCTCGCCTTGGCCAGATGCTCGCGACCAAGACCCGCGAATGCTTCGATCGCCACGGAGATGCGGGCCTTGTCTTCGCCCGCAAGGAATGAATCGCGATCAAGACCTGTCGCAGTGAGGATCTCAAGCGGCAGGTACAGCTGGCCGCGATGACGATAGAGCGGCATCAGCAAGAGCAACCCCGCAATCGCCTGGGCGACACCCGCGTGACCGGCGGCATCGGCAGAAAGTTTCGCCTCCTCCGACGATAAGACCAGGCTGGCAAGCTGGATCAGTGCCGATGCCGTTTCACCGGTGTAGCCTTCCAGATTGCTGCGGGTCTCCATCGGGTCGTCGTAAAGATCGAAGATACGCGCATCGATCATGTCGATCAGCGTCTGCCGCGGCAAACGGTATTGCTCGATGGCTTGCAGGAGTTCCGCAGCTATCGGATTGGCTTCGCTCGATCCGTGCGCCTGCCCTTCGAGAAGGTCGCGCCAGTACTGCATGCGCACTTCACCCGGCAATGGCTCGTGCACCAGATCGCGTATGCGCGCCAATTCTGCATTGAAGGCATAGAGCGCTGCGAGCGCCGGGCGCTTGTCTTCCGGCGCGAGCAAGCATGCTAGATAACGATCGCGATCGGTATCTCGAAGCGTAGCAAGGCAAATGTCTTTGTTGTCGCGGGGTGCGGCAGTCGTCGTCATGCTTTAGGTCCGAACGTCAAACGGCAATCAGCGCAGCAGCCACGGCTCGTGACTCGGACAGCATGATGTTGAAGGTGCGTACCGCCGCCCCTGTGCTCATCGGGTCCGACGAAATCTGCTTGGCGCGCAAGGCCGCCTTGAGATCGGCCGGCAATGGCCGCAGCTCCATGCCGGTGCCAACGAGCAGCACCTCGATCTCGGCTGCCTCATCGAGAACCTTCTGAAACCGATCCGGCGTCAAAGCATCGCCCTGCAGCATGTCCCAGCCGTAAATGCCGGACGGCAGGCATAGCAGAGAGCCGCGATGCGACATGTCGGCAAAGCGGAAGCCGCCATTGCCGTAAGCGTCGATCGGTGCGCGCCCGGGAAAGTGGGCGTTGCGAATTTCTATACCTTTTGCCAATGTCTTACACCGCTGGTTTGCCTGACTGAATGTCGCCGGCGGCAGGCCCATTGCTTTCACCGCCGGTCTGGAACTTATCCGGACGCAGCTTGAACAGGATCAGCACGGGCGCAGCAATATAAATCGACGAGAAAGTGCCGACAGCGACGCCGAAAAGCAGCACGAAGGTGAAAGAGCGTATCACCTGGCCGCCGAAAATGTAGAGAGCGAGCAGCGCCAGAAGCGTTGTCGCGGATGTGAGAATGGTCCGCGATAGTGTCTGATTGATGGAGGCATCAATCAGAATCGGCAGAGGCATCTGCGAATAGCGCTTCAGGTTTTCGCGCATGCGGTCGTAAACGACGACGGTATCGTTCAGCGAATAGCCGACAATCGTCAGGATCGCGGCAATGCCAGTCATGTTGAATTCCATGCCGGTCAGAACGAAAAGACCAAGCGTCAGGATGACGTCGTGCAACGTCGCGATGATTGCGCCGACCGCGAACTGCCATTCGAACCGCAGCCAGATGTAGATCAGAATCGCAAAGAGCGCTGCCAGCACGGCAAACGACGCGGTAGTCGTGATCTCGCCAGACACAGCGGGGCCAACGACCTCGACGCGGGAGAAATCGTAATCCTTGCTCAGCTCCTCGCGAACCAGGGTTACGGCTGACTGTTCCGCGTTCTCCCCACCGTCCTGTGCATGCACGCGGATGATGGCACCGAGGCGATCGGTAAGCCGCTCGACCTGCACGTCGCCCGGGACGATGCCCTCAAGCCGGGATTGAATGTCTGTCGGATCGGCAACGCCCTGTTTGGCGCGAACCTCGATGATAGAGCCGCCGGCAAAATCGATGCCGAGATGCATACCCACGGTCGCAAATGCAAGAAGGGTCGCCACCGATAGCGCCGCCGATATCGTGAAGGTGTAGCGGCGAATGCCCATGAAGCGGATGTTGGCACTGTCGAAAATACCACTGCGAACACCGACAAGCAGTGTGCGCGGCTTGCGATGCGATATCCACATGTCCACAAGCGAACGTGTGACGAAGCAAGACGTGAAAAACGTGGTGAAAACGCCAATGATCAGGGTCGCGGCGAATCCACGCACCGAGCCGCTGCTGGCGTAGAAGAGAATGGCAGCGACGATCAGCACCGTGAGGTTGGCGTCCGCGACCGTCGCAGCCGCCCTGTTAAAGCCGTGGCGAAGTGCGTCGACAAGAAGATGCGTCTTCTTTTCTTCTTCGCGCACACGCTCGTAGATCAACACGAGAGCATCGAGCCCGATCCCGATGATCAGCACGATGGCGGCGACGCCCGGCAGGGTCAGCGCTATGCCGAACAACCCCATGATCGCCACCACCATGGTGATGTTGATGATCAGCGCGATCGTCGCAACAACTCCCAGCAAGCGATAGAAGCCGATCATCAGCGCGGTCACGAACACTGCCGCGGCGATGCAGGCTATTATGCCGTAACGAGCCGTCTCGCTGCCAAGGCCGGGCTGGATGGTTCGCTCTTCGACCGGCGTGAGCGTTGCGGGCAATGGCCCGCTCTTGATCATGACAGCCAGATCCTGCGCGCCGCGCGCCGTAAAGTCGCCGGGAATGTCGATCTCACCCGTTGCGATCACAGTCTTCAGCACAGCAGTCGAGATCACCTGATCATCGAGCACCACGACGACGATCCGGCCAAGATTGCTTGCAGTCGTTTGCGCAAAGCGGTGTGCCGCCTCCGGCGTCAGCTTGACGGAAACCGTGCCGTCGCCGCTCTGGCTGTTGACCACGGCGGTCGCGTCCGCAAAATCCACGTTGGAGAGAACGGGCTGCCGCTGAACCAGATAGCCGACCGGCGGATCATCCTCGGAAAACATGACGTCGGACCCGGCCGGAGGATGACCATCCATGGCGTCCTGAACAGACATCGATTGATCGATGAAACGGAAGCTCAATTCGGCGGGCTGGCCGAGAAGGTTCTTCAATCGCTGCGGATCGGCAAGATCGGGGACCTGCACGGCAATACGATCGCGCCCCTGACGGCGGATCAATGGCTCGTCCACTCCCAGCTGTACAATGCGATCGTGAATGATCTTCATCGACCGGACGACTGCGGAAGCGACGTGGCTGTCGATATCCTCATTGGTGATATCGAGCGTCATCGCGCCGTTATCGCCCTGGGAAAGCTTGACGGCTGGCTTGTCCGACCCCGCCGTGAGCGGCCGCAATGCCGTCAACGCTGCCTGAACCTGCGCGGGATCGTTGATCTTGAGCTCGATTTTCTGTCCGGTGCCGGTCAAGCCGGAATAGGCGACATTGACGGTGCGCAAACGAGCCCCGATATCGCCGACGACATCTCCAAGGCGATCCTTCTCGATGTCGTCCCGTTCAATCTTCAACAGGAGATGCGAGCCACCGCGCAGATCGAGCCCGAGCCCGATCTTTCTATGTGCCCACCAGGAAGGGAGAGAGGAGATCGTGCGCTCCCCAAGCAGGTTGGGAACGGCAAGGAGCACGCTCAAGAGAACGGCGAACCAGATCAGGGTGGTCTTCCACCAGGAGACGTGCAGCATCGCTCTCTCGAATTTTTGGCTTCTCTACTGCGCCCCAGTCTCCCCGAGGATGACCAAGGGCGCAGTAACACCTTGAATTTGTGCACAGTCCCTCAAGAAAGTCGATTCCGATTTTCGAGGACATGCACTCGTCAGGCGAGCTGCCTGCACGTGAGAAGCTTACGCGGCGTCGGCCTTGACGGGCTCACCCTTGACGCGAACTTCCGAAATGGCGCTACGGACGACGCGGATGCGAACGCCGTCTGCGATTTCGACTTCGAGTTCCTTGTCGTCGATGACCTTCGTGACCTTACCGACAATACCGCTGGTAACGATCTGATCGCCGCGGCGAATGTTCTTCAGGATCTCGTCACGCTTCTTCGCCTGCGCACGCTGCGGACGGATCAGAAGGAAATACCAAACGACCATCAGCGGTACAAACAGGATGATCATTTCAAAGCCGGATCCGCCGAAAGCGCTGGCGGCCGAATCTGTCGCGCTCTGCGCATATGCGTTGGTGATAAACATCGAGAACTCCCTTGAACTCCTTGCGGGAACCGGGTCCCGCGTCAGGTGGCCGGAATATAGTTACGCGCATGGCGAATGCAACAAAAACAGCCGCCAACCGTACCGTTTTCCCGGTCTCTTAGCCTTTCAGGCCAGAAAGGAGCATGATACCCGGCAAGACAGCGCGCGCATTTTACGACTTTCTTGTTCAATATTCAGGAGGAAAACGGTGACTGAAGACCAAAACGCCCTGATCCTTGCCGAAGTTCGTCGCCTTGCCGATGCCGTCGAACGTCTGGCCGGGCCGGCTCCGGCCATCAACGATTGGAATGCAGCCGACTGCTTCGTCTGGGCTCCGGCCCGGCTTCATCTGCAGCCCGTGCCGCGGCCGAACCGGGTGGCGATCACCCTCATTCGCGGCGTCGATCATGTGCGTGACATTCTGCACGAAAACACTCTGCGCTTCGCGGAAGGCTTTGCCGCCAACAACGTGCTGCTCTGGGGCGCGCGCGGCATGGGCAAGTCCTCGCTCGTCAAGGCCGTCCATGAAGACATACGCCGCTCAACCGGCGTATCGCTGAAACTCATAGAAGTACACCGCGAGGATATCTCAACGCTGCCGGTGCTCCTCGACATTCTGAAGGCAGCGCCGCATCTCATTATCATTTTCTGCGACGACCTTTCCTTCGACCACGACGACACTGCCTACAAGTCGCTGAAGGCAGCGCTCGACGGCGGCGTCGAGGGTCGTCCGGACAATGTGTTGTTCTATGCCACCTCGAACCGTCGCCATCTGCTGCCGCGTCACATGATGGAAAATGAACAGTCGACGGCGATCAACCCGTCCGAAGCCGTCGAAGAGAAGGTTTCGCTCTCCGATCGCTTCGGTCTCTGGCTCGGCTTCCACAAATGCAGCCAGGAAGACTATCTCCAGATGATCGACGCCTATGCCGACCACTTCAAGCTCGACCTCGACCGCGCCAAGATACATCACGAAGCGCTGGAATGGGCAACGACGCGCGGCGCAAGATCGGGCCGCGTTGCCTGGCAATACATCCAGGATCTCGCAGGACGGCTGCGCATCGTGCTCGAGCGCGACTGATCGGCGAGCTCAATGCCCTGAAGCGTGTCGCGATCATCCAAATTCGCTCCCAGTGCTTCAGGTCTTTGATGTCACGCAGTCTTTGCCGCAAAGCCGCTCGACACGTTTGCGCGACATGCATAGAATGACAAAAAGCCCGGCAAACACCGGGCTTTTTGCAGAGTCCTTGAGACGCACTACCTATTCAAGGAACGTCATTGGGTTGACCGGAGCAGAGTTCTTCCGGACTTCGAAATGAAGCTGCGGCTGGCTGACATTGCCGCTCATCCCCGATGTTGCGAGGGTCTGACCACGCTGGACCTTCTGTCCGCGAGCAACGCTGAGCGCATCCGCATGGCCATAGACCGTGACCGTACCATCGTCATGGCGGACGAGAACCGTATTGCCCAGTTCCTTCAGTCCGTTGCCGGCATAGATAACGACGCCGTTCTCGGCCGCCTTGATCGGCGTGCCCTCAGGAACGGAGATGTCGATACCGTCGTTGCGGCTACCATTCACGTTGGCGCCGTAACCGGCGACAACAGCGCCGCGGACGGGCCAACGATACTTGCCGATGCCAGTTGCCTCAGGCGCATCCGCTTGCGTGTCGGACTTGGCGGCATCGTTGATCGACTGGCTCGGAGCGATCGAGGCGACCTCTTTCGCCTTCGGAGCATCGGCCGCAGCAGCCACCTTGGGTGCCTGCTTTGCGGCGGGTTCAGCGACCGGCACGGCACCCGGCTTGACAGAGACCTTCTGCGGCTCGATGGAAGCAGTCTTGACCGGATCGGCAGAGGCGACGGCGCCATGCGGCAATGCCAACGCCTGACCGATGCGAATGCCGTCACCGGCCTGCATGTTGTTCGCCCGCTTCAGTTCGGCGACGCTAACGCCGCTTTCCTTGGCAATTCTCGCCAGCGAGTCACCCGGCTTGACGACATAGGTGCCGGCGCCCTTCGGGCCTGGGCCCTTTCCATTACCGGCAGCAAGCTTGTTCGGGTCGGGAAGGCCTGCCTGGGACTTGCCGCGCATCTGGTTGCCGGACGGCAAAGCAAGCGCATCCTGCTGCGGAGCCTTGCCCGGACCGGGCATCTTTCCACCCTTCGACAGATCGGTCGCTTCCGAAGCCATTTTCGCCGGGCTCGAGGCACCTGCGCCATTCTGGGTCGGGATGATGACCTGCTGACCGGGCTGAGCACCAGCGCCGTTGCGCAGACCATTGGCCCTCAGAATTTCCTTCTCCGGAACGCCATAGCGGCGCGACAGCAATGCGATATTTTCGCCTTGGTGCAGCGTCACGCTCGGAGCATTGACCGTGGTCCAGCCCGGAGACATCTGCGGCGTAGCGGCGGCAGTCTTGATCGTGCCGGTCGACAGTGTGTCGGGTGCGAGCGCCGAAGCGTTGCGCGAGCCGCCATTGTTGCGTGCCGCCGGGAAAGGCTGGGCCAGAGCTTCGTTTTCGGCCCGGGAGGCCGCCCGCGGACGAGCGATCTCGGCAGATGCACCGGGAGGAGCAAGTTCGGAGCGCTGAATTGCCACCGGCGCGGCGGATGCCCGCGCGCTGGAATAAGAGGGATTATAGCGGGCTGGCGAGTTCGGATAGGGTTGCGATACCGGTGCGCTCTGCTGCGAATAATCCTGCTGGCCGTAACCGCCTGCCTGGGCAACATCGGCACGTGGCACCGGATCGCCGTTCGGACCGTTAAGGCTGCGACGATTTATCGAACCTGTCGTAACATTGTCCGTCTTGTTGAAGAGCCCGCTGAAACGGGTCGTGTCTGAACTACAAGCTGTTGCAGTGCTCGCCAGAAGAACGGCCACGAGGACTTTTCCTGCCGATTTACCGAAGTTTGAAGAAAGACTGAAACCCATGACTCGACCCACTTAAGACGCAACCGTTTATGGGTCGATTAAAGCGCGTTAATCTTACCATGCGGTTAAAGCACTGGTGCGACATGTGTTTTTTTGAGGAATTGCTAACCATAGAAAAAAGAAGCAGCCTTCGGCCCTGCCGTACCGGCTGCTTCAACCCGAATTGGGCCTCAAAGATAAGAGGCGAGCATCGGCACGATTGGCTGGTAAGGAACGTCGAAAAGCTCTTCGCGCTCGAAGCGGCTTCCGGTCTTCGTCAGCCGCACCAGGCGGCAAACATCGTCGGAAACGATCAGTGGTGCAATCATGGAGCCGCCTGAAACCAGTTGCTCGGCATAGAAGCGGGGCATGGTCGAAAAAGCTGAGGTCACCAGTATGCGATCGAAAGTGCCCTCGCCCTGCAGCCCGGCGCTGCCGTCTGCTTGTCGAATGATGACATTGCGCAGACCGAGCGCATCCATGCGCTGCTGTGCTGCCGTCGTCAGCGTCTTGTAGCGATCGATCGTCAGCACCCGCTCGACGATTCGCCCCATGACCGCGGCGGTGAAGCCGCTGCCGGTTCCGATTTCGAGAACACGATGGCCGGGTTTGATCTTCAAGCTGTGAAGAATGCGTACGACGAGGTCGATGCCTTCCATGAAGGCACCGCACTCGATCGGAATGGTCCGGCTGGAATAGGCGTCATCGACAAATTGCGGAGGCACAAAAGGCAGGCGCGGCGTCTGCTCGACAGCCGTCATCAGATCGATATCCAATATGCCTTCAGCCCGCAGCCGCAGAACTACCGCTGCAAAGCCTTCCTTCTCCACCAAACGAGGCGTCAATCCGTTACTCCATACCAAGCGCCCGCGCCACGCGGTCTTGCGCCGAATAATCCGTCAGATCCAGTTTCAAAGGCGTTACCGAAATGCGATTTTGCTTCAGCGCCTGAATATCTGTTCCCGGACGGAAGATACCGCTGCGTTCACCGAAACGCAGCCAGTAGTACGGGAAGCCGCGGCCATCTGCGCGCTCCTCCACCTGAACGTTGAAGGCCAGATTGCCCTGCGCCGTCACCTCCGTTCCGGCGACTTCGTCCGGGCGGCAGTTCGGGAAATTCAAATTCAGGAAAGTGCCGTCTGGAAGATCGACATTCAGGAGCTTGCCGAGCAGGGCGGGCGCATGCGCCTCCGCCACTTCCCAAGGAACGATGCGGGCGCCGTTGTCGTAGACATAGGCCTGGCTCAACGCGAAAGAACGAACACCCTGAAGCGTGCCTTCGATCGCCCCTGCGATGGTTCCGGAATAGGTGACGTCATCGGCGACGTTCGACCCCGAATTAACCCCCGACAGGATGATGTCGGGCTTCTTGTCCAGAACCTGGCGGATCGCCATGATTACGCAATCGGTCGGCGTTCCCCTGAGCGCATAATGCTTGTCGGAGACCTTGCGCATACGCAAAGGTTCGGAAAGGCTCAGCGAATGGGCAAGGCCGCTCTGGTCCGTCTCCGGCGCAACAACCCAGACATCATCGGACAAAGTACGGGCAATGCGCTCTAGTGCCGCCAGACCTTCGGCATGAATGCCGTCATCATTGGTCAGAAGAATACGCATCGCCCCACCACCCGATTATGCTGCTTTTTCGATCCTTTTCAGACCACCCATATATGGCAGGAGTGCGTCCGGAACAGTGACCGAGCCATCGGCATTGAGATAATTCTCGAGCACGGCGATCAGGCAGCGGCCGACCGCAGTACCAGAGCCGTTCAGCGTGTGAACGAACTTGGTATTCTTGTCTTCCTTGCCGCGATAGCGGGCATTCATCCGGCGGGCCTGGAAATCGCCGCAGACCGAACACGAGGAAATCTCGCGATAGGTATCCTGCCCCGGCAGCCAGACTTCGAGGTCGTAGGTCTTGCGAGCACCGAAGCCCATGTCGCCGGTCGAAAGCGTCATGACGCGATAATGCAGGCCGAGGCGCTTCAGCACCTCTTCCGCACAGGCTGTCATCCGCTCGTGCTCGGCAATGGAGCTCTCGGCATCGGTGATCGACACCAGCTCGCATTTCCAGAACTGGTGCTGACGCAGCATTCCGCGCGTATCGCGACCGGCGGAACCGGCTTCCGAGCGGAAGGATGGTGTCAGCGCCGTGAAGCGAAGCGGCAGCTTTTCCTGTTCGAGAATGTCGCCGGAAACGAGATTGGTCAGCGTTACCTCAGCCGTCGGAATCAGCCAGCGGCCATCCGTGGTCTTGAACAGATCCTCGGCAAATTTCGGCAACTGACCTGTTCCGAACATTGCTTCGTCACGGACCATCAGCGGCGAGCTGACTTCGGTATAGCCGTGCTCGCTGGTATGCAGATCAAGCATGAACTGGCCGAGCGCACGCTCCAGACGTGCCAACTGCGATGTCAGCACGGTGAAACGCGAGCCCGAAAGCTTCGTAGCGCGCTCGAAATCCATGTAACCGAGCTCTTCGCCGATCTCGTAGTGTTCCTTCGGCGGATGGTTCCACGTCGGCTTTGCACCCCAGGAATGCTTGACGACATTGTCGTGCTCGTCCTTGCCGACCGGCACGTCCTCAAGCGGGATGTTCGGAATGCGCGACAGCGCGTCGTTAAGCTCGGCCGTCAGCAGGCGTTCCTGCTCTTCCGCGGCAGGCAACGAAGTCTTGATGTCTGCGACTTCGGCCTTCAGCTTCTCGGCAAGCTCGCTGTTCTTTTGCGCCATGGCCGCGCCGATCTCCTTCGAGGCGGAGTTGCGGCGGGACTGCATATCCTGGACGGACTGAACGACGGAGCGGCGCTTCTCGTCGAGCGCGATGAGGCTTTGCGACAGAGACTCCATACCGCGCTTTGCAAGCGCTGCATCGAAAGCCTCGGCATTCTCACGAATCCATCTGATATCAAGCATCTTCGTTCCAGGTCGTTTCCCATGATTACAGCTCCGACCGAGACTTCGGTCGGAGGTCGAAACGGCAAATACCTGAGAAACGAGGCTAAGACTTCCCTCGCCTAGACGTCAATCCGTCTTGGCAACGTCGGAACTCTCGCCACTCTCTTCAAGCGCTTGCCGGGTACGCTGGCGTTCCACGAGTCGCGCCGCGTAGATGGAAATCTCGTAGAGAAGGATCGTCGGCAGTGCAAGACCGATCTGAGACATCGGATCCGGTGGCGTCAGCACGGCTGCAACGATAAAGGCGAAGACGATCGCGAACTTGCGCTTTTCCGCAAGCCAAGTCGATGTCAGCAATCCGACGCGCGCCAGCAGCGTGGTGATGACGGGCAGCTGGAAGACAAGGCCGAAAGAGAAGACCAGCGTCATGATCAGGCTCAGATATTCCGAGACCTTCGGCATCAGCGCGATACCGACCTGACCATCGCCCGGCGCCTGCTGCATCTTCAGGAAGAACCACATCACCATGGGGGTGAAGAAGAAATAAACGAGTGCTGCACCCATCAGAAACAAGATCGGCGATGCGACCAGGAACGGCAGGAAGGCAGAGCGCTCGTTCTTATAAAGACCGGGAGCCACGAATTTGTAGATCTGCGCGGCGATGATCGGAAAAGAGATCACCAGCGCGCCGAACATGGCGACCTTCACCTGGGTGAAGAAGAATTCTTGCGGCGCGGTATAGATCAACTCGGCCTTTGCGAGGTCGAGATGCGCCCATTCGACGGCCCATTTGTAGGGATAGACCAGATAGTTGAAGAGGTGCTTCGCTACCGCGAAACATGCGATGAAGGCAACAAAGAACGACACCAGCGACCAGATGAGCCGCGTACGCAATTCCATAAGGTGTTCGATAAGCGGCTGCGGCTTATCGTCGATATCACCCGTCATGCCTCGTCCTTCTTCTTCGGCGTCGTCTTGCTTGCTGTAGCACGCTTCCTGGGAGCTGCGGGCGTTTTCGCTACATCGGCGGTTGCCACTTTACGTGGCGCACGCTTGGGCTTTTCCGTGACAACGGGTGTCGTTACAGCGGCGGCAGCGACTTCGTCGGCCTTCGTTACTGCCTTCGCACGCGGCTTTTTCGGCTTGGCAGCCGCAGGTTCGCTCGCAACGGTGACCGGTGTCGGGGGAACCACCGGCAGTGGGTTGCTTTGTGCCGAAGTTGCCGCAGGCGCTTCGGGCAGGCCGGCAGAAACACCCGGGATCGGCCCTTCCGGCAACGGCGTAGCTGCGACCGCAGGCTTGTCCGGCGTCGCCGAACGTTGCAGATCGGCCTTTATCTCGTTACCCATCTCACGCAGCGGGTTCATGGCCTCCCGCAGCGAATTCACCGGATTGAGCTTCTGCGCGTCGGCAATCGTCTGGCGTACGTCATCCAGATCCGCTTCACGCATCGCCTCATCAAATTGGGCACGAAAATCGCCGGCCATCTTGCGGGCCCGCGCCGTCATCTTACCGATTGTCCGCAGCGTTGCCGGTAGTTCCTTCGGGCCGATGACCACCAAGGCCACGACGGCAATAACCACCAGCTCCGACCAGCCTATATCTAACATGCAAAGGCTCCTAGGCGCACGGGAAGCCTTCGGGCCTCCGCTTGCCCGACTGTTTACTTGGTTTCGTCAGCCTTGTGCTCGACAGTGCGAGAGGTCGTCGATGCTGTCGTCTGCGTCGAGGTTTCGTCCTCGTCGTTCATGCCCTTCTTGAAGCTCTTGATGCCCTTGGCGACATCACCCATCAGCTCAGGGATCTTTCCACGGCCGAACAATAACAGCGCGATGGCCAGGACGATGAGCCAGTGCCATATGCTTAGAGAACCCATTGCGATAACTCCCGATTTCAATGTTCCCCACGATGTAAGACGTTTGCGTTTGTTTTTCAAACAACAAAATGCACGGCATCCACGCATATCGGGATGACAAACACCGTCGGCGACGACCGAGCGTCTCCGGGTAAGGAGGATTGGAGCATAATCGCATCTACTGATGGCAAAACAGAGACCTGCCGCCAGTTTTTGAAAGAAAAGTCTAATATTGAGAGTAGCGATACCGTCGAAAAGGCTCAGTCGTCCGAAGAGCCGCCGCTGGGCGAAAGCAGGCCCAGCTCTTCCAGATCCATCTGCGTGATCGGATCTTCGTCTTCCGTGAGTTCGTCGCTCATCAAAGGCGATGGTATGTTGAAATTGGCCGGAATGCGGCCAGACAGCAGCCCTGCCCCCTTCAATTCCTCGATTCCCGGCAGATCGCGCAGCTCCTCAAGGCCGAAATGATCGAGAAAATCCCTCGTGGTTCCGAGCGTGACTGGCCGACCGGGTGTGCGGCGGCGGCCGCGGAAACGAACCCAGCCGGACTCCATCAGCACATCGAGCGTGCCTTTGGATGTCTGCACGCCTCTGATGTCCTCGATCTCGGCACGCGTCACCGGCTGGTGATAGGCAATGATCGCCAGGACCTCCAGCGCGGCACGCGACAGCTTGCGAACTTCGCTCTCATCACGCCGGATCACAAATGAGAGATCAGCTGCGGTTCGAAAGGCCCAGGCGCCATCGATCTGCACGAGATTGACGCCACGCATGGCGTAATCGGCCTTGAGTTTCCGCATTACGGCGGCGACATCGACATCTTTCGCGACACGATCGGCAATGAATGCCTCCGAAACGGGCTGCGCGGAGGCGAAAACCAGCGCTTCGGCGATACGCTCGGCTTCCGTAAAGCGACGATCGTCAGCCTCCGGCGCCACCGTCTCATGCTCGTTGTTCAGCTGATCGTCGTGCGGCTCGGCCACGTTCGTATCCCTGCCCTATTCCGCAGCTTCAAGCGAGGAATGCTTCGGTCCACGCCGCATGTAAAGCGGCTGAAACGCGCCGTCCTGCCGAATTTCCATCTGCCCTTCCCGCACCAGTTCGAGCGACGCCGCAAAAGCACTGGCGATGGCCGTCACACGATCGTTCGCGCTTGTCATGTAACGCAGCAGGTAGTGTTCCAAGGCTGTCCAATCGGTGATCTCGCCGATCATCCGGTCCAAGATGACGCGGGCATCAGCCAGCGACCAGACCCGGCGCTTCTCGATCGTCACCTGCGTGATCGCTTGTCGTTGCCGCAAGCCGGCATAGGCGGTCAGCAGATCATAGAGGCTGGCATCGAAGGCGGATTGACGCCGATCCGGAATATGCTCAGGGGCACCGCGAACAAAGATATCACGGCCGAGACGATTGCGGTTGACCAGATTCGTTGCCGCATCGCGCATGGCTTCGAGACGCTTCAGGCGGAAGGCGAGCGTCGCCGCCATCTCCTCGCCGGTCGGACCGTCTTCCTTGCTCTGCTGTGGGATGAGCAGCTTGGACTTGAGATAGGCAAGCCAGGCAGCCATCACGAGATAGTCGGCCGCAAGTTCGATGCGAATACGCCGGGCTCTGTCGACGAACAACAGATATTGCTCGGCAAGCGCCAGCACCGATATCCTGGACAGATCGACCTTCTGGGTGCGGGCCAGATGCAGCAGCAGGTCGAGCGGGCCTTCAAAGCCGGCGATATCGATGACCAGAGCCGGCTCGTGCGAGCCGCGCTGCGTCTCGCCGTCTTGCCAGATCTTGTCCATCGGCGTTGCCGACTGCTGTGGCTTTTCCGTGCCGCTTACCTTGTTCACCCGTCAGCTCCTCGGAGTCCGATTCTATGCCACCGCAAACATCGCATTGAATTCGGCGCGAAGCGTGGCTTCGTCGGAACCGTCATTCTTGCCGAACGCCGCTTCGACAGCCTTTGCTCTTGCCAGCGATGCTCCCGCCAATGCAGGAACGTTGCCAACCACCTGCCGCATCTCGTCCATGACGCCGTTACAATGCAGCACGATATCGCAACCACCTGCAATAATATTTGCTGCGCGTTCGCCGATCGTGCCTCTCAAGGCGTTCATCGAGGTATCGTCGGACAGGAGCAGCCCCTGGAAGCCGATATAGCCACGGATGATCTCCTCGACCACCTTGCGCGATGTCGTCGCAGGGTTATCCGGATCGATATCGGTGAAGACGACGTGACACGTCATCGCCATCAACTCGTCCTTCAACGCGACGAACGGGGCAAAATCATGAGCCTCGAGCTCCGCAAGTGGAACGGAAACGACAGGCAGCTCGTGATGCGAATCGGCAAAACCACGGCCATGGCCAGGCATGTGCTTCATCACAGGCAGCACGCCGCCGGCCTTCAAGCCCTCGGCCGCCGCACGACCCATCTCCGTTACCGTCACCGGATCCGATCCATACGCGCGATTGCCGATGACATTGCTCGATCCTTCCACCGGAACGTCCAGCACCGGCAGGCAATCGACATTGATGCCGAACTTCAGCAAATCGAAGGCATGAAGCCGGGACATCAGCCAGGCGGCGCGCATACCGCGCTGACGATCCTCGCGGTAGATGTCGCCCAAAGCCTGCCCGGAAGGATAATGCTGCAGGATCGGCGGGCGGATGCGCTGTACCCTGCCGCCTTCCTGATCGATGAAGACGGGAGCATCGCGTCCGACGCTGTCACGCAGGGACGCAACGAGATCGGCGATCTGCGCCGGCTCGGAAATGTTGCGTCCAAACAGGATAAAGCCCCAAGGCTGCTCTCCCTGATAGAAGGAGCGTTCTTCGGGCGTGATAACGTGGCCGTTGCAGCCGAGGATCATGGATTTCGATTCGGTCATGTCCGAATCATAATGGCTGACGCCGGGAAACGCGAGTGACGTCAAGGCGAGATACACAGGAACGGCGCGATGGACCCGAGATTGCGGGGTTCAAAGCCGCAAACCACTCCAGCCTCACGTGATGTCCGCTGCGGGAGGGACATGATAAACGACAGAGCGATATTTAGGATTGCTTCGGCGCTCCTTCACCTCGCCGCCAAAAGCTTCAGCCATGCGTCTGCTGGCAATGTTATCCTCGGCGACCGGATACTCGAAGTGGCGGACGGGCAACGATCTACTCGCCCATCCAATCACCGCCCCGATCAGTTCTCGGCCGAGACCTTTTCCATGCATATCGCTGCGGAGCCAGATCCCAAGTTCAGGTGTATCGGAGCGGGCTGCATGCACACCGACGACACCGAGGAAGCGATTGTCATCACGTGAACGGGCGACGAAATGAAACTCCGCTCCCTCCTCTGCTGTATCCAGCCAGCCACGCCAGATTTCTTCGAAATCCGCGGGCGTTGCTGGCGGCTCCCAGGCCATGAAGCGTGTGATCACAGGCGAAATGTGGGCAAAAATATCCGGCGCATCGTCGGGCATGAAAAGTCCAAGCGTTGCGCGCTGGGTTGATAGATGCATGTCCCACCCTTTCCTATAAGCCATGACACACCCGAATATGCGGGCAGAGATCCGCCAAAAACAAATCCGCCCGCAGACTGATCGCTGCGGGCGGATTGTTCCGTTCGAATTGAGCCGCTGCGGGCAGCTCAGCTCTTTATTTCGAGATCAGGCAGGTGCCACCGGCGGCGCGGTAGCGCTCACAAATGGCTGCAGCCTCATCTTTCGTGCCGGCGACGACGCGGACACGGTAGTAGGTGCCCTTGCCAGCGATATCGGCCTTGCGGATCTCAAGCTGATGCTTGCCGATGATGTTGGCAAACTTGACCTTGAGGTTTGCCTGCGACTTCTGCGCATCGGCTTCAGTCGGCAAGGATGCGATCTGCACGCCATAAACGCCACTGCTGGCTGCCGTGGTCGCAACCGGAGCCGCCGCCGCAACCTGCTTCGGCTGCTGAGGCTTGGGCTGTGCATCCGGTGCCGGAGCGGCAGTGTTCGCCTTGGCGGTCTCAGGACGAGTCGTCGGAACCGGATTGGTCTTGACGACGCGGATCGGCGTGCTTTCGGCACTCGCTGCGTCACCGTTGTCGGGTTGCGCTGCGGGCTGAGTGTTTGCCGCTGCAGGGCGCGAACCGGTAGAAGCAACCTGGTTATTCGCTGCGGCAGGCGCCGTCTTGGCTGTCGTTGCCGGAGCAAGCGCAGGCTCGTCACGCGGGACAAGCGAACCGTCCGGCTTCACGATCATTGTACGCACCTTGCGCGGCGACACGGCGGGAACCTGATCGTCGCCATTGGCCGCAACATTGGCATTGCCGCCATTCTGATTCGGCAGCAGGCGCGGATCCGACGTATCACCAACTGCAGTCGGCGTTACCTGATCACCGCCGCCATCATCCGGAGAGATGGATTCGGGGATCAGCGTCTTCTGGACGACATCGACCGGCTGCTCGTTGGAGGAAACCAGTTCCTTCTGCTTCGGCGCTGCGTTGCCGTCGCCAGCCACACGGTCATAAACAGCCTTGTCCTGATTCGGGACAACAGTGCCGCCCGGATTTTCCGGAGCCACCTTCACCGGATCCGCATCGGCAGTGATGACGCGCGGTTCGCCGGAGAAATTGGAGATCGGCGAGCCGTGGCGAACCCAGCTGTAGGCACCGTAGCCGCCTGCGCCGAGCGCAACGATGACGGCAGCAGCCGTCACCATGCCGCGTACGGAACGACCGGTGCGGCGGCTTCCCGCTGCCGGGTTCAGCGTCATGCGGGCAACGTTCTCGACCGGAGTGGATGCTTCGCGATAGCTGCGACGGAAATCTTCTTCCAGCGCACGCTCGAATTCATCGAATTCTTCGATCGGCTGCTTGGCAACCGCGGCAGCGGGCTGCGCGACGGTATTCTTGGACCAGGAAGCAGCGGCTGCGACGCCGGCACCCAATGCTGCTGCGGCCGCAGGCTTGAATGGCTCGGGCGCAGCTTCCTTTGCGGGGGTGCCGAGAAGGCTCGCCATTTCCGAATCGATATCGAAATCATATTCGGGCGGAACGGCGATCGGCTCCTCCGGCTCGATCGCCGGCAGATGCGGAACGTGAGAACCCTCGAAGGTTTCGACGCGTTCTTCCGTCTCGGAAATCTCTGTGGGATCGAAGGGCAGAGCCTGATCAGCTTCGAAGACAGGGGCAACATGCTGCGACACCGGAGCGGCAACAGGCGCAGTCGGAATGGGCTGCGGCGCAGCTGCTGCGACTGCAGGGGCCGAGAGTGTAGGTGCGCCGCGGGAAACCAGCGGCTCGACGAACGGAGCAACTGGAGCCGGTTGCCGGGAAGCCTGCTTCTCAGCTTCGGCGAAATCAAGCTCGGCGAGTTCCATTTCGATATCGGCGAGATCGAACTCGAAATCCTGGTCGACAAAAGGATCTTCGGCGCCGAAGGTGATCGGCTTCGGCTCTTCATGCCGCGGCGCAGCGGTTACCGGCATAGCCGGATATTCGGTGGCCGTTACGCCGAAATCCCCGAAAGCTGGCTCGTTCTTGATAACGGCCGAATTCGATTTCGTCGGAACCGGATAACGATCAACATCCGCCAGCAAAGCGTCGATCTCAGCCGAAAGAGCTGCGGCATCCACAGGCGCGGGCTTCTGCGGCTCCGGTGCCCGGGCAGCAGCAGGAACCTGCTGGGGCGCGATTGCCGCCTGTGGCTGATAGATAGGTTCGGCGACTTCGGGCTCGCCGAAATCGATCGCCATTTCGTCGAGCATTGCGTCGACGGGAGCGCTCGGGGGCGGAGCAACCGGCGAAACCGTGGCCGGAGCCGACTGCTCGCGCTGTGCTTGTGCAGATGCCAACGTGAAATTGGCGAGCGGCAGTCGAACCGTAGCAGCAGCGGATTGCGGCGTCTTGGCGACCGGAGGTGCAGGCGGCTGGATCGGCGCGGGCTTCGGCTCAAGCTGAGAAACCTGCTGCAACGCCGGAGCAATCGACATCTCCAGTTCTTCGATCAGATCGCGAGCGCCCATGATCGGCTTTGGCGAAGCCACCGGCTGCGGCACTTCCTCGAAGGTAGGCTCGGCCCGCACCGGCTCGACAGGCCGCGAGGCCGGTGGCGGAACCGGATCGACCGGAGCAACCTGGGCCGATGGAGCCGAGGTGTCATTTGCCGGATTCATGCGAGGCGTATCGTAACGCTCGAATTCGCGAAGGAGCTCGTCTTCGAGATTGAAGGCAGGCTCCTGACGTTGAGAGGCAGGAGCCGCCTGAGCAGCGGGGCGCGGCTCGAAACCTACGATGCGGGCCAGTTCCGCAAGCGGATCATCCTCCGCAAAGAACCCGTCGTTTCCGCCTGCGCGATACGCCAACTGTTTTTCTGCCATCACCCGTTCCACTCGCAAACGCTACAGTTAAATGCCAGTGCAATGTGGGTAAATGGTGACGTTTATCGCATTTCATCCGGTGCGGCGGTCCCGGTTATACCGAGACCCGACTTCAAAACCGACGCGACAGCGTGCACCAGCCCAAGTCTGGCAATGCTCAATTCTCGGTTCTTATCGTTAACAAATCGTAATTCAGGTAAATCTTTACCTTTGTTCCAGTGTCCGTGGAAGGAACTTGCCAGATCATAAAGGTAAAACGCGATGCGATGCGGCTCCTGCGACTGCGCCGCAGCTTCGATGATTCGCGGGAATTCCGCAACTTTGGCGATCAGTTGCAGCTCGGCCGGGTCGGAGATCATGCCAATGACTGCCTTTGCCAGATCGACCGAAGCGATATCAAGATCCGGGAACGCTTCCTTGGCCTGACGGAAGACCGACATGCAGCGCGCATGGGCATACTGCACATAGAAGACCGGATTGTCCTTGGACTGCTCGGTCACCTTGGCAAAATCGAAATCCAACGGCTCGGAACTCTTCCGATACAGCATCATGAAGCGGACCGAATCGCGGCCGACTTCATCGACAACTTCACGCAGGGTGACGAAGTCGCCCGAGCGCTTGGACATCTTCACGGGTTCGCCATCGCGGAAGAGCTTGACGAGCTGGCAGAGCAGCACGGTCAGTTTTGCCTCGCCGTCCGATACACCACGCGCCACGGCCTCGAGCCGCTTGACGTAGCCGCCGTGGTCTGCACCGAGAATATAGATCATCTCGTTGAAACCGCGGTCGAACTTGTTCTTAAAGTAGGCGACGTCGGCGGCGAAATAAGTATAGGAGCCGTCCGACTTGATCAGCGGACGATCGATATCGTCGCCAACTTCCGTGGAGCGGAAGAGCGTTTGTTCGCGATCTTCCCAATCCTCCGGCAACTGCCCCTTCGGCGGCGGCAGCGCACCCTTGTAGACATAGCCCTTGAAGGTCAGATCGTTGATCGCAGTCCGGATCAGGGCTGCGCCGTTGGCGTGCAGCGTGCGTTCGGAAAAGAAGACATCGTGGTGAACGTTCAAGGCTTCCAGATCCTCGCGGATCATCGCCATCATCGCATCGATCGCCCGCTCCTTGATGATGGGAAGCCATTGATCTTCCGGCATGCCGCGCAGCTTGGTGCCAAATTCCTTGGCAAGTGCTTCGCCAACCGGAACCAGGTAGTCGCCCGGATAGAGGCCTGCCGGAATTTCGCCGACCTGTTCGCCGAGCGCTTCGCGGTAACGAATGAAGACCGACCGCGCCAGCACATCGATCTGAGAACCGGCATCGTTGATGTAATATTCCTTGGTGACCGCATAGCCGGCAAAGGCAAGCAGGTTTGCCAGCGCATCACCGACGACCGCGCCGCGGCAATGGCCGACATGCATCGGGCCGGTCGGATTGGCCGAAACATATTCGACATTGACCTTCCGGCCATCACCGAGCGCCGAGCGCCCGAATTTCCCACCCTCGGAGATCATCGTCGACAAGAGCCGCTGCCAATAGCCGACCGCAAGGCGGATATTGATGAAGCCTGGACCGGCGACCGAAACTTCGGCGACGTCGGCATCTTTCTTCAGCTTGGCGACAATAATTTCCGCAAGCGCACGCGGGTTCGTTCCCAGCGGCTTGGACAGAACCATGGCCGCGTTGGTGGCAACATCACCATGACTGGCATCTCGCGGTGGCTCTACGCCAACGCGCCCGAAATCAAGTTCCGATCGCTTTTCTCTTACAATGTCAATTTGTTCGAGAGCGTTCTTAATTCTTACTTCGAAATCGGTGAAAAGGTTCATGTTCTGATCCACGCATAGCTTGGGCGGGCCGGTGTCGGCCCAACGCCGCGCTGCCTACCGCAAATCGGGAGTCTGGTCAAACAGCCGCTTGTGGGCGCTGATCGCATAGGTGTCCGTCATGCCGGCCAGATAATCGCCCACATGCCGTGCCTTGGCCGCGACGGCCAGCCCGGCGATATGGTCGACCCAATAGTGGCTCTGCATCTCCTTTGGATTGTCCATGTAGGCCCGGAACAGGTCCGTGACGATCTGCGCTGCGCCGGCGCGGATATGCATGATATCGGGATGACGATAGATGCGCTTGAACAGCATCTGCTTGATCTGCTTATCGGTTTCGGCCATCTCGGGCGAGAAGGTCGCGGTGACGCGGCCGGCGGCACGTATATCGGCGACGTTCCCCGGCTTGATTTCGGCGAGCGCCTGCTGCGAAACGGCGATGACGTCCTCGACCATGCGGGTGATCTGCCGGCGCATGATTTCATGGGTGAAACGGCTCGGCTCCAGATGCGGATAACGCGTCCTCACCTCCGCCATCAGTCCGGAAAGAAACGGCACCTCCTCCAGCATCTCGAAAGTCAGGTAGCCGGAGCGCAGGCCGTCATCAATGTCATGGGTGTTGTAAGCGATATCATCGGCAATCGCGGCAACCTGCGCTTCCAGACTGGCGTAGGAAGCGATTTCCAGATCGTGGATTTCGCAGTAATCGAGAATAGGCTGAGGCACCGGTCCACGGATGCCCTTGCCGTCCGGCGTCATCAATGGGCCATTGTGCTTGACCAGACCCTCAAGCGTCTCCCAGGTCAGATTGAGCCCGTCGAAATCAGCATAGCGACGCTCGAGCTTTGTGACGATGCGCAGGGATTGAGCATTGTGATCGAAGCCGCCATAGGGCTGCAGCATCTCGTGAAGCGCATCCTCGCCGGTGTGGCCGAACGGCGTGTGGCCGAAATCGTGAACCAGCGCCACACCTTCCGCCAGATCCTCATCCAGCTTCAGGGCACGCGCCAAGGCACGGGCGATCTGCGCCACTTCGATCGTATGCGTCAGGCGGGTTCGGTAATGATCCCCGTCCTGAGCGATGAATACCTGCGTCTTGTGCTTCAGCCGCCGGAAAGCGGTCGCATGGACGATGCGGTCGCGGTCGCGCTGGAATTCGGAGCGCGTCGGGCTGCCGCCCTCTTCGTAGAGCCGGCCGCGCGAAGCCCAGGGATCCGTTGCATAAACAGCCTTGTCACCATACCCGAAACCCAATGCATGCGTATCAATCGTCATTATCCATCCATTCCGGCATTTGGCTCTCACACCTCCTCGGTGCGCGCCACTCCATTGCAATCATTCCCAGGGCTGCCTGCAATCCGGACAGACATCCTGATCTCAAGCGTCCCAGCCATTGACGCCGCTCTGCGGCCTTCATACCTATAGACAGAAAACAGCAAAATGGTGTGGGGCTCAACAACCAAACCAAAGCTGTCACCGGCCTGGCTTTCATGTTAAAGGCTATCGATATCAGCCGTTTGAAAGCTCGACGGCCATTGGTTCTCTCCGGATCTTGACCCCGGCAGGAGGAAAATATGACTGAGGTAAATGTTACCCTATCCGATGCCGCGGCAAAGCGAATCGCTGCCATCGTCGGCGCGGAGACTGGAAAGCGCGCCCTTCGCGTTGCTGTCGAAGGCGGCGGCTGTTCCGGCTTTTCCTACAAATTCGACCTGGTCGAAGGCCCGGAAGACGACGATGTGATCGTCGAAAAGGGCAACGCAACTGTTCTGATCGATCAACTCTCCCTGGTCTATATGGCCGGATCCGAGATCGACTTCGTCGACAACCTTCTCGGCCAGTCCTTTCAGATCAAGAATCCGAATGCCGTCGCAAGCTGTGGCTGCGGCACGAGTTTCGCCATCTGATCCCTGCCCTTTTTCCACAGTTTGATTGCCGGCTCGGAGCCCTCGCTCCGGGCCGGTTCTCATATGGGCTGTAGTCAAGTGGATGCTCTGCGGATACAACGGGGCGAAGCAAAGGATGAGCCGCCCATGAAAATCGCCACCTGGAACATCAACGGCGTCAAAGCGCGTATCGAAAACCTCTGCCAATGGCTGAAAGATTCGAGCCCGGACATCGTTTGCCTTCAGGAGATCAAGACGGTCGACGAAGGCTTTCCGCGGCTGGAGATCGAAGCGCTCGGCTATCACGTCGAGACGCATGGGCAAAAGGGCTTCAACGGCGTTGCGATTCTCTCCAAGACCAAACCTGACGAGGTAACCCGCGGCCTGCCTGGCGATGATAGCGACGAGCAATCCCGCTTCATCGAAGCCGTGTTTTCGATCGAAGGGCATGGCGCGCTGCGCATCTGCTGCCTCTATCTGCCGAACGGCAATCCCGTCGATACAGAAAAATACCCCTACAAGCTGGCCTGGATGGAGCGGTTGCGGAAGTTCGCATTGGATCGCCTCGCATTGGAGGAACCGCTTGTGCTCGCCGGCGATTACAATGTCATCCCAGAGCCGCACGATTGCTTCGACCCGAAAGTTTGGGAAAGTGATGCGCTGTTCCTGCCGCAGACGCGTCAGGCTTTCCGTCAGCTCGAACATCTCGGCTTTACGGATGCGGTGCGGGCGACGACGGATGCAGTCAAGCTCTATACATTCTGGGATTATCAGGCCGGCGCATGGCCGAAGAACAACGGCATACGCATCGATCACCTGATGCTGTCGCCGGAAGCTGCCGACCGCCTAACTGCAACGGCTGTCGAAAAGCATGTGCGCGCCTGGGAAAAGCCCTCGGACCATGTCCCTGTTATCGCGCATCTCGATTTCGGCAACTAAGCACCATATCTGACAGGCGCGCGCTCGGCGCTATTTATCGCCGCTGGGCTGCGCGGGTGGCTTGCGTCGGTTCAGTCGGAGCCAGCAACATCAAGCTGGTGCGCCATCGAGACTGCGACGCGGCGATCATTCTCGTTTGCGACCGAGAAGGCCTGTTCCTGGATATCTTCCATCCAGCCGCAATCCTTCGGCTTACACTTGTCGAGCGCGGCCGTCATGAAGGCCAATCCGCGAATCGATTGCCCTTCCTGGAACAGAAGATTGCCAAACACGGCCATGGCGCCGGGGTGGCCGCTCTTGCGCGCCTGGTTCAGCCACTTCTTCGCCTGCTGCACATTGGGGGCTCCGCCCTCGCCTGACAGCATCATTTGCGCCAGCTGGAACTGAGCCTCTGGGACACCGAAGGTGGATGCAACCTGAAAATAGAGCTGGCGGGCCTGGCTGAGATCAACTTTCACCGGGCTATTGGCAATGCCGGTCTTGTAGTAGCCGGCGAGAGCAAGTAGCGCGTTGATGAAGAAGCCGGTATCCTCAGAGCCCGGCTCCACGCCCTGCTGCGCTATCTCACTGTAGATCTTGAAGGCTTCGAAATCGTTCTGCGCGACGCCGTCGCCATCGGCATACATATTGGCGAGAGCCCAGCGCGAGCCTGTATGGCCCTTTTCGGCGGCGTAGCGATAGGCCTCGACCGCCTCTTCCTTCTGCCCGTTCTTGTAGGCTTTAAAGCCGAATTTGAAGAGATCGAACGGACCCGATTCCTTGGAAACACCGGCATTGATATCGAATGCCCGGGCTTGACCTGCCAGCGCCACCGCCGCGGCGAGGGACAGGCTGAGCATCATGACTCTCGCTGATATGAACTCGGACTTAAACATAACAGTCGATTTCTTTCGCTCCATTCGGGCCTGCCACCGCATTTGTAAACGCGCCGCCAGATTCGCGAATGTTTTCCCTGATGGCGCACGAGACTGAATCATCCTTCGAAAGGACGGCTCCCGTGGCACTCAACCGAAGCTGTTTGCCACAATTGCGAGCATAGCTTGCAATTATGTCCAAACCAGCATTTGCGTGACCGTTATCGCATCTCACCGCCGAAGCGGCGCTCTCATTAGAATTCCAATGAGCGATATCGGACATGGTCAGGTCGACGACTTTCCCTGGCATACAAAGACTTTTCCGCTGCATCGGAAGCATGACTGCTCCGATCCCGGATTGTTGCTTATGCCAAAGTGGAAATTCACCCATCGACCGCTTACGCACTTTCTACAAGGCTTGCCCCTGTGCCCGTGTAATCGCTGCTCCCCATTTGTGGCGGGAAATGGACAAATTGTAATCCGATCACGGGCTTGCAATACGTTGAAATAGAGTGTTGCTAATTCGTCACAAAAAATTTATCGGCGCAGAGATTTCCTTAACCATAAACGGCGCAATAAGACCGTTTTCCGCCTCATCGCGAGCAATGGCCGACAAAGAAACGCTGCGAGACCTGATGGAGCTCGCAGCGTCGATCGCGATAGTAGAAGGCAGGTTATGAACCTGCCTCAATACAAGGGAATATCCTTAGAAGCTGACCTTCATCGAAGTCTGAAGAGCTGCGACCAAGTCATTGCCGAAGCTATACGAAACATCGTTGCCATAGACGACACCGCCACGGGTGACCGGGCCGGATTTGCCTGATGTCATCAAGCCGAGCGCGCCACCGAAATTGAACTGGACATGCTCAGTCGCCTTGTAGGCAACACCAGCGCCCAGCGTCCAGGTATCAGAGTTCATGCCGTAGCCGTCGCTCGTGCCGCGATCCCATGTCAGGCTGACCGCACCGCTCCACTTATCATCGAATTTGTGGCCGATGCCGCCGGTGATCGTCCAGCCGTCCTGATAGAGAAGATCGAGCGACGTCAACTGTGTCCGCTTGTTGCAGGCGATGCTGCTATTGGCGGTCGGGCAGAGCGAAATGCTTTGCAGAATGCTCCAGTTTGTCCACTTGACCGAGCCGAAGGCGAGCCAATCAGGCGCGATGCCGGTCTGAACCTTCCATTCCAGCGAGTCGGGCGCATCGGCCGATCCGAAGACGGAGGTCAGCTTGCCGCCGAAACCACCCGGAACGACCGGAGGTGGCACTTCGGTCAGATCGACCGAGCCCTTGAGGTTGTCGTACTTGACCCGGCTATTGTAGACGAGGCTGGTGCGGAAGGCATATTCCGGAATTTCATAGGCAAGACCAGCGCGCCAGCCCCAGCCATGACCGTCGACATCAAGCGAGCCGACACCGTTGTAAATTGAGGCAATAGGCCCGGCAGTCTCATAGACCAGACGTGACTTGTAGCCGCTGACTTCCTGATAGAAACCGCCGCCGATAACACGGAACTGTCCCGGTCCCATATCGAACTTGTAAGAGCAGGTGGCCGAATAATTGTTCGTGCGTACCTTGGTCTCGATTTCGTTATTGGCGCCGGCCCAATTCTGGCCCTCGTTGAGGTGTCCGCCGAATGGCTGCGAATAGTCGGCCATGCAGTCGAGATCGTCGGTGATGCCGATCTTGAAGGCGCCATAGGGTATTGCATAATTCGCCGACGCGTCGGCCGTCCGGCTACGATTGTTGAGATTGCCGTCCGCCGGATAGGTGTCCTTGGCGTTCTTCACTTTACGATCGGGCATCACGTAGGTGACGCCGGATTCGAAAACATAACGTCCTTTATCGAACAGCAGATCGATATCGTAACCGCCTCGATCCAGGCCACCCGCAAAAGCTGCGCTGGCGAAAGACGAGCCGATGACGAGAGCGGCTGCGCCCCTCAACGCAAGAGAAAATGCCATTGTGTCTCCCCCACTGGTGCATTCATTTATTCGATTGTTGCGACGATCGAATGAATTAGCAATGCGGCCCGGGTGAGCAACAGCCTGGAAAGATAGCGATTGACTTACGTAAGAAAGTGAACGCCGCTTCCAGACGCCTAAAAAATTAGTCGGATTTTGCTTTTTGAATAACATTTTTACCCCAGCGTAGATTCTTATTCTTCACTGCAACATTCCTGTTACAATCTGACAACAGTGCTGCTTTTCGAAATTGCCTATCAAATTTAGGGGTAATCTATTTCACCTGTGCGAAGCTGACGGCGGCAGATTCCGCAGCAAGGCAAGGCTGTCGCGAATCGATCCGTCAAGAAAACGGGGCACGCAGCTTTCGCCGCATGCCCCGCTAACCATTTCGACTTGTTGGAGTTTCGCCGTCAGCCAGCTTCGCTGACTTGCGCCAATGCCACCTTCAAGCTTGCCTGCTGCCCTTCAAGCTCGCCAAGACGTTCACGTTCGGCGGCAACAACGTCGGGATTGGCGTTCGCCACGAACTTCTCGTTCGAAAGCTTGCCGACGATGCGGGCGATTTCCTGGTCATTCTTGCCGATCGCCTTTTCCAGACGGGCCTTTTCGGCGGACAGATCGATAAGGCTGCCAAGCGGCAGGCAGAAGGTCGCCTCGCCGACGACGATTTGAGCGGCACCCTTCGGCGCGGCATCGGCAAGCGAGACCGTTTCGACGCGTGCCAGCCGCTTGATGGCGGCATCGTGGCGGAACAAGCGCTCGCGCGTCAGGCCGTTCGCATCGACGACGACCAGCGGCGCAGTCGCGGACGGCGGAACGTTCATTTCGGAACGAACCGAGCGGATGCCCGAAACGAGGTCGATCAACCAGTTGATCTCATCGGCCGCAACGTTGTCGGCGTAGGACGGTGCAGGCCAATCCGCATGGCAGATCAGGCCGTCGCGTTCCTTGCCCTCGCCCGCCGTATGTGCCCACAGCTCTTCCGTCATGAAGGGCATGAACGGATGCAGCAGCTTGTAGGTCTCCTCGAGGACATAGGCTGCGCAGGCTTGAGATTCAGCCTTCGCATTTTCATCCTCGCCACCGAAGATCGGCTTCAGAAGCTCCAGATACCAGTCGCAGAACTGATTCCAGATGAATCGATAGAGCGAACCTGCCGCATCGTTGAAGCGGAAGCTTTCGAGCGCTTCAGTCACATCGCGCTCCGCCCGCGCCAGTTCCGTAAGGATCCAGCGGTTGACGGTGAGTTCGGCCGCTTCCGGCACGAAATGCGGATCGCTCTTGGCGCCGTTCATCTCGGCAAAGCGCGTGGCGTTCCACAGCTTGGTACCGAAGTTGCGATAGCCGGCAATGCGGGCAGGATCGAGCTTCACGTCGCGGCCCTGCGCCGCCATGATCGCCAGCGTGAAACGCAGCGAATCGGCACCGTACTGGTCAATCAGCTCCAGCGGATCGATGACGTTGCCCTTCGACTTCGACATCTTCTGCCCGTTCTTGTCGCGCACCAGGGCGTGAATATAGACGGTGCTGAACGGCTCGACCGGGTTGCCGTTCTCATCCTTCATGAAATGCAGGCCCATCTGCATCATGCGAACGACCCAGAACGGGATGATATCGAAGCCCGTTACGAGGACGTTCGTCGGATAGTAGCGCGCCAGCTCCGGCGTCTGATCCGGCCAGCCGAGCGTCGAGAACGGCCAAAGTGCCGATGAGAACCAGGTGTCGAGCACGTCTTCATCGCGCGTCAGGATTTCGCCGGGCTTGAAGTTCTCCAGCAGGTCTTCGACATAGGCCTTCATCGGCCCTTCATGCGAGAGATAATGCTGGATCGCCGCCTGCAGGGCTTCTTCCTCGGTCTTTTCGACGAAAACCTGACCATCCGGTCCGTACCATGCCGGAATCTGATGGCCCCACCAAAGCTGGCGGGAAATGCACCACGGCTCAATGTTTTCAAGCCAGTTGAAATAGGTGTTTTCCCAGTTCCTTGGAACGAACTTGGTTCTTCCTTCGCGGACGGATTCCAGCGCAGGCTGCCCCAGCGTCTTGTTGTCGACGAACCACTGTTCGGTCAGGCGCGGCTCGATCGGTACGCCACCGCGGTCACCGTGCGGAACGACGTGCGTGTGCGGCTCGATCTTGTCGAGTAGACCCGCCTCTTCGAAGATACCGACGATGATCTTGCGTGCCTCGAAACGGTCCTTGCCCTCAAGCTCGTCCCAGGCGCCGTGGAGCGCCGCGGGATTATCAAGGCCTTCGAGGAAATCCTCGTTTTCCTTGATGGTGATGGAGGCATCGACGTTCATAACGTTGATCGAGCGCAGCCCTGCCCTCTTGCCGACTTCGAAGTCGTTGAAATCGTGTGCAGGTGTGATCTTCACCGCGCCCGTGCCGGCGGTCGGATCGGCATAGGAATCGGCGACGATCGGAATGCGACGCCCGACGATCGGCAGGATGACATGCTTGCCGACAATGCCGCGATAACGCTCGTCTTCCGGA
>NZ_JAELTU010000006.1:0-85000 GCF_016429015.1 Rhizobium sp. ASV20
TTGCGATCCTGGCCCAGCGTTTTCGCGTGCGTGTGAAGGAGGGTCATAGCGTGCAGCCGCAATGCCGTCTGACGCTGCGCCCTCGTGGCGGCATACCCGTTACCCTGCATAGGCGTTGATTTGATGCGGGCCGATGATGACAGCACACCAGCAGCCCCTCAAAAGCGCAAGGCTTGGACCTATGAGGCCCCAAAGGCGCCGCCGTTTGCCGATTTTCTCGCCGGCGGCGATCGGCGCAAGGCGTTTTCGCGGTATTGGCTGCACGATAATATCGACAATGCCACAGACCTATTCTTCTATTTTGCTTTCATGTTGTTGCCAGCTCGGCTCTGCTCGGCATTGGGCGGTTGGCTTGGGCGTGTTCTGGCGCCGCGTTTTCACAAAGGAGCTTATTCGCGCGCTGCAGCCAATCTGAAAATGATAAAATCCGACCTTAGCGACATCGAACTTCACAAATTGCTGATGGCTTATGCGGATTCCCAAGGCCGGCAGATGGCCGAATATTCGGTTGTGCCTAGGCTGGCGCGACGACATGTTCGAACCGTCGGCACGGAAGCCATGATTGAGCGCTGTGCCGCAGGTCCAGTAATTTTCATCGCTCCGCATGTCAGTAACTGGGAAGTGCTTTGGCATTGCCTGCTCGATATGGGGCTTGCGGTGACCATGAACTATGATCCCCCCAAACGCCGGTCGCGCCACTATATCGTCAACCGCCTCCGGAAGGGGGCCGGTCTCGGCATCCTGAAACCCGGACGCAGCTTTGTCCGCCCGGCTCTGCGAATCCTGGAGAATGGCGACAATCTGCTAATGTTCTGTGATGAAGCATTCAATGGCTATATCCGTGCGCCGCTTTTTGGCCGGCCTGCCCATCTCGAAGGCAACTATGCCCTTGTTGCACGTATGGCGCGCAAGACCAATGCCTTGATTTATCCACTGTTCATCACGCGGGATAACGGGGCGAATTTCACATTGCAGGCATTGGAGCCATTTAAGCTGGCGACAGCACCAGGCACAGAAAATCAAATCATTGAGGATGTCGGAAGTCTAAATGCGCTCATAGAGCCTATTGTTCGCGAGCACCCAGCGCAATGGTATTTTGTGGATAATCGACCATTGCGAGCATCCAAAATCTGCCAGTCAATATTGACGAGTGGAGATGCAGCGAGCGATCAAGCCGTCTTGGACTCATAGATTCATTGAGGCGAACGCAAAGCAAGGGGGCATTTATAGTTGCCGTGGGTTGAAGAGTGACAATGTTTGGGTTAACGATCCGCAACGAAGCGGAATGCCTGTGGCGCTTATTGGCGTGGATTCACAAGATTCCCTTGAGCATATTGTGGTCTGCAACTTAGCTTTCGCCTTTTCAGTTTTATTGCCCAGCTTAGAGCATGATAGGATTTTAGATGTCGATTTTAGTTTCTGGAGGTGCTGGGTTTATTGGTGGGAACTATGTTCTCGATTGGATTGAACAGCATGATGAGACCGTTATCAATCTCGACAAGCTGACATACGCTGGCAATCTGAATACGCTGAAGGGTTTGAAGGGCAATAATCGTCACGTGTTTGTTCAGGGTGATATCGGTGATCGCGGTTTGGTGAGCGAGCTGTTGTCGATGCATAGGCCGCGTGCGGTACTCAACTTTGCGGCGGAAAGCCATGTTGATCGTTCGATCCACGGCCCCGGTGATTTCATTCAGACTAATATTGTCGGCACGTTCAATCTGCTGGAGGCCGTGCGCGGCTATTGGGATGGCCTGCCGGACGATGGGAAATCGGCGTTCCGCTTTCTGCATGTCTCGACAGATGAGGTTTACGGGACTTTGTCTAAGGATGATGCGCCGTTCAATGAGCTCAATCGCTACGAGCCGAACAGCCCTTATTCCGCCAGTAAAGCCGCCTCGGATCATTTGGTTCGCGCCTGGCATCATACCTATGGCCTGCCGGTACTGACAACGAATTGCAGCAACAATTATGGCCCATATCATTTCCCGGAAAAGCTGATCCCGCTCGTGATCCTGAATGCGTTGTCGGGCAAAAGCCTGCCGATCTACGGCGACGGCCAGCAGATCCGCGACTGGCTCTATGTGCGGGATCATTGCAGCGCCATTCGCCGTGTGCTTGAAGGCGGCAAGCTCGGCGAGACCTATAATGTCGGCGGTTGGAATGAGAAACCTAATCTCGATGTCGTTCACACGATTTGTACTATTCTCGACGAGCTCAAACCGAAGACCGATGGCGGCCGCTACAGTGATCAGATCACTTTCGTCAAGGATCGTCCCGGCCATGATCGCCGCTATGCAATAGATGCGCGCAAGCTCGAGCGCGAACTTGGCTGGAGGCCGCAAGAAACATTTGAGAGCGGCATTCGCAAAACGATCGAGTGGTATCTCGCCAATCAGGAGTGGGTAAGCGACGTCACAAGTGGTGCGTATCGCGAGTGGGTCGGTAAGCAATATGAGGTTGAGCTGTGAGTCCCATTCTGGTCACCGGCGCCAACGGACAGGTCGGGTTCGAGTTGCAGCGCTCTCTTCCGATTTTAGGGGATGTTGTGGCTTTGACGCGGGATGGAATGGATCTTGCGAGCGAAGCAAGCATCCTTGCCGCTCTTCGCGAGTATCAGCCGCGCGTGATTGTGAACCCCGCTGCCTATACGGCGGTGGATCGAGCCGAGAGCGATGCCGGACTGGCGATGGCGGTTAATGCCGATGCGCCCGCCATAATCGCGCGCTGGGCCGCCGATAACGGCGCGCTCTTGATCCATTATTCGACGGATTATGTTTTCGATGGCGCCAAGGCTGATCCCTATGTCGAAGGTGATGCAGTCAATCCGCAATCCGTCTATGGGGAAAGTAAATGGCGGGGCGAAGAGGGAGTGCGTGCATCCGGCGCCTGTCACGCAATCCTGCGGACGAGCTGGGTCTTTGGCCATCACGGCAGCAATTTCCTGAAAACCATCCTTCGTCTTGCAAGAGAAAAAAGCGCGTTGAATGTCGTGGCTGACCAAATCGGCGCCCCAACGTCCGCGGCCTTGATTGCCGACGTCACGCGGGTGGTGATCGAGCGCGCTGCGGCTGCCGATACCCCAAGCGATCTCTCGGGGACCTACCATCTGACCGCGCAAGCCAGCACATCCTGGTACGGTTATGCCGCGCACATCGTTCGCGAGGCTTTGGCGGCGAGGGTTGAGCTTGCACTGTCTCCTGACACACTCAAACCGATCTCGACTGCTGAGTATCCGACCCCCGCCAAGCGACCGGCCAATTCAAGACTGGATTGTCAGAAGCTGATGGATCGTTTTGATCTCACGCTTCCCGTGTGGCAGGAGGGTGTCGATGACGTGCTGGTCAGATTGCGGGCCGCGGGAAATTGAAGGTTTCAGACCGGCGGTGGGTTATAATCTCAAGAGATGCGACATAGATTGACAGACTGAAGACGAGGCGCCAGATCATGACGAAAGCACGCAAGGGTATAATACTGGCTGGCGGGTCAGGCACGCGCCTTTATCCGCTGACGCTGGCGGTCAGCAAGCAGCTTCTGCCCATCTACGACAAGCCGATGATCTACTATCCGCTAGCGACATTGATGCTGGCGGGTATTCGTGAGATCCTCATCATTTCGACGCCACAGGACACACCTCGGTTTGAACAGCTGCTCGGGGATGGCAGCCAATGGGGTATCAAGCTCGACTATGCTGTCCAGCCCAGCCCGGATGGCCTTGCCCAGGCATTTCTGATCGGCGAGGCGTTTCTGAATGGTGCACCATCTGCACTAGTCCTAGGGGACAATATCTTTTACGGACACGACTTTACCCGATTGCTGCATCAAGCAAGCGATAGGGAGGCGGGTGCTACCGTCTTTGCCTATCACGTTCAGGATCCGCATCGTTATGGAGTGGTCGAGTTCGATACAACGGGTCGGGCGATGAGCCTGGAGGAAAAACCAAAGCTGCCGAAGAGCAATTATGCGGTTACAGGCCTTTATTTCTATGACGCGGGCGTCGTCGAGATTGCAAAATCCATCCGGCCCTCAGCGCGTGGCGAGCTGGAGATTACAGATATCAACGTACATTATTTGAATGCCGGGCAACTGGACGTGCAAACCATGGGGCGTGGCTATGCGTGGCTTGATACCGGCACACATGAATCGATGCTTGAGGCGAGCCATTACATCGCAACTATTGAAAATCGACAGGGCCTAAAAGTAGCCTGCCCGGAAGAGATCGCCTATCGTAGCGGCTGGATCAGTGCGGAACAGGTAGAGACCCTTGCGCATCCGTTAAAGAAGAATGCCTATGGGCAATATCTCCTCGGAATCTTGCGTGAACAAATATTTTGACAACTACCGTGTACCCAACTCTTTGTATATTCCGTGCAGCTCTCTGAGCAGGATGACCAATGAAAGCTATCGATACCGCCATTCCGGATGTTAAGATTATCGAGCCAACTGTTTTTTCAGACGGTCGTGGTTTCTTCTTTGAAAGTTTCAGCAAGGCGAAGTTTGAAACGGCCATCGGAAGAAGTGCCGATTTCGTGCAGGACAACCATAGCCGATCGGGAAGGGGCGTCTTGCGTGGTCTCCATTACCAGATGCCCCCGCATGCCCAAGCAAAACTGGTGCGCGTTGTGGTCGGCGAAGTCTATGATGTCGCTGTTGACATTCGCAACTCCTCACCGACATTCGGGCAGTGGGTTGGTGTCCTTCTTTCGGACGAAAACAAGCGCCAGCTTTGGATCCCTGAAGGGTTCGCTCACGGCTTTCTGACGTTGAGTGATCATGTCGAGTTTTTGTATAAAACTACTAATTATTATGCCCCTGAGAGCGATCGCGGCATCCGTTGGAACGATCCGCGGATTGCGATTGACTGGAGTCTTACAGAGCATCCGACGCTTTCTGACAAGGATCAGCGCCTGCCATCGATAGCGGATGTCCAGACATTTGAGTGAGGCGATCGGTCGATTGTGTCAGAGCGATTTTATGCAAATTTGTCTGAACGATAAACGTGCCGGGCCAATCTCTGGATAGATCGTGTGGCCGAACAAATATCGTTCTTGTAGCACCTAAACTTGGGTTGAATTCGCTGGAGGAAGCTTCGCCAGGGCCAATAGAACTTTGGTGTCAAAGTTTCGGTGAGCAGCATGGTAATAAATGAGCACAAATGACGTCGTAATTGGAGATATCGTTATTTTTGCTGCCATTAGTGACAGCTCTGTTCTTAACATCGCAAAATCCATCAAGGCAAATGTTGACCTCGGGCGCGACTCGTCCGCAGCGACGTGCAATCGATGCCGTCTCAAATAAACGTCCTGCAGCTGAAAGGCCGAAAACACAGCAGGATTTTATCCGACTACTTCGCCCGGACAAGGCAAAGGAGGTCTCTTCTGGGGAGTTCTCCATCAGGCCCGAGCACCATCGTTCTCGGAAGCAGCGTGGTGGATGTATGGGCACTGATGATCCACCTCCCAAGGAAACATGGGGGCAACATCAAATTATCAGGAGTCAAACATCATTATTCCTTTGCGTTGCCTTCATCAAAATGAGAGCTTCTCTGAAAAATTGAAATTGCTCGGGACGCCATTTAATGAACTATTCTCACACGCCTTGGTCGAATCTTTTTAATCTTCTTCCAAAATACGTAGTTAAAGGAGAGTTGCCAGCTGAGTTGGATCACAATTTCTATCGGCTGGTTCACGAAGATACGCGGAGTTGGGCGGACGACGAAGTTGAAAGCCACTTTCAGCACCACGGTAGCCGGGAGGGACGTATTGCAAGCCCTGCCGCACATCGTCTAGGCTTTCTGGCGACGGTTCCTGAAGCTGCTGATATTCTCGAGATCGGGCCATTTACTAAGCCAGCGTTTGGCGGCGCAAACGTAAAATTCTTTGACGTGTTAAATCGAGAGCAATTGTTGGAGCGAGCAAAGAATGTCGGATATCCGACAACATCATGCCCAGATATTGATTTCATTTCCCCACAGGGAGATTTGTCGATCGTTCCGACCTCTCTGTTTGATATTGTATTCAGTAGTCACTGTATTGAGCATCAACCAGACCTCATAGAGCACTTGTTGCAGGTCGAACGGATTTTGAAGCCAGGCGGTCAGTACTATTTGATTATACCAGATAAACGCTATTGCTTTGACTACTTTCTAGACCCAAGCGATACTGGTGAGATGCTGCGAGCTCACTTGGAGCAACGCAAAGTACATACAATGAAGAGTATCTACGAACATTATGTGTTAACGACACACTCCGATACTCTAGCTCATTGGCGTGGCGATCACGAAGATCCAAATTTTTCTGATAGAGCCAATAGAGCGCAATATGCAGTCGAGACCTTCCATAGCTCAATGGGATCTTATGTGGATGTGCACGCTTGGCAGTTCACACCGGACAGCTTCAGAAATGTTATAAGCGTGCTTAGAGAGATGCAGGAGATCAATTTGTCCGTGGAACGTGTTTACCAGACTGTATGGGGGCAAAATGAATTTGCCGCCGTCCTTAAAAAGAATGGGTAGAACGCTGCTTTTCTGGTGATCGGTGAATGCAGGGCTTCCGGGGACGGTAACGCGCGGTTCGTATCGCTGGCTCGCCAGCGACCGGTCGCTACAGTAGACACAGAGGCAGCCTGACGGTAACAGTCGCCTACATCGATCTAGTCAAATTTGGAGCTGGACTTGGAATGAACCCTTGGGGCTGGACCAACGAGGCGCTTCAAACTAAGCTGCCTGCTGGGCGAGTTGAGTTTCAAATTCTGCTAGTCACCTGTAGCCGAGGGCTCAGTGCAACCGGCTGGCATTGTAGATCTCCTCGATGAACCTGGGCAAGCGTGGTTGCACTCAGACTTCTGATGTCGAGAGGTGTCTCACAAGGCAGCAGGCCAGCGTACTTCTTCTTCCAATTGAAATAGGCCGCCTGGCCAATACCGGCCTTGCTGCAGATCGTCGCCACAGGCACCCCTTTGTCCCCTGTTTCAGGATAAACGCCTTCGGTGCGTCCGAAAACTTCGATGCCTTCATCGCTTTCGCTCCTGTTCCCAACCGGGAATCTAGCGCAAAAAACTCCAATCAAAAACGATCCAGTTTTTGGGGGGCAGAGCAAAATGAACCACGTCGACCCGCAAGCTTCGCTTACCCACACGCTTGAGCGCTTTGCGAAGGTATAGCCAAGCAGCGAAATCGACGCCCCCATGACCTGGGACTATACCGTCAGAACGGCCTCGGCTTGTCGCTTACATATTGTCCATCACAAAACGACGTAAACAACGTTCAAGAAGTAGACCGATCATCAGGGAAGTGACGCCAAACCAAACAACGTATTCTCGATCTAGTATTCTGTCATTGTAATTTTCAAAATATGCTTTCCTCATCCATTCGACGCATTGCAGTACAGGGTTGTATGACAGAGGTATTGCGATTTCGTCTGGGAACGCCGTAGCAACAAAAAGCGCACCGGATGAAATATAGAGCACGATGATCAGAAGCGCGTATACGGTTACGAAAAGCGGTAGAAGTTGAGTTATAACTCCGACGATCGTTCCAATTCCGAGTGCAAGTAGAATTGTTGCCATATAAGCCAATACTGCGTCCGCCGGATCATCTGGATATGGATTAAGGCCTAGAGAAACCAGAATAACCCACATCAATGCCAAAGTCCCGCATCCGGCTATTACCTCTAAAAGGGCTCGGCCATACAAAATGTCTGTGACCCTAACGATTGGGAATGAAAGCATCTGTTGATTTATGACGACTGAAAGCCCCATAAACCTTGAGATATAGACAAATGTCAGTGTCGGCAGTAATCCAGTAGCAAAAAACAATGCTGGCGTTCCGTAGGGAGCGCTTCTCCCGGCCCCGATGTTCATCGCCATGATTATTAGAAGGTGGGCAAGTGGCCAAATACATTGAAGTAGGAAGCCTGCGCCGTGATTGAAAAAGCGACTGCGCATATCGCGCAGGACTACCGCTCCCATGACGTCTGCTTTTGTCTTGAGTGCCTCGAGTAGAGGATGTCCCCGTAGTCGCAATCTCGTGCTCATTAACAACCGATCTCCAATATCTTCGGCTTCCGAAATCTAGTACGCCGCTTACCAAACAAGGTTGTTTAAATTTGAAGCCCCAGCGAAAAAGTGACACCACGCTACGCTTCTTCGCCTAATCGGCGACAGCTGGCGGATCGAAGCAGCCCAAGGACAGAAAAACGGAAATGCGGACATCGACGATCCTGACCTCGGCAAGTGAAGTGCAGCAGTCTCATAGTTCTGGATCGGAGTGCTCGCAATGCTTACAACGAGATAATTTACTGATGTGAAGCTCTTGGATGCGACTTAGAAGGGCAGGCATACTGCACAACGCTAACAGAAACTTGAATACTCTGTATCGCGGCGAGATCAGAAGTTAGTTATCTTTCACGCCGCCGTGTTTAATCCACCAGGAATAATTGTGCATGTAAACATCCCTTTCCGACGGGTTGCTTAAGCGCCACCGGTAATATTCAGCATTGAACAAAAGATGAAATGGCAACAAATAGGCAAAGGCAAACCAATTTAGCCAAAGCGTTTCAGTGCTGATGTCCATCTTTGGTGCGCGCTGAACTATATCCCATGCCCCCATCGCAATTGGCGAGTGGCCGAGGACGTATGTCTCCTTTCCCATAAGAATAGCTTCAAATGCGATTCCCGAATTGATCGTCACAACAACATCGCATTTCCGCAAGAACTCCTCCGGCGTGTTGCTTTCATCGTTGGTCAATGAGTGCATGGAGCTTTGGTTGCGTGCCCCCGGATGGGCTCGTATCAGGAGTGGTCCGTTGAAATGCCTTTGAACAAAATCGATTGTGCATGCATTTGTGAAGTTGGATGAGTACTTCAAGTGCACTCCACCAGGATATTGTAGCGCAACACCAATCAAACCGGTGGGCCTGTCTACCTGTTTGGTGAGCGGAACTTGCCGCAACAATGCTAGCAGAGCGGAGCGCTCAAGTACAGGTAACGATGCTGTTCTTGGGTCTTTCCAGAAGCTACCCCACCGATCTTCCGCTTGTGCTTGATCGTGGAGTCCTCGAAAATCAAAGTAAGCTGCAGGATGGTATATCGGCGGACGCAGCGGGCCAATCTCATTGAATATCGTCGGCACCGAAGCCTGCCTAGCAGCTTGAACAGCAGAGCAACAGTTTGTCCATAGAAGCAAACCTTCAAGCGCGGTATTTGCCACTAGTCCGTGATAGATATTGGCTTGAAGTTCTTCATCCACTCCGTCTTGAAGTATGGATAAAACCTTTGATTGCGGTAGGCTCGAATACTTGCTGTGGAAGTAGTGTTTGTCAAGATTTACGAAGTCGAGGGAACTGAATGCAATTGATGTAAGATTGCGAGAGATTAAATATTCATAATCCCCGTTAGGGGCGGTATTCTGAGCTATGTCGATAATTTCTGACGATTTCGCCCAATAGTCCCAGGATGCAATTAAGCGCAGGTCCGAACCCAAGCTTTGCGCAGCTTTGTGCACTACCCAAGTATACGCTCCGATATTACTGTTGAAGTCATATGGAACTATGAATTGCGCAAACATGATCAGTGCAAATGTGTTGAGCCTATTCGATGCCACATATAATACTATGTTGCTGCATTTGATCTCACTTTAACGGATTCGGAGTGCTCACCGTATTCACGAAACACGGATTGGGCTCCATGGGTTACCGCGCAGATCCACTCTAGCCCAAGCGAATATCATTCTGAGCCACGGTTCGCGCATCATTGACACTCCATTTTTCGTCGGTCACTACCGTACAACTATAGACACGACTTCATTTATATTCTGTAAAGATATATCTAGGGAAGCCACCCCACTGCGGCAATTATCGCCCACAGAAGTGGCGTCCATCGATGCATCTCCGATAGCTTATCTGTTCAAGTCGGGTCAAACGTAAGGAATGGCAGAAGCTTCAGCGTTTTGATCAACAGGGCAGTCTTCTCGGTCTCTTCCGGCGAATAAGCAATGGCTTTCTTCTTGACAAAAGGGGAGCCTGCCAAGAGCAGTGCTAGCGGAGAATTATATGGCGCGTTATACCGTGGCTCGGATACCTTTGCCCGCTGGAGCTCAACGCTCTCCGAAACTAGGATCTCATATTTGAAGCCACTCTCACGAAATTTCTCGGTCATCTGAACTTCCTGATAGCTCACTACATCCATCAGGTGCTGATAATCCGGTACGGCTTCCCAAAAATCCCAAAATACGTCGGATACCGCGAGGTTATTTCTTACTACAAAGAAATAACTCTGTATGTGCTCTGGGATAAATCTTTTCGGAAGATTCATAGCTTCAGGACGAGGCGAGTCAGGAGATGCGGGAAACCCAGTGATTCCCCAAAAATCAGCATCTTCCGAGGCTTTCTGCATGGTAGCTTCCAGTGAATGAAGTGGCCCATAGCAGCTGTTGTTAGCAAAAATTATCTCATCGTAAGAGCTAACTTCGTCGCGGCCTATTAACTTAAGCGCATCACGCCAAGCCCCAAAGTCGTATCCGCGATTCCACCGCATGCACACGACATCAGAGTCAGAGTGGAGGTGGAGTTTCGATCTCATTGGCTTTTGAGAGTTACTGACGAGAACCACTTTCTGTGAAACTTCGCGTAACGACTGCAGATAGTAGGAATCGGCATCGGAAAGGCGATCGTCTGGATCGTAGTGAACGAAAATACTTAGGCGCCGTTTGACGGGAAGATCAGCTTTCGGCTGCTTGTCAATGGCAATCCTCGCAACATAGGAAGACGAACGATATCCTTTCGCTGCCGCAACGTAGCACCACATGCGCTCAATGCAATGCGCTAGTGTGGCCTGCACTTGACCGGCTTCTTGTTCAAATTCGTCGGCGCTCCAACCAGAGTTCAAGATGGCTGACACGGCGGAGGGGCGAGCCCAGAAAAAGCTGCCTGCTGCGAAAGAGGGGTTCGTAGGCAATTCGATCGATGTCCCCATTTCATTCAGCAGTTGAGCGCATCGCTCCCTGCACTCCCCCCAGTTTATATGTGGAGAAATCAATGAATAGTTCTCAGGATAAAATACGCCAAGATTCTGATCCGAGGCGAAACGAGCGATTGTATTCGAAATCGATTGGGGAGACCCTAGAAGATGCTTGAGGAGATACCGTCTCCAATCGTCGCCCCAAGTGACGGTCGTCGAACGTTTTGTATGCAAATGAGCGAATACATCATAGGCGAGCAACTCACTTCCGATGCTAAGCAAAGGGGCGATGTCTCGACCAATATTCGGGAAAACTCTTAAATAATACGAGTTGATATTCGAGAGTTTAGACAGTTTTAATTTGGTACTTTCGAGCTTCGTTTCACTATCTGCCGTTACGAAAATATCAAACGGTTGGGGGATCATAGCCAGATGCGATACGATTTCATCCACTAGTTCCTCGTAGTAGACATGGAAATGAACCGCAACTTTCAGAATAACAGTGGGCAATGCACTGTTTTCTGGAATTACCTCCGGTATGTTCGCAAACGGCAAATCGAATAAAGCTCGTGCTGTGGTGTTAATACTTGCATAGCCGAAGCGTTCGTCAGGCTCTAGGTAAGTGCCCTCAGCCCATTCATTCCACGCATTTATGAAAACGTATCTGTCATCCTTAGGCAATCTCTCGCGTGTGTCGAAAATTACTTTTCGAAGCCAAGCATAATATTTTTTAAGCGAAAACCCATGCCAAACGGACCAGCCCTCACCTCGCCGCGCCGAGTTGTCCCAGCCCAACATAACTGAGCGATAAAAAGGCTTTGCAATTGGCGGAGGACTAATTTCGCATTCCTCAATTATGCTGTTCGCCATTGCTTGGTAGTCGAAGAGGTGACCAGCCAGCTTCTGTCCCTTGTAGATATAGCTGCTCTCCATCAAATACGGGAAGGTATGGCGAGATGCAGGTATATGGTTTGGTGGAAACTCTACGATTCCATCAATCGAAGGCGGAAGGTTAAAGCCAGGATGATCAGATGGATCGGTTCGATTCACCCAAATGATCAACTCCTTTCCGTGCGTTTCTCGCCAATACCGCTTCCAAATGTCAACACATTGCTCAAAATTCGGTAGAAGATGTGGCTTGTAGACAAGTAGAATTGGGCAGCCATCGTGCTTTATATACCGATCATCGACGAGGTAACGAGAGATATCCCTGATAAAGTTCATCGGGTCGTCTTCAGAGCACTTTTGCTCGAGAAGCACGTCACGCTCTTGACCATCCCACGTGCGAGTCCAGTTTTCGTTTGCCCAGCACAGCATGAAATTGATATCGATTTGGGGGTTTTGAAGCAATAAATCGACGGGTTTCTCGAGAACTCGCTCGCCCGAAAACCAATAATGATAGAAACAGAAACCATGAATGCCATGGCGGCGAGCCATATCAGCCTGAGATGCTATTACGTTCGGGTCCGACAGATCGTAATACCCGATGTCCTCATGCGGAACTCGAGGTTGGTAGTGTCCTGGAAAGTGAGGAACGGATTTGCGGGTATTTACCCATTCCGTGAATCCCTTCCCCCAATATCGATTGTTGTGGGCACTTTCGTGGAACTGAGGCAAATAAAAAGCTATGGCCTTTATATCGGTATGATAGCTTGAAAAATTGTCCTGAGGTTCGAAATGCGACTCGTATGAGGCTGCAAAGTCCCGCAGAGGCGTACGATATGGTCTTCCTTCCGAGGCTAGCGGTCCCGGCTTTCGTCCCAATTTCTTGCCGAACTGCCGATAGTGAGTATGTGCATCTATACCCGCCGTTCGGGTATCAACGTACTCATTGGCATACCAAAAGTGATTGAACGCCGGATGTCTGCCTTCGTATTTGCCGTATCTCACATAATGATCCAAGAGATCCATTCCATAATTTGGCACGTCTGGATATTCAGTAGTGTACCAACGCCGATCGAACCCAGGATGGCGTCCTTCACGTTTTCCAACGAGAAAGTAGTGTTGGTATGGATCGACGCCGGAACTTGCGACGTCTGGATACTCTGCTAGATACCAAGTTCTTTGAAACGCCGGTTGCCGCCCCTCGTTTCTTCCATGATGCAGATAGTGCTGATATACGTCTACCCCGGCAGCCTCAATGTCCGGGTAGTTTTGTGCGTAGAACCGGCGATCAAATGCAGGATGCCGCCCCTCTTTGCGTCCGAAGTTTTTATAGTGCTCGCGGGGATCTATACCGGTCGTGCCTACATCGTCGTACTCGGCGAGATACCATACGGCATCAAATCGCGGATGCCGACCTTCGTGCCTACCATGATGAAGGTAGTGCTCCAATGGATCTATACCTGCATCCGCTACGTCGGAGTATTCATCAATATAAAACCCGGGATCGAAACTCGGGTGCCGGCCTTCGCGACGCCCGTGACTAAAATAATGATTGATTGGTGAAACGCCAGCCATCGCCACATCCGGATATTCCAACCTGTACCAGTCGGCGTCCACAGTAGGTTTGGACCGGAGGTATCCGAAGACCCTGTGAAATTTGTTATTCTTGGTCACTTTAGACTCCTAACGTGCATCGACTTAGATGCAAGCCACAGCGAAATCACGCTAAGCTGCGGATGTGGCATCCTAATTGAGAAATAAAAAAGCGGGGCTACATGGATTCATGTGCGTGCGTTTCGGAATATCAAGCCTTCTTTTTTGATGCCCTTTAGATCCGCTAAGTTTTTTATATGAGCCCGCTACTTAAATGCAGTCATTAAGGCAGATTTTTGCGGGACTCGCTCGAGGGTGTAAAATAGGCTCCATATGTGTCGCCAATCATTATGAGCGTTCATATAACTGCACACCGTCTGATTGCAACAAACGTTTAGAAAGAAATCTTGAGGCGTCACTTTTGGCGACAAGGATGCAATGGAGAAGTGTCGGTGATATCAGCTTGTATCTGATTTAAAATGTTTCGGAAAAGAAAGAAAAGATACGAAGTACCGAAATTATTTTTTGAAGAATGGAGGAGATATTTATTTTAGTTGCGTATTTTTACTTTAGTTCTGCGGCTTATTGAGCCTATCCGTATACGCGGATCAGCGATGATGGGATGGATATTTTACGTTATATATAAATATACTCGCTCCTGAAATATGTGCGGTGAACGGAATTACATCTTGTTAATAAAGTGTTGATGTCAATTCGAGCTTTGTCTTTTGGGAGACTCGCAGCAACTCTTAGGGGTCACGAGCTCAAACAACAAGCCGTGTCGCTTGATCTCTGCGACCTGCTGCGGCTTTTAGCTTTGGGATCTTTGGAGGCAAAGTGGATCACATCCGCAGTCGAGTTGCGCAACTTTTGCGAGAATTATTTGAGGCGACAGGTGAATCCGGTGAGAAACTTGTGGGATTGGTATAAGACAACACCCGTCTTTTGGTAACCGGTGTTCCATTCCCACGTTGTCCTCGCCGCCCTGATCTGCGATCGTTTATCCATGGACGAGTAGCGAGAGTTTCTCCATGGAGAGTACATTGGAGGTTCTCTCGACCACGAAGTCTGGACGTGAGGTTCATCGGCATTGGTCTGATGAGGTAAAAGCGCAGATCGTTTCCCAGAGTCTTGGGCCCGGAGTGATGGTGAATGAGGTTGCCGAGCGACATGGCTTGAAGCCGAACCACCTCTCCACCTGGCGAACGATAGCGCGGCAGGGCAAGCTGGTTCTGCCTGCACCTGAGGATGCGGTGGAGTTTGCAGCGGTAATCGTCGAACCACCTGTTTCCGAACCGACGATCAAGAAGGCCAGCCGTCCCGAGATCATTATCGGGCCCGTCACCATTCGTCTGGAAGAAGGAGCATCTGTCGCCCGGATAGCCGCTGTAGCGCGTGCCTGCGCGGTTCCGGCATGATCTTTCCGTCGAACCAGGTTCGGATTATGGTGGCCACCAAGCCCGTCGACTTCCGCAAGGGTCACGACGGCCTAGCGGCTCTGGTCAAGAACGAACTCCACAAAGACCCTTTTACCGGGACGGTCTTCGTATTTTGGTCACGGAAAGCAGACCGGCTGAAGCTGATCTATTGGGATGGTAGCGGACTGGTGATGGCCTACAAGCGGTTGGAGGAACACACCTTCACCTGGCCGGGCGTCAGGGACGGCCTGATGACTTTGGGCCACGCACAGTTCGAGGCGTTGTTTGCAGGCCTCGACTGGCGTCGTGTCCGTTCCGTGGAGGCGAGACCGCCGGACGCCATCGAATAGATGCGGCACGATGACTCGGGCGGTAAATTCCGACGGCGAAGCGACGTTGGTTTTGATAGATTTTCATCACGTTGGACGCCGCCGATCTTCCAGACGACATTACTGCCCTGAAGGCGATGCTGATCGCGGCGCAAGCGCGTGAAGTCCGCAAGGGTGATCGGATCGAACGGCTGGAGAAACTCGTCGCCGCTTTCAAGCAGGCAGCCTTCGGTCGCAAGTCCGAGAAGGCCTATCCCGAGCAATTCGACCTCGCATTGGAGGACTTGGAAACCACCATTGCTGCCATCGATGCCGAAGATGAAGCCGACAGCCCCTCTGGGAAGCCGCAGCCTAAACCCCGTGCCGTCAATCGCGGCTCTCTGCCCGCTCATCTTCCTCGTGTTGAGGAGATCATCGAACCGAAGAGCCTGATCTGCGCCTGCGGCGGCGGCCTGCATTACATCGGCGATGACGTCTCCGAGCGGCTGGATGTCATTCCGGCGCAATTCCGCGTCATCGTCACCCATCGCCCTAAATATGCCTGCCGCGCCTGCACCGATGGCGTTGCCCAGGCCCCAGCACCGGCTCGATTGATTCACGCCGGGTTGCCCACTGAGGCCACCATCGCCCATGTGCTGGTGTCCAAATATGCCGACCATCCGCCGCTCTACCGACAAGCCCAAATCATGAGCCGCCAGGGCGTTGATCTCGACCGCTCCACGCTCGCCGACTGGGTCGGCCGGGCGGCATTCGAACTTCGTCCGGTCTTCGACGCTCTGATCGCCAACCTGAAGCGGTCCACCAAACTGTTCATGGACGAGACTCGTGCGCCAGTCCTCGATCCTGGCTCCCGCAAAACCAAAACTGGATACTTCTGGGCGCTGGCCCGCGATGACCGACCGTGGGGAGGAGGTGCTTCACCCGGCGTAGCCTTTACCTACGCTCCAGGCGTGGCGGGCAACATGCCGAACGGATATTGCGAGGGTTTACGGGCGTGCTTCAGGTCGACGGCCACGCTGGATATATTCGGCTGATCGCGCCGGATCGTGTCGGGTCCGACATCCGGCTGGCCTATTGCTGGGCGCATGCTCGGCGAAAGCTGGTCGAGATCACTCGCACCGGCTCGACACCGATTGCAGAGGAAGGCGTGAAGCGGATCAGCGAACTCTATCGCATTGAAGCAGAGCTGCGCGGTCTTCCCGCCGACGCTCGCCTCGCTGGGCGGCAGGAAAGATCAGCGCCAATGATTGCGGACATGCGAACTTGGCTCACGCAGCATCGTTCCCGCGCCGCTGGCAAGTCGCCGCTCGGAGGAGCGCTCGCCCACATCGCCAAATACTGGGACGGCCTCTGTGTTTTCCTGACCGACGGTCGGATCGAGATCGACAACAACATCGTAGAGCGGACCATCAGGCCGATTGCTTTGAACCGGAAGAACGCCCTGTTTGCCGGGCACGATGTAGGAGCGGAGAACTGGGCAACCATCGCCTCGCTCATCGAAACCTGCAAGCTTAATTCCATCGATCCGCAGTTGTACCCGGCCAGGACGATTACCGCTATCGTCAACGGTCACAACCAGAGACAGATTGAGGGGCTTCTACCGTGGAATGCGGTGTGAACTAGCGCGAGCCGCGAATTTCGCACCACCCATTGCTGCAATGGGTGGTTGTTGTCAGAATATGCTCCATGAAAAACATTCTTATCGTAGACGGCGCTCGAAACGCCACCTTCAGCGTATTCCAGGCCACTGACGACGAATACTCATCATCTTTCCAAACGATTAAGACATGGAAATGATTGAAGATTTGATTCAACGACTTGGTGATGATGAGGCAGGCCGATTCTTAGCGCCGCTTTGGGACAGCCCTATTCTCAAACGAGAAGCAATGGGAATCCATGGAACGCTCTTCTTTGACAACGAGCTTACTCGGCGAATAATTCCCGCACCGAAGCGTGAGATCGATTGGGATGACAGCTCAATCAACCAAGCTCAGAGAGACCTATTCTCGCGATATCGCTAAAGCTGGCGCAAGGTGGAAGCGGTGCACCGCTTACCGTAGCAGCCTAGCCGACTGCCAAGATCGCCTTGATAACGCCGGCCTCCGGTCTCAACCACTCCTTGAACACCTCTGATCCCTTGTCGAGTGAACTCCAGTGCGTATTCAAGGCCGCCGTTGGCACCCGACCATTCTCCATCTGCTTCACCACTTCGGCAAAGTCATCCGGCTGCGCATTGCGGCTGGCAAAGAGCGTGGCTTCGCGCTTGTGGAATTCTGGATCAGAAAACGTGATGTCGTCGCGCACGACGCTCACGAGCACGTAGCGGCCGCCATGGGCGACGAAGCCGAAGCCGCGTTGCATGGCGTGAGCGTTGCCGGTCGCATCGATGACGACGTCGAAGAAGTCGCCATCGGTCAGACGCTTTGCTTTGGCTTCCGCTTCGTCATTGGCGATCAGTATGCGGTTGGCGCCGAGTGAGGCGAGGGTAAATTCCAGGCGGTCTTCGCGCATGTCCATGACGGTGACGTCTGCGCCGCGTGCCTTGGCGAAGATGATGGCCGACATACCGATCGGGCCAGAGCCGACGACGAGGACGCGATCCCGGGCGGTGATGCCGCCGCGCTTGACGCCATGGGCACCGATCGCCAGGAATTCGATCATCGCAGCTTCATCCAGTGAGGCCTTGCCGGCCGAGGCTACATTCTGCTCCGGCACGCAGATGAACTCGGCCATCCCGCCATCACAATGCACGCCGAGAACGCGAAGGCTCTGGCAGGCATTGGTCACGCCGCGGCGGCAGGCCACGCATTTGCCGCAGGCAAGATAAGGGACAATGTAGACATTCTCGCCGTTTTTCAGGCGGCTGGAACCATTGGCATCCTCGACGGTCCCGGAGAGTTCGTGGCCCATCACGCGCGGATATTCGAGGAAAGGGTGCTTGCCCTGGTAAATGTGGAAATCCGTGCCGCAAATGCCGACACGTCTGATGCGCACCAACACTTCCCCTGCGGCCGGCGTCGGAACGTCGCGCTCGATCAGGGAGAGCTTGCCGGGTTCGTTACAGATCAGGGTCTTCATGTCGATGTACTCTCAAGGGACAAAGGGTGGGTCGTTGATGTTTAAATAGAGGCTTTTCTAGGCTCCGCGAGGCGTTCTGTCGGGCTCTCTGTTGGCGGTCTCCCTGCCTTATGGAGTGTAGCGTATCGCGCCGAACCGATCATTGTGCAGTATCTTCCTGCGGATAGCGCGCGACGATTTCTCCCAGCATCGGTGCGTTCAGGTGACTGCCAGTGCCACCTGCCCAATCGAGGAAGGATCGGATGCGGCGATCGACCTTTTCTTGATGGTGCTGGCTGATATCGGCGATGCGATGATTGAGAAACGGATTGCGAAAGCGGTCGAGCGTTGTCGCCATGTAGGCCTGAGCCTCGCTGCCCATGCGCCTTGCGGCAAAGCCCGGCACCACTTCGGTTTGGTAGACTGTCTCCAGCCTCTGGCGGATCTCGTCGTCTGCCAGAATGGCGCGCACAGTCTCATCGGCGTGCCGGTTCCCGCGCAGCCAGACTTCAGCAAGGAACGTGTGGCCGAGATTGAGAATGTGCAGCTTCAGGCGCTCGTAGGGCTCGAGATCGTCCGTCAGGATGATGCTTGGATGAGTGCATGGTGGGCGGACGCCCGGCGCGCGCTTGATCGCCCAGAGCGCATAGGGTTCGGCTACGGCACCGATCGGTTCGATCGGCTCGGAAACGATCCGGTCGACCAGCGTCTCGGCAAAGGCGACATGTTCGTCGAGCCAGGCAAGGAATTCGGTTGGAGTGGCGTTGCGCTTTGCACAGTCGATGACCGCCTGTTGGAGAACGCGTCCATTGGCCGTTATCAACTCGCAAGGGAGGATCACCAGCGGGCGGCCGGATCCCAGCCAGCGCCTGAACAGAAGCGCTGCAAGCTTGGCGGGAAAGGATCGTGGAACTTGGCCTTTCCCGCCAAATCGATCCTCCTCGGGCCAGCTCTGGTAGCCGGTGTCGCCCGTGTTGGAGATAACGAATTCGGCATCCTCGGCGAAGAGCGTTGCCAGCTCCTCCCAATCTTCGGCCGCGGAAAGACCGTTTTCGACGCTGGTAACCTGCACCCTATAGTCTATCGGCAGCCCGTCCGACATGCCTCGGACAACGACCGGATAGCCGTCTGGGTGATTGAAAGCCCTCACTCGCCCGCTTCGGCTTGTGGCGCCGGAAACCTGGACGACTGTGATCGGGCCGGCGTCCTGGCCGGATTGCCTCGCTTCATGCACAAACAATGCGGCATGCGCCTGCAGGAAGCGGCTGGTGCCGAACTGAACAATCCGCGGGCTCACGCAAAGATCCCCATAGCTGCAATACCGATTTTCGTGCTTGCTTGATTGCGATGAACTGCAGTCATCCCGCAATCCGTCGATATCTGTTTTTTATCTATAGAAAACAGATATCGACGACAGTCAAATGTTTTTTATGGGTGTAAACAGACGCAGGAATGCGATGGTTTCATCGAACGGAAGCATTCGAGGCTATGAGTTCAACAATGGATGATCATGGTCAGCGTCGCGAACATAGGCCGGTGCCTGCAGGGTCAATCGTTGTGCGGGCGATCGCATTGCTGTTGCGTGCCATATCTGCGGCACGCTGCCGGAACATCGGAGTAGGTCCGCATCTCAGCGAATATGTGAAACAGGCTTTGGCGGTGCTGACGAAGCCTCGCAGGAAGAGCTTCCAACGAATTGAAAGCGCGGGCATATCTCGCGATTCCAGCCGCTATCCGTCGCCGAAATGCTCGACCGCTACAAGTTCAGCGCGCCAGAGTGTTTCCGCTCTTCATTGAACGGCAAAGCACTCTAGCCCGTTGTTCTCCAGCACATTTCTGGCGGAAGATCGTTGCGCAATTTTCCGGGAAAGGCTCCAGACACGGGCTTTTGTTAAAATGGGATCAGCGCGCCGCCGAGCTTGCCGTCCGGCGTAGGCTTTCCTCTGTCAGCGCCTGACCATGGAATTTCGAAAGGGATGCGATAACGTCGTCGATCTCCTTTGCCAACCGCTGCGAATCCCACCGCAGTGCCGCCGCCGCAATCGCGCCGATCTCGCGCAAACCCTGGATCGTCAGAAGGCCTTCGATCGCCAAAGTCGTCCGGCGAAAGACGATGTCGGACAGATGCACGACCAGCTCTTGCCGGGCGATCCAATCGATTTCGAGCGCACTATGCCGTTGCGCGCCGCTGATGCGCTGATCGTCGCTGCAGTCTGATCGATGAGCGAGAATTGCTGCCGCGGTCGTGCCATATCGGCCGAGCAACTCGTCGGCCCTGCTGGCCTCGACGCCGGTCTTTGCTGCGATTGACCGGATCCACTTCGCCCGCTCGTTGGAATCGACCGGAAAGTCCTGGCCGCCACCAATGGCGAGCCGCTCTGTCGATGTCTTGCGGTTGCGTTGAAGGCGCGTGAGTACCGTGTCGGCAACCTCTTCGGCAAAGCCACGGAATGTGGTCCACTTGCCGCCGACCAGCGAGATGATCGGAAAGGGCCGGCCGGCCTGCGGCTCGAACACCGGTGCCGAGTGATCGCGGCTGATCAGACCCGGCGAGGACGCGTCCGAGGCGGGCAGCGGGCGGATACCGCTGTAGCTATATGTGACCTGGTCACGATCGAAACGGAGGCTCGGCAGAAGCGAGCGCACGCTGTCGATGAAATAGTCGATCTCATGGTCTTCGCAGCGGACATTGTCCGGATCGTCGCAGGGAATATCGGTCGAGCCGACCAGGGCCTGCCCGAGATAACCATAGACGAGGCAGATGCGACCGTCGTCCGCTTCGAAATAGATCATGTGACCGTTGAGGCTTCGCACCAGTTCAGGATGGTCGAGCAGGATATGCGATCCCTTGGTGCCGCCGATCAGGTGGGCCGGTGCGCCGAGTACGGCATTGACATGATCGATCCAGGGGCCGGCGGCATTGACGACGAGCCTGGGCTTGACTGAAAAAGCATAACCGTCCGAACGCTGGAAGGTCAGTTCGCCGTCACGAGAGGAAACCAGCGATGTCGAATTGGCTGCCAGCGAGCCCTTGTTTGCTTCAAGCCCGTCATTGACCAATTCGTAGACCAGACGTTCCGGGCGACTGATCTTGGCGTCATAATAGATGCCGCCGGCAACGATCTGGCGCGTCACATGCGGCATTTCCTTGAGTGCGCGCCCCTTCAGCAGAAATCTGTGGCGGGGCATGACCCGGTTGCGCGAACCGAAGAAGTCATAGAGCGCAAGGCCGATCTTGACGAGCACGGCGCCGCGGCTGCGCGGGGCGGTCGTCGATCCCAACAAGGTACGAAGTGCTGCGGGTATGCCGCGCATCCAGGAGAAAATCGGCACGAAGGTCGGCAAAGCCTCGACGCAATGCGGCGCGTTCTTCAATAGCAGGTTCCGTTCGAGGGCCGACTGTGCGACCAGCCGGAACTCACCGGTTTCCAGATATTTCAGGCCGCCATGGATCAGGCGAGAGGGGGCGGCACTCGTTCCCGATCCGAAATCCGACTTGTCGACGATCAGGCAGTTGATGCCTTGAGCGCAAAGATCGCGAAACAGTCCGGCGCCGTTCACGCCTGCGCCGAGAATGACGACGTCGACATCTCCGTCTTGAAGTTGCGAGAAGCGTTGTTTCAGATCGGCGGCCATATCGGTCATAACGTCATCGTCCTACTGAGTTGCCGCGACAGGGCCAGCCCGCACGGCGCAATTGGCGGTCTAGTCTTGGGAGTGCGGGTTGGCGAGATCGCCGATCCGCGGCCAGAGCGGCGTCATCGCTTCGGCAATGTCCTTGAAGAGATTGTAGCGGACCCGGTACGCGGCGTTGCGGCGAGGGTCTGGGTGATAGGTCGTGGCGATCTTGCCAACATCGCGCGGATCGCTTTCCGGGGTTGCATAGATGCCGACACCGGCGCCAGCGCAAAGTGCGGCACCCCATGCGGCGGCTTCGTCGGTTTGCGTGGCGGTAACCGGCATTCCGAACACATCGGCGAACATCTGCACAACGAGAGGGTTGCGTGATACGCCACCCGCCAGTCTGGCCTGATCAAAGGAAAAACCGTCGCTTAGGGCGTCAACGTGAATCTTGTGGTTGAAGGCGATGCCTTCGAGGACGGCGCGCAGCATATCGCCACGATCATGCCAGCCGCCAAGCCCGAAGAAGCTGGCGCTAGCCTCGGCGCCATAGGGCGAGCCGAAGAGGTAGGGGTGAAACAGCGCGCTCGATGGACGGTTGAACGCCGCCTCGATCTCGGGAGCGAGCAGGGCGTGAATGGATTGGCCTGTCGCCTCGGCGCTTACGATGTCGCTTGCGCATAGCTTGTCCAGAAACCATTCGTAGTTGGCTGACGATGCCGGCGAAATCGACATGTTGTTCCATTGGCCGGGGGCAATGGCGTTGCGGCAGAACCAGCGGCGATCGACGCGCGGTTCCGACGAGAGCGTCTCATTGATCGAATAGGTGCCGGCAATGACCGCGACGACGCCTTCCCCATAACCGCCTGCACCGAGCGCCGATGCCGTCACGTCATGCAGTCCGGCAACAACAGGCGTGCCTTCGGCAAGGCCAGTGCGCCTGGCGACCGCTTCCGTCACATGGCCGACCACATCGTCGGACTCTGAGATTTGCGGCAGCGCATCGTGGAGTTCGGCCAGGCCGAAGAGATCAAGCGCATCAAGCGAATAGTTTTGGGTCGAGACATTGGTGAAGGAGGTGCTGGCCTCCGTGCGATCTGTTCCAACGACGCCGGTCAGGCAGAAGCGCAGCCAGTCCTTGCAGCTCAGGATATGACCGATTTCCGCATAGCGCTCGGGCTCATGGGCCTTGATCCATGCAAGCAATGCGGAGGGTGCCGAGACATGCGGCAATTGGCCGGTCAGCCGCAGGGCCTCATCGGCAAGCGGGCTCTTCAGCCATTGCTCGACAACAGGCCCGGCGCGGCTGTCGAGCGAGAGCATGGCGCGTCCGAGCGGCTGCTTTGCCCTGTCGAGCAGATAAATACCATCGCCGTGCGCAGTTGCGGCAATCGCCTGAATATCGCTGGCCGGGCGATTGCTAAGCCTGATCGCTTCGCCGATGGCATCGGCCGTCTGCGTCCAGAGTTCGTTCATATCGCGTTCGACGTGACGGGCCTGCGGCATGAATTGGGTCACGCGGCGACGGGCAACCGCAAGCGGCGTTCCGTCAATGTCGAAGATGACGGCTTTGGTGACGGTCAAACCGCTATCGATTCCGAGCAGACTCGGCATTCCTGTTACTCCTGATGGTGAACGACCCGGCCTGGTCCATACGGCCTCTAAGGTCAGGCTCGTTCCTTGTCGCTCCTGGCGACGACCACATTGATGTTCTTGCTCTGCATCCGCTCGAGATGTGTTGCCGGGGTCTTTTCGTCGACGATGACGACGTCGAACTCGTCAAGCGTTGCGAAACTGTGTAGCGCCCGCCGCTCGAACTTCGTGTGGTCCATCAGCAGCACGCGTTTGGCGGCGCTGTTGAACATCGCCCGCTTGATATCGACAAGCTCCGGCGACTGATGAAAGACGACGTCATCGATGATGGCCGACATGGAAATGAAGGCAACATCTGCTCGCAGACGATTGATTTCGTTGATCGTCATGCGGCCCATGAAGGCGTTGCACCAATTGTAATATTGGCCGCCAAGCGCCAGGAGATTGACATCATGCATATCCTTGAGCGCATTCATCAGCGTCAGCGAATTGGTGATCGCCGTCACAGGAACCTTGGCCGGCAGTTGCGATGCCATCTGCAGGACCGTGGTGGAATCGTCGAGGAATATCGCCTGGCCGGGTTCGATGAACTGCATAGCGGCGGTCGCGATCATCTTCTTTTCGCCGGCCTGTCGGTTGGCGCGATAGACATCGCTGGATTCGATCAGGCTGGTGGCGGTGGCAGTGACGATGCCGCGCGTCTTGCGCAAGAGGCCCCGGCTGACCAGTTCGTCGACATCGCGATGGGCGGTCATCAGGCTGATGCCGAAGCGCTCCGTCAGATCCTCGATGCGGATGGAGTTTTCTGCCATCACAGCCTCGGCGATCATCTGCCGCCGGGCGATCTGACGGGATTGCCTGCTGTCGCTCGGCAATTCCTCCTGGAGGAAGGCAATGGGGCTTGTCTTGTCTGTCACGTTGGCCTCTGACGCTGAGCCTTGCGGATTACATTTGCCGCAGCGAATGGCATTCTAGGGAAAAAGAGTAGAAAGAACAGTTCGCTACCGAGATTACTGGAAGTTATGCCTGATGTTTTGTCAGCAAGCCGCCGGCGGCTTGAAGGATGGGGACGCCGTTTCGGGCGTCCCCGCTGTGATTACTGAGCCAGAACGAACGGCGCGGTGTACTTGTCGACATTGTCCTTGGTGATCAGGAGGCAATCGAACAGCTGCTTTTCGCTGGCAGCGCCGGTCTTGCCGGTCTTCAGGAAGCTGTCGGCCTGCTTGACGGCCTGTTCGGAGAACACGGCAACCGGCTGCAGGACGGTGTACTGCAGTTCGCCGGCCTTGATGGCGGCGACTGCATCCGGCGAGCCGTCGAAGCCGCCGACCTTGACGTTGGCGAGCTTGCCGGCTTCCTTGAGCGCGGCAATCGCGCCGAGCGCCATTTCGTCATTGCCTGAGATCACGCCGATGATATCGGGGTGAGCCTGCAGCATGGACTGCATCTTGTTGTGGCCCTGGGTGCGATCCCAGTTGGCAACTTCCTTCGCAACCTTCTGCAGGTCGGGATACTGGGTCAGAACGGTTTCATAGCCGTTCGAGCGGGTGGCAGCGTTGTTGTCCGACGGGGAACCGAAGAGCTCGGCATATTTGCCCTTGTCGCCAACAGCTTCGACCCACTGTTGCGCGCCGATGGCGGCACCCTGGGCGTTGTTGGAAACGAGCTGTGCCTTGGCAAGGCCTTCCTGGTTGATTTCAGCGTTGACCAGGAAAACCGGGATGCCGGCAGCAACGGCCTTCTTGACTGCGCCCACCGAGCCGTCAGCATTGGCCGGGTCGAGGATGATAGCGACCGACTTGTTGGTGATGGCCGTATCGATCAGGTTGCTCTCGGTGTTGGTGTCGCCCTTGTGGGCACCGACCGTTGCCGTGTAGCCGAGCTTCTCAGCAGTCGCCTTGGCGACATTGCCTTCCGTCAGCCAGTAGGGGTTCGACGGATCGTTGACGATGATCGTCATCTGGCCGGCGGCCCATGCTGCTCCTGTCAGAAGCGGTGCCACAGCAACCGCTGCCATGACGATGCGCAAACCTTTTTTGAACATTAGTCTCTCTCCCTTTTGATGAGCTTTGGTGATGCCGGCGAGCCGGCGGTTCTTTCTCCGGCCGGAAAGTCTCCGGCCGGTGACAAGGTCGTATGCTGCGTCAGCTGGACTTAGTCCGGCGTCCGTACTGAATGCTGTTCATGAGGACGGCGAGAACGATGACCGCGCCGGTGAAGACCGTCTGCCAATAGGCCGACACGCCGATGATCACGAGGCCGTCCGACAGGAAGCCGATGACGAAAGCGCCGAGCATGGTGCCGCGCACCGTACCGCGGCCGCCGGTCAACGCGGCGCCGCCAATCACGACGGCGGCGATTGCCGTCAATTCATAGGTCGTACCGGCGGTCGGGCCGGCAGATGTCAGCTGCGAGGACAGTACCAGGCCGGCGATGGCGGCGCAGACGCCGGAAAACACATAGACGAGGATCTTGACGCGCTTGACCGGGACACCGGAAAGATCGGCTGCACGTTCGTTGCCGCCCGAGGCGTAGAGCCAGCGGCCGAATGCGGTACGGCTAAGGACGAGGCCGCAGATGATTGCGAGTGCGGCAAGGACGATGACGCCGATCGGAATACCGGCGAGACGATTGAAGCCGAGCCAGTCAAAGCCGGTATTGCCAAGCTCGGGACGGCCGCCGAGATTGTTGTAGGTAAGGCCGTTGGTCATCAGCAAGGCAATGCCGCGGGCGACATAGAGGACGCCAAGCGATGCCACGAAGGCCGGAACGCGCAAATAGGCGATAAGTACGCCATTGACGGCGCCAACAACCGCACCGAGCGCGCATGTCAGCACGACAACGGCCCAGACCGGCGGATAGAGAATGACGCCGAAGCTTGAAAGCGTGACGCCCTGCATCAGGAAGCCGGCAATACAGCCGGCAAGGCCGAGCGTCGAGCCGACCGAAAGGTCGATACCGCCATTGAGGATGACCAGCAGCATGCCGATTGCCAGAATGCCGAAGATCGCGACATGCGAGGCCATGGTCAGGAAGTTGCTGAGCGAGAAATAATAGGGCGACAGGAAGGAGAAGACGGCGATGATGACAATCAGCGCGAAGAAGGCGCGTCCTTCAAGAATCAGCCGCACGAGACTGAAATTCTGCCGCTGTCCGTTGGAAGCTGGTTTCTTATCTGTGATGTTCGTGACTGACATAATCAGTGCTCCATGAATGCGGCTAGTGCGCGACCACTGCTTCGCCCGAGGCGGCCATGATCTTTTCTTTGGGTACGTCGGGACCGAATTCGGCTGATATCTTGCCGCGGTGCATGACGATGATGCGATGGGCGATGCTCAGGCATTCGGCGACTTCCGACGTCGAATAGATCACCGCCAGACCTTCCTTGGCGCGCTCGGCCAGAAGCTTGAAGACTTCTGCCTTGGCGCCGATGTCGATGCCGCGGCTTGGCTCATCGAGCAGGATCACCTTTGGCTCGGTTGCCAGCATCTTGCCGATGACGACCTTCTGCTGGTTGCCGCCCGAGAGCGAGCCGATCGCAGCCTCGCCGCCATCCGTCTTGATGTGGACCTTGCGGATGGACGCGTCCACCAGCGAGCGCTCGCGGCCGGTCGACGTGAACAGACCCTTGGTGAAGGCGCCGATACTGGCCAAAGACAGGTTCGAGCCGACCGTCATCGTCTGGACGAGCCCGTCGCGCTGCCGGTCTTCCGGCACCAGAACCAGGCCCTGGGCGATACGGCCGGCGATGCTGAGATTGCCGAGATCGCTGTTCCCGAGCAGGACGTGGCCGCCGCTCGATTTCAGGCGGCCCGCCACGCATTCAAGCAGTTCGGTGCGTCCGGCGCCCATCAGCCCGTAGATACACACGATCTCGCCGGCGCGAACCTGAAGTGACATGCGATCGACTGCATTATAGGCAGCACCAGAGGGGCCGGGAACGGTGAGATTGTCGATCGTCAGCGCGACGTCGCCCATCTTGTAACCGCTCGGCGGGCTGCCGAGGTCGAAATTGTCGCCAACCATGTTGCGCACGATCCATTCGAGATCGATATCCTTGCGCTCGGCATAGGCCGTCATATTGCCGTCGCGCAGGACGACGGCGTGATTGGTGATCTGCAGCGCCTCTTCGAGATGGTGCGAGATATAGACGATCGATACGCCGCGGCCGGTCAGATCGCGAATGACCTTAAACAGGACCTCGACTTCGGTGGCGCTAAGCGCCGAAGTCGGCTCGTCCATGATCAGGATACGCGAATTGACCGAAAGCGCCCGGGCGATCTCGACGATCTGCTGCTGACCCAGACGAAGGTCCTCGACCGGCGTCAGTGGGTCTATGTGCTCTTCCAGTTCCTCCATCAAGGCGCGTGTCTGACGCTCTTCCTCGGCAAAATCGACCACGCCGCCCTTCATGATCTCGCGACCCATGAAGATATTGTCGCGGACGCTCAGATTGGGGGCGAGGCTCAATTCCTGGTGGATGATGGAAATGCCGCAGGAGCGGGCATGGGTGGAAGAGGCAAAGCTGATCGCGTTGCCGTCGAGGATGATCTCGCCCGAGCTTGGCTGTATGACGCCCGAGAGGATCTTCATCAGCGTCGATTTGCCGGCGCCGTTCTCGCCGAAGAGCGTCGTCACTTCGCCGCTGCGTATGTCGAAATTCACACCCTTGAGGGCATGAACATTGCCATAGGACTTGGCGATGTTACGGGCAGCGAGAACGACTTCGCCCGTTTGTACGTCTTTTTCCCGTGCCTGGCTCATTTCAGCTCGACCTTCACAGGGGTAACAAGCCAGTTTTTCGGGTTGATGAGCTTGAACACGCCGACAATCTTTGCCGTCTTGCCCGTCAGTTTCTCCGGATCGAGACTGCCAAGGGTGGCCTTCTTCATCTCGTTGTTGATGGCCGAGCCGGCATCCTGATATTCGATCTGGTTGGTGAACTGCCCGAACTGGATATTGCCGGTCGCGTCGCGAAGCTCTGTGCCGTTGATTGCCGGTCCCGTCTGAACGCGAATGACGACGCCGTCGGGAAGGCCCTCGACCTTGAATTCGTTGAGGTTGGCCTTGCGGTCGCCAAAGGTGCCGGTGAGGGAGACCGGGAGTACAGGGCCGGTGCTGGTCGCCACGCCGTATTTTTCGCCGGCGGCCTTCTTGTCCGCCAGGACCGCGGTGGCGAGTGTTACCGCATCGACCGCGCGTTTCTCGACTTCAGCCTGCACCTTCGGGAATTCCTGGGCGCCGTAGCTATCCGGCTGGAAGCCCTGTTCGCGCACATCGTGCTGAGACCCGATCGTGACGACCTTCGTATCGGCTGCGATGGCGCCGATCACGATGACGACAGCGGCGATGCCGGCTGCGATCTTGAGCTTGGAACCAGTCGGCTTGGCGGTTGTGTATGCAGTTTGTGTATTCATGTTCAAACGACCTTCGGCGATTGCGCCGGATTGCCTGACGGAGAGGGAGAGAGGTGCTGCGATGCCGGCTACGATCTGGCCGACGCCGATCGATATGCCTCGATCTGCGGACGTCTTGTCCGGCCGCAAGCCGCGCCGCGCGGGGAAAGGGAGTTCAGCATCAGAAGCCTCCTCAGCATGCCGGGTGCCGTCTCCTCCGGTCGCCCGCCTTGGTTCTGTCGCCATCGGTATCGATGGTTTATGTGATAGAGTTATGTTAATAACTGTATTTTGTATGTTATAAATTTCAGAAGGTGTCAATCGCCAAAAACGAGCTACGTGTGTTCTTCGCGATCTCGTGAACGTATGCTTTCCGGCTTCGATGCTGTCTTGTTTCGGTTTTGCCAATCGTGCTCGATATGGCTGAGCATTCCGCAGCGATGGTTTTCCTGTTGATTGCAAGAACATCCATAAGCAACTGATATAATGTAATTATATAGAAGGAACATCCAGAGCATCCGCATCTCGAGCGGGCTTCTTTATGCCGTGTGTTCGTCCTGGCGTCGTTTCGTCCGGGCCTGTTCAAGCGCTTTCGTTGCTAAGCCGTCTGTGGCTTGGTGCTGCATATTTTATATGAAAAAAATTACAATGCTAGAAAAAAATTACTGCAGCAATGATATCTCTGTGTTATAAATTGAAGATCGCTATGATGATTGCGTCCGCGCATGGTTTGGCGGCGCCTCCGGTATCGAATGCGACATGCATTCTATCTAGGGTCGCTACCGTCGGGGTGTAGATGCGGGCGATTGAAAACGAAGGCGAGCACGAAGGGTCAGGCCGGGAGGAGCGACGATGGTTTTGGTGACTGCGAGCGCGCCCGACATGCGGTGTGCAACAATGGGGCTGGTGCGCAATGTCTAAGAGTGACGGAATCATCATCGGGATCGATGCCGGAACTTCCGTTCTCAAGGCTGTTGCTTTCGAGTTGTCCGGCCGGCAGATCGCATCGGCATCCGCGCGGAACCGTTATCAGACGGGCGATGACGGTTCTGTCACGCAATCACTGGGGCAGACCTGGGCTGATTGCGTCAGCGCCTTGCGCGGTCTTGGCGAGAAGCTGCCGGATCTCGCTTCACGCACGGCTGCGATCGCCGTAACGGGGCAGGGCGATGGCACCTGGCTCGTAGGTGCCGGTAACGCTCCGGTCGGAGACGCCTGGCTCTGGCTCGATGCGCGCGCAGCACCGACCGTGACGCGGCTGAGCGCCGGCTCCGGCAACCGCGCCCGCTTCGAAGCGACCGGCACGGGCCTCAACACCTGCCAGCAGGGCACGCAGCTTGCCCATATGGATCGCTTCATGCCGGAGCTTCTGGATCGGGCCGAGGCGTCGCTCCATTGCAAGGATTGGCTTTATCTCAACCTGACGGGCGTCCGGGCCACGGATCCGTCGGAAGCAAGCTTCACCTTCGGCAATTTTCGCAATCGGCAATATGATCCGATCGTTATCGATGCGCTGGGCCTTGCGCGCCGGCGTTCGCTTTTGCCTGACATCATCGACGGGACGCAGATCAGCCATCCACTGACAGCCGAGGCGGCAAAAGCCGCCGGATTGCTGGCGGGAACGCCCGTTTGCCTCGGCTATGTCGATATGGTCATGACCGCGCTTGGTGCGGGTGTGCGCACAGGTGGTCAGAATGCCGCCTGCTCGACGATCGGCTCGACTGGCGTCCATATGCGCGCGAAAGCCGTGCCGGACGTCCAGCTCGACGATGAGGGGACCGGCTATGTCATCGCCTTGCCGATCCCGGGTATCGTCACCCAGGTCCAGACCAATATGGGCGCCACCATCAATATCGACTGGGTCCTTCGCATCGCGGCGGATCTGATGTCCGAGGGCGGTAACAGGGTTTCCTATTCCGACCTCATTCCGCGCATCGATGCCTGGTTTGCCGAAGCGCGCCCGACCAACCTTCTCTATCATCCCTATATTTCCGAGGCAGGAGAGCGCGGCCCCTTCGTCAATGCTCATGCGCGCGCCGGGTTCACCGGGCTTTCGACGCGGCATGGCTTTGCCGACATGTTGCGCGCCGTGGTCGAAGGGCTCGGCATGGCCACGCGTGATTGCTATGCGGCCATGGGCGATATGCCTTCGGAACTACGTATCACCGGGGGCGCTGCCCGCTCGCGCGCGCTGCGCGGCTCGCTTTCTGCCGCCGTCAACGCGCCCGTGCGCATTTCGGATCGCGAGGAGGCCGGTGCTGCCGGCGTTGCCATGATGGCGGCGGTCGCCATCGGTGCCTACCCAGACATGGATAGCTGCATTGCAGACTGGGTGACGCCGCTGCTGGGCGACGCCGAGGCGCCGGATGCCGAAAATGCCGAGCGCTATGACCGATTGTTCGACGCCTACAAGGATGTTCGGCAGGCCATCACGCCGGCTTGGGACAAGCTGGCGCAACAGTAAGCGCCGTCCGCGCGGGCCTGTGCCGCTTTGAAGTTTGATTTGATGATGCCAGAGGCATCCGAAGGAGCATGACATGATGGAACCGGAAATCTTTGATCTTTTCGTGATCGGCGGAGGCATCAACGGTGCTGGCATCGCCCGCGATGCAGCCGGCCGGGGTCTTTCGGTCATGATGTGCGAAAAGGGCGACCTGGCGGAAGGAACCTCCTCGCGTTCCGGCAAGCTCGTGCATGGCGGCCTGCGCTATCTCGAATATTACGAGTTCCGGCTCGTACGCGAAGCGCTGATCGAGCGCGAAGTCCTGCTCAATTCCGCAAGCCATATCATCTGGCCGATGCGCTTCGTCTTGCCGCATAGCCCGTCCGATCGTCCGGCCTGGCTCGTGCGACTTGGCCTGTTCCTCTATGATCATCTCGGCGGCCGCAAGAAGCTGCCGGGCACGCGCTCGCTCGACCTTCATCGTGATCCGGAAGGCGCTCCGATCCTCGATCAGTATTCCAGGGGCTTTGAATATTCCGACTGTTGGGTTGACGATGCCCGTCTCGTAGTTCTCAACGCGCTCGATGCCGCCGCCAAGGGGGCTCAGATCCTGACGCGGACGGCCTGCATCAGCGCCCGCCGCGATCAGGGCGTCTGGATCGTCCAGATGCGGAGCGAGCGCTCGGGCGAGGTGCGCACCGTGCGCGCCAAGGCGCTGGTGAATGCATCCGGTCCATGGGTCAATGATATCATCCACCGTGTTGCCGGCTCCAACAGCAGCCGCAGTGTCCGCCTGGTGAAGGGCAGCCATATCATCGTTCCGAAATTCTGGAACGGCCAGCAGGCCTATCTGGTGCAGAACCACGACAAGCGCGTGATCTTCATCAACCCCTACGAAGGCGACAAGGCGCTGATCGGCACGACCGACATTCCCTATGAAGGCAAGCCCGAAGAAGTGAAGGCCGACGAGAAGGAGATCGATTATCTCATCACCGCCGTCAACCGCTACTTCAAGGAAAAGCTGCGCCGTTCCGACGTGCTGGAAAGCTTCTCCGGCGTGCGCCCACTCTTCGACGACGGCAAGGGCAACCCGTCTGCCGTCACGCGCGACTACGTATTCGATCTCGACGAGACCGGCGGTGCGCCGCTTTTGAATGTCTTCGGCGGCAAGATCACCACGTTCCGCAAGCTCTCCGAGCATGCGATGCAGAAGCTCGCCAGGTTCTTCCCGAAAATGGGCGGCGACTGGACGCGCGGCGCCACGCTTCCCGGCGGCGAAATTCCAAATGCCGATTATGTGTCCTTCACGGATACGCTGCGTAGTGCCTATCCCTGGATGCCGCGCGCGCTCATGAGCCACTATGGGCATCTCTACGGTGCGCGCACCAAGCTGATCGTTGGCGACGCAACCTCGCTTGCAGGGCTCGGCCGCCATTTCGGCGGCAATCTCTATGAGGCCGAAGCTCGCTATCTCGCGGCTTCCGAATGGGCGCAGAAGGCGGAAGACGTGCTGATGCGCCGCACCAAGGAAGGGCTGCGCATGACGCTCGAGGAGAAGGCGGCATTCGCCGCCTGGTTCGACACTGAACTGGCACTTGCCGCCTGAACCAACCGACAATCTGCCGGGAGACGATATCGATGTCCTTGACGCTTTCACTCAACACCAACCCGCTGGTGAACCGCTTTGCGGAGCCGTCCGACCTGATCGAAACGGTGGCGCGCGATCTGCGCATCCGCGATCTGCAGCTGACGCATGAGTTCATCAATCCGAGCTGGCAGGCGCCGGTCATTCGCCGTCTGACGCGAGACATGCAGGCCGCGCTGAAGCGTACCGGTGTTCGCGTCACCTCCGGAATGACCGGTCCCTACGGCCGTCTCAACCACTTTGGCCATCCGGACAGGGACGTTCGCCGCTATTACATCGACTGGTTCAAGACCTTTGCCGAGATCACGGCTGACCTCGGCGGCCATTCTGTCGGCACGCAATTCGCGATCTTCGCCTACAAGGATTATGACGATCCGGTCCGGCGTGAGGAGCTGATCCAGATCGCGATCGATTGCTGGGGCGAGGTGGCAGAACACGCCCGCGCTGCCGGCCTTTCCTATATTTTCTGGGAGCCGATGAGCATCGGCCGAGAGTTCGGCGAGACGATCGAGGCCTGTCTTTCCCTGCAGCACCGCTTGACCAAGGCGCCATTTGCAATCCCAATGTGGATGATGGCCGACATCGACCACGGGGACGTTACATCCACAAATCCGGACGATTATGATCCCTATGCCTGGGCGCGTGCAGTCCCGAAGGTTTCGCCGATCATTCACATCAAGCAGAGCCTTATGGACAAGGGTGGCCATCGCCCCTTTACTGCAGAGTTCAACGCCAGGGGCCGCATTCAGCCGGCGCCGCTTCTCGAAGCCTTCGCTCAAGGCGGTGCCGTCGACAATGAGATTTGCCTTGAGCTGTCCTTCAAGGAGCGTGAGCCGAACGATCGGCAGGTCATCTCGCAGATTGCCGAAAGCGTTGCCTTCTGGGCTCCTCATATCGACACGGGCGTCGGTGACTTGCATATCTAGCCGCAGACGCAATTGAGTCCCGATTCTCCAGGCAAATCAGCGATGCGGCGATGCAGGAGACAATCAATCGGGATCCCAAGGATAAGCAGGCGGAACCATATGCGTGAAATGATGAAGAGGAACGGTCGATGACGGATGCGGATGCTTCGCTCGCCGTGCGGGCGGCCTGGCTGCACTATGCCGGCGGGCTGACACAGTCCGAGGTGGCAAAGCGCCTCGGCGTTCCCTCGGTCAAGGCACACCGGTTGATCGCGCGTGCGGTGGCCGAGGGTGTCGTGAAAGTGACGATCGATGGCGACATCGTCGAATGCGTCGAGCTGGAAGCCCAGCTTTCGGCGCGGTTCGACCTGCAATATTGCGAGGTCGCTCCAGACCTCGGCGAGGACGGGTTTGAGTTTCGTGCTCTCGGCCAGGCGGGCGCCGGCTTCCTTCGCCGGGAGATCGAGAGCGGCAACAACAAGGTCATCGGCCTCGGTCACGGCCGCACGCTGTCGTCGGCCGTCCATCATCTGCCTCGGGTCAATGCGAAGGATTTACGCTTCGTGTCGCTGCTTGGTGGTTTGACCAGGAACTATGCCGCCAATCCTTATGACGTCATGCATCGTATCGCCGAAAAGACCGGCATGCAGGCGCATGTGATGCCGGTGCCGTTCTTCGCCAATACGCACGAAGATCGTGATGTTCTTCTGGCGCAGCGTGGCGTGAGGGAAGTCTTCGACCTCGCCAACGGCGCCGAGCTCAAACTTGTCGGTCTCGGCACCGTCGATACGGACGCGCAGCTTGTCCTGTCGGGCATGGTCGAGCCCCGCGAGATCAAGGAAGTCACTGCGGCAGGCGGCGTCGGCGAAATCCTCGGCCATTTCTTCGATGCGGACGGCAATATCCTCGAGACGACGCTGTCGGCGCGCACGCTTTCGGCATCGCTGCCGCGTTCGAAAGAGGAGCGGCTGGTCGCGCTTTCCGGTGGTCTGCCGAAAGTCGAGGCCATCCGCGCCGTCCTGAAGAGCCGCTGTCTCTACGGCTTGATTACGGATGAGCGAACGGCGCGGGCCTTGTTGAAAGTGTAGCCGGCGCAGTTTTGTAACGTGATTTCACATCAATATCACAAGGAAAATGTTGAATTGTGATATTGATGTGTTATAAATTCTCACAATTCCACTCAGGCAATGGCCGGAGGGTAGGGTGAAGCGGGAAGAGCGCCAGCAATCGATCATCAATCTGCTCGTCGAGCACAAGACCGTCGATCTCGACGATCTGGCCGATCGCTTTGTCGTGTCCAAGATGACCATTCATCGCGATCTGGATGACCTCGAGCAGGCGGGTGTGCTGCGCAAGGTTCGCGGCGGTGCGACGATCGATGCCGGTACGCAGTTCGAGAGCGATTTCCGCTTCCGCGAGCGCCAGGGCCATGAGGAAAAACTCGCCATGGCGCGCCGTGCGCTGGAACTGGTCGAGTCGGGCATGACTGTCATGGTCAATGACGGATCGATGGCGGCTGTTCTTGGCGAGATGTTGCTGGAAAAGCGGCCGCTGACGTTGATCACCAACAATGCCGCCATCATCGACAGGATGAGGAACGAGAGCGGCATAACGCTTATCGCGCTCGGCGGGGTCTATTCTGCCAAGTTCAACGCGTTTCTGGGCGTTGTCACCGAGGAGGCCGTGTCACGACTGCGAGCCGACATCGCTTTCCTGTCGACGCCGGCCATCTCCGGCAGGCTTGCCTATCATATGGACGACAATGTCGTGCGCGCGAAGCGTGCCATGATCGCATCGGCCGCCAGGAGCTGCCTGCTCGTCAATCATCAGCGCATAGGGCACACGGCCCTGCATGTGATGGCTGATCTCGCCGATTTCGATGCAATCATTACAGATCGCGCGCCGGACGCGGAAATACTCGAACAGCTCCGCCGTGACGATATCGCCCTTACCATCGCTTCTACTCAGGATATGACATGACAGAGACGCCTCGCTATTGGATCGGCACCAGCTGGAAGATGAACAAGACGCTCGCGGAAGCGCGCGCCTTCGCCGATGCTCTGCGTGCCGCCGATGACCTGCGCGATGCCCGCATTCAGCGCTTCATCATCCCGCCGTTCACCGCGGTGCGCGAAGTCAAATCGATCCTGTCGGAAAGCTCCGTCAAGGTTGGCGCCCAGAATATGCATTGGGCCGATCAGGGAGCCTGGACCGGAGAGATCTCTCCGCTGATGCTCAAGGATTGCGATCTTGACATCGTCGAGCTCGGTCATTCCGAGCGCCGCGAATTCTTCGGTGAAACCAATGAGACAGTCGGCCTGAAGACCGAGGCGGCCGTTCGTCATGGTCTGATCCCGCTCATCTGCATTGGCGAGACGCTGAGCGATCGTGAAAGCGGCCGTGCGACGGAGATCCTGAGCGAACAGGTGGTCGGCGCGCTCTCGAAGCTTTCCGAACAGCAGAAGCAGGCGGAAATTCTGCTTGCCTATGAACCGGTCTGGGCGATCGGCGAAAAGGGGATCCCGGCCGAGCCGTCCTATGCCGATGCACGCCAGGCGGAAATCATCGCAGTCGCGCAAGAGGTGCTTGGCCGAAAGATTCCATGCCTCTACGGCGGATCGGTCAATCCGCAAAACTGCGAGGAGCTCATTTCCTGCCCGAACGTGGACGGGCTTTTCATCGGGCGCTCCGCCTGGAACGTCGAGGGCTATCTCGACATCCTCGCCAAGTGTGCCGCTAAACTCTGAAGGAGATCATCATGAAACTTGCTATTGCTGGAGACAGCGCCGGCGAAGGCCTCGCCAAGGTTCTCGCCGACCATCTGAAGGACCGCTTCGACGTGAGCGAAGTCTCGCGCACCCAGGAAGGCCCGGATGCGTTCTATGCCAACCTTGCCGATCGGGTCGCTTCCGGCGTCATCGACGGCACCTATGACAAGGCTATCCTCGTCTGCGGCACCGGTATCGGCGTCTGCATCTCCGCCAACAAGGTGCCGGGCATTCGTGCGGCTCTGACCCATGACACCTATTCGGCGGAGCGCGCTGCGCTGTCGAACAACGCCCAGATCATTACCATGGGCGCGCGCGTCATCGGCACGGAGCTTGCCAAGGCCATCGCCGATGCCTTCCTGGCGCAAACTTTCGATGAGAAGGGCCGTTCGGCCGGCAACGTCAACGCCATCAACGAAGTCGACGCGAAGTACAACCTTCGCTAAGACAAGTCTCCCAAGACGCAGCAAGCCCGGCGATCGTTGCGATCGACCGGGCTTGTCTGTTTTTGGCGTCAGGAAAGAGGGGCGGGGGTTATACGGGCTTGCGGCTCGAAAGCCACCGCTTGAACTCGACATTGGTGTCGGTCTGGATGGCACCGACTCCTGCTTCGATGAGTGCGCCCCAGACGCCCTCGGGATCCTTGAGGGCTCGGCTGTCGTTGAAATCGAGATTGTGGGAAACGTCGAGCGTATTGATCCACAAGCGGATGTTTTGGCGCTCCAACTCTTCTCTCCCGGCGGCAAGTTCGGCAACATCGGTAAACTTGACCTCGACCATCGGTGCGCGCAGCGCCTCGATCAGCTTCAGGTCCGCGGCAAATTTTCCCGGCCTGACAGGAAACATCGGCATGTGCGGAATGGAGCCAAACCAGTCCGCGCTGACCACGGGAAAGTCGCGGCTCTCGGGTAGCACGTCGGACTTGATGATCACACAATCTTCCGCCCCTAGCCGTCGGACGGTCGCGATCACCAGCGGCAGCTCATGCGGAAACTTCGTGTCGATGTTGACGAAGACCCGCCCGCGGGCTTCCTCAAGCGCCTCCTCCAGGGTCGGCACTCGTTCGTCGGTGAGTGCTGCGGCATCTCCGCCGGCAGCCACGCGGAGATGCGTACTGCGAACGGCTTGGAAGCTGCTTGCTCCGACTATGCCGTTGCCGGACGTCGTCCGGTCGAGCGTCCTGTCATGGATGACGACCAGATGCCCGTCGGCGGTTGCCTGCGTATCGATCTCGACGAATTCGACGCCAAGCTCGGCAGCTGCTCGGATTGCCGCAAGCGAATTTTCCGGCGCTGCCGACCACAACGCGCGGTGAGCGATTGTAATGATCGCCCCGTTGGTGCGCGACATGAGATCGTAGATTTCGGAAGAGCGGGACGAATTGGAGATAGCGGCAGCGGTCAAGCCGGACATGGGAAGACTTTCTTCGGCGGGGATTTTCTGGCGGATATGAAACACAAGAAATTCTTGTGTCGACTCGTCGACCTGAAGCGGCAACGAGGCTTCGATCATTAATACGCGCAAGGTGTAGACCTTATGACAATGGCTCGAAATCCGAGCGGTATGGGCTCCGCCAAAGCGCTCGGAAAGACCCGAATCGGTCTCGGTAAGCGTCGTGACGGGCTCCCAGGTGCCTGGTCGCCTGCGTGTGATGCTTGCAACCACGCTCAATCCACAGCTGATTTTAGCAGCAAGCCGACGATCGCAGGAATTGGCAGAGAACGAGGGCCGGCGGGGCATGCTCGCCTTTAGAATGCCGTGATCGTCGCGGCATATTGGCGAGATAGGCAGGCGGCGTTGGTCCCGGAACCTGCGATGTTCAGCCAACCTCCGGGCGAGATGACACCGGTTGGGGCTCGTTTACGTTTTGTAACATTACGGCCTTAATCGATGCGCATTTGGGTGGGCAATGTTGCTCCCAACCCCCGCCGAAGTGTGAAGGGGCGGACCAACCACCTCTCAAAACCGGCCCCCCGTCGCGAGAGGAAGCCAGACCAGGGTTCCGCTCCCCATCAGTTCAGCGTATTGTCAGAAGGCGCTGATAGTTCGGCGCCGGAATTTACTGGACAACCGCAATTGGCGCGCAAGACTGCTTTTATCGTCGGCAATGGAAGCTTGGAGCACGATCTCTCCGAGGCCATCGACAACGCTGACTTTGTCATGCGTTTCAACGAGCCGAACCTTGCGGATGACAAGAGCGGCTCGCGGACGGATGTGCTGATGCTGGCTGCATCGAGCAAGGCCTTGCATCGGCGGATGGCCGATCCTGCGTTTCTGGAGAATGCGGCGCTGAAATCAGCGAAGGTCCTGATGCTCGCCTATCACCCGGAGGTGATCCGCAAATACCATCCCCGGCCCAACATCTTTCAGCGTTTGAGAGGCCGCAGGGCCGATTGGACGACGCAAGCGATCGAACTCATGGGGCATGCCGGCAAAGAGATCCGCATCATGCCGCCGCAATTCTACGCCGACGGCTGTGCCGAACTCGGCATTGCGACAAGCCGGATGCGCAACGTCTTTCCCAGCACCGGATTCCTCGGCATCCGCTATGCTCTGGCCAACTTCCCGGCCTCCGAGTGGCAGATAAGCTTGTGCGGCTTCGGTTGGCAGGGCTGGAAGCGTCACGACTGGCAGAATGAGCGAAGCTGGGTCGAGGGCAAGATCGCAGGCGGTCTCATCGGCATGGTGGCCTGAAGAAGGCGACACCATTTACCCGCCGATGGCCGCAGGCAAAGTGCGGATTATTTCTCTCCGAGCAAGCCGCGTAATTCCGGCAACCTGTCATTCACCAGCCAGCCATAATAATTTTCTTCCGGCAGCTTCTTGCCGCCGGCGGCATCTGCGGCCTGCCGCAGCGCAATTGCCCGTCGCCGCGGTTGCCCGACATTGTAGAGCGTGGCCGTCAGGCCCGGATTCTCACTGATGTCGAAGCCCTGGGCGCGGTAGACGTCCATGGCGTCCCGGACGATGGCGGCGATATAGATCACGCTGCGATCCGGATCCATGATGTCGCGATAGATCGCCTGCGGATCATCGGCCGACAGCTTCGACAGCCCGCTGGTCGCATGCACCAGATCGGTGACCTCAAGAGCCGTGAGCGGGCTGATCTGGCCGAGGCCGAAGGTTTGTCCGGCAAAGAAGGGCTGGAAGAAGGCGCGCTGGAACGTCATGTTTTCATAGGTGACGCCATCGACCACCTTGCCACGAAAGCTCTTGTCCCAGGTCTCGTCGCGGCATTCCCATAGTTCGGCACTGCCGGTGAAGGCGTCACAATGGGCAAATTCCGGCTTCTTGACGAATGACTGGACGTTGACGTCCTTGTAGCTGAACTTGAAGTCCGCCTGAGAATAGGCAAGCGCCTTGACGTAGTAGGACTTCACCCTGTTGACGATCGTGATGTTGTAGGTGTGTTCGCCGACAAGCGCGCCGACGATATGGATGGGGTCGATCCTATAGGCTTGGGCGGCCTTCTTGATCGATGCCATCAGATCCTTGTCTTCGCGAAGAACGCCGACGATCTTCTGGTATTTTTCGTCGTAAGTCGTGTTGAAGGCCTTGGCCCGCAATGCCGATGTGTTTGGGACCGGAGGCTGCGTGCTGTTGCGATTGCCGGGTGGCACGCGCACCAACTCGTGACCAAGGCAGGCGCTGGTCAGCGTGAGGACGACAAGAAGACTGAGTGCCGGAATTCTCGACAGGCTTGTAAGCATTCGCAAGTTGACTTTCAAAAATTTTCCCCGGCACGGGGATGATCTTCATAGTCGATCAGCCTGCAAAGGCAAGGGCGAGCGCTTCTTCTGCCCGGCGAATCACAATAAACTTTCCGTCAGGCAGCCTCTGGCTGCAATCGTGGATGACAATACCGCCAAGGCGAGTTTCGGACTTGCCGCCCTGATTTTCGAGGGGCCATGGTTTTCGAGGGGATCGTATTGAAGCATCTCGTTGTGGCAGGGAGCATCCTGCTGGCAGCTGCGCCAGGCGAAGCCTTACCGACGCTGGCTGACGTTCCGGCCCTCGCCAAGGCAGCCGTTGTGCGGCGGATCGATGTGTCGCCATCAGCCGTTCATATACTGACTGCGAAGCCCAGCGAGCGAATGCCGGGCTTTGTCGTTTGCGGTCGGATCGAAACCCCTTCAGGCGGAGGGGATGGCGAGCGCTTCTTTGTGATCATACCGGGTAATTTCGCCATTCTTGATCAGGATGGCAAAGGTCTCGTGGATACCTACTGGTCAGCCAATCACTGTGAATGACTGGCCAATGCCTTGCTGATCATCGCGAGCTGTTCAGGCGTGCGGCCGGATTCGAGGCGAACCCAATCGTTCGGGTTGTCGGCGGACTGGCGCTTGATGAAGGTGTAGCCCGTACCTTCCCAGGTCTTGACCGAGTCGGTGAGGTTGTCGAGAACGAGGTCGCCATCGTTGGTGCGGGCCATCAGCACGAGATGGCCCTCGTTGTTCTTGTCGAGCACGACAGTCAGCAGGAGCGCTGAACGGGACCATCCGGCTTCCACGAGCAGCTTTTTCTTCAGCAGAACATAGTCGTTGCAATTGCCAGCACCATCGTCGGGATAAGTCCACCAGTTGATGATGCCGAGCTTGTAGATGCCGTAGTGATCGTTGTCGCCGACGCCCTGGATCTCGTGATTGACGAGATTGTTGATCTGCTGCAACTGCGCCCAGCGCTCCTTGTCGAGCGTGATGAATTCGTCGCTCTTTTCGGCCTCGATGCATTCGGCCGGCTGCGCGGAGCAAAAGCCAGCCCAGCCGACCGGAGCACTCGCCTCCGTGACCACGCGGGCGAATTGGTGGACTGGCGCCTCAGCGGCGCTGGTCACCGGCTTTGCGGTGGTAGCCGTCGAAAACGATAGGCCGGCAACGAGGATAAAGCTTGCAGCGATGAAGAATGAACGCATACTCGGCTCCATGAGTTGCGATCATGAAATCCGATGCGCTCAAATTTATTCGGAAGAAGATTATTCGCATTTTAGCGAAGTCGAGCTTTCGCGGCGACCCGCATGGATCTTAGCGCCACATCGGCCATTCCACCTTGCCGAAAATGGGCCCATCTATTCGACCGGTTACGGTGCCAGCGCTAAAAACATATGAGATTTCATCGACATATGGCGATTGCTTGACGGCCCTAAACGCGTTTATGATTTGGTTACTTCAAATGCGGATCTCCTTGAGGTGGGATGCGGGGAGCGAGCCGAAAACACGAAAGGGAGGCCCCATGATCGACGATCTTCTCGACAGGATGACGCTTGAGGAGCAGGTGTCGCTGCTATCCGGCGCAGATTTCTGGACCACGGTGGCGATCGAGCGGCTTGGCATTTCGAAGATCAAGGTAACGGATGGACCCAATGGCGCGCGGGGTGCGGGCTCGCTGGTGGCTGGCGTCAACGCCGCCTGCTTCCCGGTTGCCATTGCGCTTGGCGCGACCTGGAACCCGGCTCTGGTCGAACGCATGGGGGTGGCCATTGCCGGCCAGGCCAAGAGCAAGGGCGCGCAGGTCTTGCTGGCACCGACGGTCAATATCCACCGCTCCGGCCTGAACGGGCGCAATTTCGAGTGCTATTCCGAAGATCCTATGCTGACGGCCGAGCTTGCTGTTGCCTATATCCAGGGCGTGCAGGGCCAGGGTATCGCTGCGACGATCAAGCATTTCGTCGGCAATGAATCCGAGATCGAGCGGCAGACCATGTCCTCGGATATAGATGAGCGCGCACTTCGCGAAATCTATCTGCTGCCATTCGAAAAGGCCGTCAAAGGAGCCGGCGTCATGGCCGTCATGTCTTCCTATAACAGGCTGAACGGCATTTATACGAGCGAACATCCGTGGCTGTTGACCGAAGTCCTGCGTGACGAGTGGGGTTTCGACGGGATCGTCATGTCCGACTGGTTCGGCTCGCATTCGACCGCAGCATCCGTCAATGCTGGGCTCGATCTGGAAATGCCGGGGCCTGCGCGGGATCGTGGTGAGAAGCTGGTTGCGGCCGTGCGCAACGGTGAAGTCAAGCCGGAGATCGTGCGCGCGGCGGCCGGTCGGATTTTGCGATTGCTGGAGCGCGTGGGCGCGTTTGAGTCAGCCCCTGACCTTAGCGAACATGCGCTGGACCTGCCCGAGGATCGGGCGCTGATCCGGCAGCTGGGGTCGGAAGGTGCCGTGCTTTTGAAGAATGACGGCATCTTGCCGCTTGGGAAGAGCAGCCTCGGACATGTGGCCGTGCTCGGACCGAATGCCGCCGAGGCGCGCGTCATGGGTGGTGGCAGCGCCCAGATTGCCGCACATTACCGCATCAGCCCACTCGAAGGGATCCGCGAGGCGCTGTCGAACGCCAATAGCATCCGCTATGCGGTCGGCTGCCGCAACAACAGGCTGATCAACGTCTTTTCAGGCGACATCAGGGTCGAATATTTCAAGGGGCGTAGCCTGTCCGGCCTGCCCGTCACGGCCGAGCCGGCCCTTGTCGGCGAGTTTTTCTGGTTCGACTTGCCGTCAACGGAGCTTGATCCGGCAGATTTCTCCGCACGCATGACCACCTCTTACTCACCTGCGGAAAGCGGCGAGCATGTATTCGGCATGACCAATGCCGGTCTTGCCAAGCTCTATGTCGATGGCGAACTGGTGGTGAATGGCTTTGACGGCTGGGCCCGCGGCGACAATTATTTCGGCACCGCCAATGTCGAACAGAGACAGGGTATCCATCTTGAGGCTGGCCGGAGATACCAGGTCGTGGTCGAATATTGCTCTTCGGCGACGACGGAGGAAGGTATCAACCTGACGGCCGTGCGCTTTGGCGTTGAAAAGCCGCTGGGCGAGCCGGATATGGCGGAGGCGGTCGAGACCGCGCGCAATGCGGATGTCGCGTTGTTGTTCGTCGGCCGCGACGGTCAGTGGGATACGGAAGGGCTTGATCTGCCCGATATGCGGCTGCCGGGACGACAGGAGGAGCTTATAGAGCGGGTGGCGGCGGTGAACGCCAATACCGTCGTCATCCTGCAGACGGGCGGCCCGGTCGAGATGCCGTGGCTCGGCAAGGTCAGGGCGGTCCTGCAGATGTGGTATCCGGGCCAGGAGCTCGGCCATGCGGTTGCCGACGTTCTGTTCGGCGATGTCGAGCCGGGCGGTCGCCTGCCGCAGACTTTTCCCAGGCAATTGTCGGACAATTCCGCAATGATCGGTGACGAGGCCGTCTATCCCGGCAAGGATGGCCATGTTCGCTATGCTGAAGGCGTTTTCGTCGGTTACCGACATCATGACAGGCAAGGTGTGGAGCCGCTTTTCCCCTTCGGTTTCGGCCTCGGTTACACGCATTTTTCCTGGGGCAAGGCGCAGGTATCTGATACGCAAATGGGTCCCGACGGCATCACCGTCACCGTCGATATCACCAATATCGGCGATAGACGGGGATCGGAGCTCGTGCAGCTCTATGTGCGGGCGCTCACTCCGACGGTCGACAGACCGGACAAGGAACTTCGCGCTTTCGCCAAGCTCCAATTGGCCAAGGGCGAGACGGGAAGGGCTTCGCTCGTCGTGCACCTGCGCCATCTGAGCTACTTCGACGTGGAGGCAAAGGCATTTCGCGCCGCCGCCGGTCGATACGAACTTCTGGTCGCCACCCACGCCGCCGATATTCGCTCAGCAGTGACGATAGAACTTGCAAGGGAGTGGGTTGGCGCGGTTTCCGACCGTCTGGTTTGACGCGCTGAATGCAATCGTCACAGTGCATCTGTATCGGCATCTGCATCTGCATCTGCATCGGCGGAGCGCTGCGGCTTCGCCGATGCAGTACAGTTGGGCGCCTCAGCGGCGGCGCATGCGCTGCGGCGGCACGCGGCCCGAGAAGGGAGATGCAAGCTCTTTCTCCGCCGTCTGTTCCATCTGGAAGATCTGTCCGACGGGCTTGGGACGCCCAAGGAAGAAGCCCTGTGCCTCGTCGCAGCCTTCCACGCGGAGAATTTCCAGCTGATGGTTGGTTTCGACACCCTCAGCCAGAACCGGAATGTCGAGGCTCTTGCCAAGCGTCAGCACGGCGCGGACGATCGCCTTTGCCTGAATGCTGTTGTCGACTTCATTCATGAAGGATCGATCGAGCTTGATCTTGTCGAAGGGGAAGGAGCGCAGTGTGTCCAGCGATGAATAGCCCGTGCCGAAATCGTCGATGGCGATGGTGACGCCAAGAGCCCTGATCTGTCGCAATACATGCAGCGTGCGGGTCTTGTCCGCGATGATCGTCGACTCGGTGATTTCCAATTCAAGCCTCGACGGCGAAAGGCCGGTTTCCACCAGGATCGATTGAATGAGCTTGGCGAGATCCGCATGGGCGAATTGCACGGGTGAGAGATTGACGGCGATCTTGTATGGCTTGCTCCAGCCAGCAGCCTGTCTGCAGGCGTTGCGCAAGACCCACTCGCCGATAACGAGGATCGTGCCGCTCTCCTCGGCGATCGGGATGAACTCCGACGGCGGAACCGCACCCCGCTCGGGGTGGCTCCAGCGCAGCAGGACTTCGTAGCCGCAAATCTCACCTGTCTGAACCGAGGTCTGCACCTGATAGTGCAGGTCGAGCTGATCGAGCTCGACGGCCCTGCGCAGGTCCTGTGCCAGCGTGTGGCGCGCGCGGGCTGCCTCATCCATTTTGGATTCGTAGAAACACACAGCGCGGCCGACATCGGCCTTGGCGCGATACATCGCCAGATCGGCATTGCTGATCAGGCGTTCCTGGTCGGTGCCATCGTCGGGATAGACGGCAACGCCGATGCTTGCGCCGGTCACCGTTTCGAAATCATCGATGCGGATGGGCTCGAACAGGGTTTTCTCCAGACGCGCTACGAAATCCAGAAGCTCGCTCTGCTGCTCGAAGCGTTTGGCAGCCGCGAATTCGTCGCCGCCGACGCGGGCGACGAATTCGCCGTCCTTGATGAGGCGCAGCAGACGGCGTCCGATTGCCTTCAGCGCCTGATCGCCGGCTTTATGGCCGCGCAGGTCGTTGATCTCCTTGAAGCGATCAAGGTCAATGCCGATCACGGCGAGCTTTGCACCGTCTTCCTTGGCATGTTCCAGCGCTCCGCTGAGATAGTCGCTGAAGCTGCCGCGATTGGGCATGCCCGTGAGGATGTCGTTCAGCGCCATGTGCTGGAGCTTCTGGATGGATTCGCGCGAGGCGCGTTCGTCGATCATGTAGCTTGCGACGCCGGTGCCGATGACGAGCAGCCCACCACCTGCGACCGCGACAGCCATGGCTTGCAGTGCGTAGGAATCGATGATGCCGGCGCCTGTTGCAAGCGGCGTGACAGAGACGGCGGTCATTGCCGTGAAATGCAGCAAGACGACCGCAAGCACGAAAAAGCCGAGTGCGGCGAGAGGCGCGAAGCGCCAGGGGCGGCGAATGGCCTGATTGAGCGCCAGTACGGCGAATGTCACCGAGAGCACGACGGAGGCAAAGACATACGTCCTGTCCCAATCGACGATGCCGTCGACATGATAGGCCATCATGCCGGTGTAATGCATGATGGTAATGGCGAGCCCGACGACCACGCCGCCCAGTTCCGGCGCAACCTTCGCGGTGCGTGACAATGCGATCGAAAAGCCGCCGGAGCAGCCGGCGACGGCCAACAGAAACGACGCCATGGTCAGGATCGGATCGAAGGCCACCGGTGCGCCAACCTCATAGGCCAGCATGGCGATAAAATGGGTGCACCATATGGAGGCGCCCGCAGCCACTCCGGTCAGAAAGATCCATCCGCCGCGCTGAAGTCCGTGCGTCTTTTCTGCCCGTCGCAGAAGGTTGAGCGTTATCCATCCGCCGCTGACACAAACAAACGCCGCAAGAAAAACGAGCCACAGATTATGTGCTGTGACGATGCATGAAAGGACGCGCACTCAGAAAATCCCGAATCTGGTCACTGGAATGGCGGAGGTTTGATATTGCACCCGCCACAACTGAAGTAGGTGGACGACGCTTTCAGGCTAAACACTAAAAATCGGGTAAATATGACCTGTTCAAATTGCCGGAAAAGGCCTCAATTCACATGAGTTTCGAGCCACTCCGCCAGGGGTGCCGCGGCAAAAATGTCAATCGTTAGAATAAATTAGATATCAATTTTCGAGCCTTTTTCCTTGGTCCAAATATTTTTGACTATACCAAAGTATAATTTTGCCTCTCGGTAAATTTTCTCTAAATTCAAAACATCTAAAATAGATTCTCTTCCATTATCTGAATTTCAATGTTTATGGCCGATACTATTCTTAAGTATATTTGAAAGTACTGTTGCTTTCGACTTATGCGGTATTTGTTCGTATAACTTCTACCATAGAGAGTTTGTTCGTGAAGATATTGAAAGTCGGCGCTGAATCCTTTCGTAGTGTATATAAGCAATATCGAAAATTGATCGCCAACAGGTCGGGCAATTTCGGGATGATGACGGCGCTGCTGGCGATCCCGCTGGTCGGCGCAGCCGGCCTCGCCATCGATATCACCAATGCGCTTGTGGTCCGAAACGAACTCTACAATGCAGCCGATGCGGCGGCGGTCGGCGCCGTCGCAACGTCCTCGCCGGCGGTTGCAGCGGCTATGGCCATGACCAGTGACGGCACGGTCACCATCGGTCAGAGTGACGCCAATAAACTCTTTTACGGCCAAGCGTCGAGCGACCTGCAGAACGTGCCGGTCAACGTGAACATCGTGGTGACGAGAGCTTCGAATATCCTGTCCGCGCAAGTCAGTTTTTCCGCCACCGTGCCGACGACTTTGATGCAGTTACTTGGCCAGACCACGATCCCGATCAGCGGAGTTGCTTCCGCACAATATCAGACGGCGAGTTTCATCGACTTCTACATGCTGCTCGACAATACGCCGTCGATGGGTGTCGGGGCGACAGCGGACGACATCAAGACGATGCAAGCCAAGACAACCGATACATGTGCATTCGCCTGCCATAATCTCGATACGACGAACAATTACTACAATCTCGCGAAGAGCCTCAAAGTACAGATGCGCATTGACGTGGTGCGCCAGGCAACGCAGTCATTGACCGACACGGCAACGACCAACCGAACGACCCCCGATCAATATCGCATGGCGGTCTACACCTTTGGAAGCAAGGCCGAGACCGCTGGTCTGACCAACGTCTCTGCGCTTTCGTCTGACATGACGCAGGTCAAGAGCACGACCAGCGCGGTCGACCTGATGACCATTCCATATGCGGGCTACAACAACGACCAGACGACAAGCTTCGACACCATGCTTACCCAGATCAAGCCGATCATCGGTACGGGTGGCGGCGGGACGACCAGTTCCGACCGGGCGAAGGTGCTGTTCTTCGTGACCGATGGCGTCGGTGACAGTTACAAGCCGACAACATGCACTAAGCCGACCACCGGCGGCCGCTGCCAGGAGCCGCTAGATACGTCTTTCTGCCAGCCGCTCAAGAACCAGAACGTCAAAATCGCCATTCTCTACACCACCTATCTGCCATTGCCGCAGAACGCCTGGTACAACACCTGGATTGCGCCGTTCCAATCGCAGATTGGCACCGACCTGCAAAACTGTGCGTCGCCAGGCCTCTATTTTGAAGTCAGTCCGACGCAGGGTATTACCGACGCGATGAATGCACTGTTCCTGAAGGTCATTCGCACACCGCGGCTGATCGGCTGAATGTCGAGCATTCACTGGCTGCGGCAAGCATTATCTCTCTATGGCCGAAACCAGACAACCAGGACGCATCTTGAACACAAGGCCGTGGAGTGACGCCGAGGCGGGCTGTGATCTCTATGAGTTTGATCTTTCGAGGCTCGCACATCCGCTTCGTTCCCCGACGTTTGCGTGGAAACGACACTTCCCATCACCGGGTGCCCGTCAAGCAGCCGACGAGGAGCGAATTCAAATCCGGCCGAGGGCAGCCTCACTCGTCCTTCATTGGTATTTCAGCTTCCTTCACCGCTGCAATGAACGCGCGCCGGGCATCTTCAGGCGTGCGCTTTCCGGAGATCACGTCGGCGAACACGAGCAAGGCTCGGTCTAGCGCGGGCGCTTCGTCGAGGGGCCAGTCTTCGATCAGGGCCCAGGATGCTGCCTGGGTGGTATCGATGACCATCCATTCCTCTGGGCTTTCAAGGGCGATCGTGACCGCCTTGCTCCATTTTCTTTCCATCATCGGAAACTTTCGAACTTGAGGACGCTAATCACCCGTCTCATAGGCCGATTCATCGCGGGTGGCGAGCCGGTTTCGGTCGAGGCCGCCGTTCCGTGCAATGATGCGGAGGAGAATTTTGGCGGCAGCGATTTCCTCACGATAACAGGGGGACGCCTGCTTCGACTGCCGCAGCTATGAAGGCGAGCCGCGCCTCTTCGGGAGATCGCTCACCGCGTTGGACGTCCATGCAGATCAGGAGTGCGGACATGAAGCAATTGCCTTCGTCCGCCGGCCAGTCATCCAGAAGCGTCTTCCAGGCGTCATCGGCATTTCCGACGGTTTTGATTTCGCCGGTGCTGTGGCGAACAACGCGCACAGGAGAGAAGCGTGGCATGGTGCTCATGATCGAAGACTCCAACACGGCAGAGCCTTTCTTGAGCCTTTATCGACGAGAGCGCATTTAACTTTATTAACCCCGGCATAGGTTTTGGGAGGGATGTGATCTGTTATGGCCTTCGTCTTTGCGACATTTGCCAAGTGATGCGGTGCGGGCCAATTCCAGAGCCCAGGAACCGCAGGGGCTGTGCGGTGGTCCGATGCTCAGGGTACAGGTCTCAGGGGTGTGCTTCACGGGAGATATAAAGGGCATCGCTTGATTTTTATTCACGGCCGACCTGGCGGACCGTGTCGATGAAGGCCCTGAGCTTCGGCGCCAATTCGGCGCGGCGCGGAAAATAAAGAAAGAGACCGGCTTCCATCACCGCATGTTCGACTAGAACCTGGATCAGCCTTCCGGCAGCAATATCCGAGCGCACCAGTGGTTCAAACACGTAGGCTAGCCCGACGCCTGCCAGGGCGAGCTCGATTGCAGAATGGGATTCGGTAACGATCGCCCGGCCTTGCACGGCGACGGCGACATCTCTACCGTCCTCGACGAATTCCCACTCATAGAGTCCTCCCGAGCGGATAAGCCGATAGCCGATGCAGTTGTGGCGCGAGAGATCGCCAAGCGTCATGGGGCGGCCGAACCGACCGATATAGTCCGGCGAGGCGACCACGACCGAAGGGAAGGGCGGGGTGAGGCGAACCGTCACCATGTCCTGAGCGATCATCTCGCCGATGCGAATGCCTGCGTCGAAACCTTCTGACACGATATCGGTCAGCCTTTCGTCGGAAAAGATTTCGACTTCGACTTCCGGGTAACGCTCTCCCATGGCCGCAATGACGCGCGTCACGGCAAGCGGCAGGCACACGCGGGCCGCATTGATCCGCAGCAACCCGCTTGCTCTCCCCTTTATGGCTCTTATGCGCTCCATTCGCTCATGAATGTCCTGCAGGGCCGGCGCGATGGTGGCAATCAGGCTTCTACCGGCTTCTGTCAACGCGACGCTGCGGGTCGTGCGCGCAAACAGCGGCTGGCCGAGCCGCTCTTCGACCAGTCTGACAGCGTGACTAACGGCCGAGGCGCTCATCCCGAGCTCGTTGGCGGCGGCCGCGAAGCCGCCGCGGCGTGCAACAGCGACGATGATGGGCAGATGTGTGAGCAGATCTCGGTCCATTGCTGAGCAGTATCGCATAATGCATGCGAATTAAATGATCTTATAAACATGATCAAAGTCGGCGAACCTGTGCCTATCGAATTAGCCGGCGTCACGACGATCTCATCAAGCCGGAGATTTCAAAAAGGAGAGCGCTCATGAGCATGAATTTCTACACCCTCGGCAATAGCGGGCTGAAAGTAACCCGGCTCGCTCTCGGCACGATGACATTCGGCACCGAATGGGGCTGGGGCGCAGACAAGGAGGCCGCACGCGCCATATTCAATGCCTATGTTGATGCCGGCGGCAATTTCTTCGATACGGCCGACGCCTATACGGGCGGCACGTCGGAAGCATGGCTCGGCGAATTCATCGCCGAACGGGGAGTGCGGGATGATGCGGTCATCACGACAAAGTTCACCATGAACCTTACCGCTCAATCACCGAACGCTGCGGGAAACGGCCGCAAGAACATGTTGCGTGCCGTCGAGGGGTCATTGAAGCGCCTCAACACCGATCATATCGATCTCTATCTGTTGCATTGCTGGGACCGCCTTACTCCACCCGAAGAGGTAATGCGGACATTCGACGATCTCGTCCGGTCGGGAAAAGTGCTGCATGTCGGCCTGTCCGATGTCCCTGCCTGGTATGCCAGTCGCGCTCAAGCGGTTGCGGAATATCGCGGCTATGAACCGATATCGGCACTTCAGCTCGAATATTCGCTCGCTGAGCGCCACATCGAAAACGAGTTCGTTTCATTCGGGACGCGGTATGGCGCCGGCATCATGGCGTGGAGCCCATTGGCGAGCGGCCTTCTGAGCGGAAAATATCGCTCAGGCGAGATGCGGCAGGTAGACGGCCGGCTTGAGACGGTCCGCGGCACGACCAACCCCGGCTTCCAGAAATTTACCGAGCGCAATTGGGCGATCGTCGCGGAGTTGGAAAAGGTTTCGACCGAGCTTGGACGCAGCATGGCGCAGGTGGCGATCAATTGGGCGATGACACAGCCAGGCATCGCCTCGATCATTGTCGGAGCAACCAAGCTCGAGCAATTGAAGGACAATCTCGGCGCCCTGGATTTTGTGATCCCGTCGGAACTACGTCAAAGGCTCAACGAGGTGAGCACCTTGCAATCGGTCTTCCCCTATTCCTTCTTTGGGCCGGAGATTCAGGGCTCGATGACCGGCGGACAGACGGTCGGCGACAAGCCGTCTGGCTATCATCCGGATCTCACCATCTCCGGGAAGTTCGCCGGTGTCAGTTGACGCAGCAGGTTTGCAGCGCCCGGCGTCGGCTCACAGGTTGGTGTGAGGCAACTCAAGGCTCGTCATGAGTATCCTTTTCCGCTTGCTTCGATGCTGACCGCTCGGCGTTGGGATCGAAGACCTCCGACAAGGTCTGCAGGATCCGCAGTACCCCCGGATGATCGCAGGTATAGTATCTGAACTGTGCCTGACGGCGCACTTTGACTATTCCCGAGTGATAAAGCCGTGTCAGATGCTGGCTGAGCGCCGACTGCGATATTCCAAGCTTCTTGGCGAGACTATTGACGTCTTCTTCGTGGCCGGAGAGATAAATACAAACTTCAAGGCGTTTTGGGTTTGAGAGTTGGCTGAGGAGATCTGCATGGTAGATGAGGCGCTCATCTTCTGTAGTTTGGTCTGAGTACATGACGCGGGCCGATCGCTGATAAAAGTTTAATCTTCGAAGTTCAGGCGTCAGATGACAATAAACACAAAAGTCGCGAAATTGTGTTCCGAACTATTGCAAATATATTGCATCCTCCCGGAACGACTGAACCTCCCACTTAGGCTGATCACGACGGAACACGCCTTCGTTAGTCGACAACTAGGGTCGTATTGTGATTTGTGAATATGTCGGCGAGCGGTTTTGCAATTATTCTGTAACAAAATCGAACGAACTGCCTTGTTTTTGTCCGGCTTCTGACATCGCGCTGCAAATAAAGCCGTTTATCTTGTGTCTTATCGAACAGGAGATAAAGATGACCCATAGGGACCTGACGATCACCGAAGTTCTCAAAGATCCGCTTATCCGGCAGATCATGCGCGCCGATCATATCTCTGTGACCGGCATGGCAAACCTGCTGCAGGATGCCGCGCGCAGGCAGAAGCGCGCGAAAGAGTTCGCCTTGCTCGCCGACCTAGCGCCGATCGCCAATGCTGCTTCGCAATCCATCCCGCGGGCCGATTTGCGCTGATAGCGCCGTCCCATGCTTCCGGGCGGCATGCCGTAGCTGACGTTGGATGGCCGCTATAACTGCTCGACTGCATAGCGACCGAAGCGCGGTTACGTTGTGGCTGGGGAAGTACGGGCTCGTCGATCGACAATGACCGCGACACCCTGTTGCAGCGAAGATGATCAGTATTTGCGCACACGGGGCGCGCTGCACCGGGTAGCGGTTGCCGATCCAAAATGTGGCGCGGCCAATGGGCGGCGCCACATCTCATTGGATGCAGTCGTGCATAGCGATCCCCGGCATTCGCGTCTGCGATCGCTATCGGCGCGGCTCATTCGCCTGCTGCGTTTGCAATGCGGCAGAGATTCTTGCTCATGTTCGGAGCGACTTGCCCCGGCTGGACAATGAAGAGAACATCGACACGGCTACCCTTGCCGCTTTTGCGGACAACGGCGCGCAGGGTCTGTGGTCGACCGGAGCCGCTCGTTTCCTGCTGAGCCGTCAGGGTGCCAAGGTTTTTCTCTGCCTTCACCTCCAGAAAGCCATCGGCGAGGATGGCGCGGTGGATCTTGTCAAAGGCGGCGTTCGGAGTGACCGATGGAAAGGCCACCCATGTCTTGTAGGTGATGCCGGTGACCAATGGGACACCGTCGCTCTCGTAGTGGCTCGCGCAGGCATCAGCCAGAGCCGGTGAGGCCGAAAGAAGCGCAAGCGAGAAAGCAAAGCCTATTCTTGTATGCATGAATTGACTGCCTTTTTGATTGAACCTAGGGGGCGGGTAAATCAACGAGGTGAGATTGATACTATCGTACCGGGAACATGTCTATCTTCGACATCGCGCATAAATGGAGGACTTCGCGTCGTAGGCCCGCCTTGGCTGCGGTCGCCTGCTGCTAGAACCACCCGCGAATCTCGGCTTCATCAGGATCGAGTTCGAGTGCGGTCTTCGGTAAAGGTATCGCGCATTGCGCGCAGAATAGTCACCGCCGATGCGGCGCCAGGATCGATATGTCCGAGTGATCTTTGCCCAAGGCGGGCCGCTCTGCCGCGGGCGGCGACCATGGAACTTGTCGAGTTCGCACCGTTTTCCGCAGCTTCCAGAATGGCGTCCCACATGCCGGCGGCGTCGAGCGAACGTGCCTTGGCATCGAGGGCTGCTTCGGCTGCCGGGATCCACGCGTCCAGCATGGTCTTGTCGCCTCGTTGACCCTTGCCGCGCTGCTGGATGCCGGCTCGCATTTCGTCGATGATCATGGCCTGGCAGGCCGGTGACAGCGATTCATCAGACTTTAATGCCTGCGACGCCCGGCGAAAGGCAGTTGCATAAAGGGGGCCAGTCGATGCTCCAACGGCATCGAGGAATGCCGAAGCTGCAACGGCAAACATCTCGGACGGCGGCGTCTGCGCAGGATCGAGCTTGGCAAGTTCTGCGTTCACCGCCATGAATCCGAGAGACATGGTGATTCCATGATCAGCGTCGCCGATCGCGCCATCCAGCTCAGAAAGACGGTCTTTCTCGGCATTGATCGCGATGGATATTCGCTGAAACATGTTGCCCAGGCATCGAGCGGCATTTTCCGACATCGTCTTCCTCCCGGTCCCAGCAGTTCTACGCTGCCGGGCCTATTCTTATACGATTACCCGACTCTCAGAGCGAAAGTGTCGCACGGATGGTGCAACAACTCGGTCAGCTCCGGGTCGAGATGCATTATGGATATGGATGCGCCGACCATGTCGAGCGACGTGCAGTAGTGTCCCACCCAGTTTGCGTCGATTTTGATATCCTTGGCGCTGAGCCTCTGCTCGACGCGGCGGAACAGAATGAATAGCTCCATCATTGGGGTCGCGCCGAAGGAATTGATCAGCACCGCGACCCGGTCACCGGCGGCAGGCTTCATCTCGGCAAAGATCCGATCCATGACGCGATCCGTGATTTCGTCGGCGCTCATCATTTTCTCGCGGGTCACTCCGCGCTCGCCATGAATGCCCATGCCGAATTCGATATCGTCGGGGCCGATCTCGAAATTGTGGCGCCGGGTTTGCGGGAGCGAGCAGGGCTCGAGCGCCACACCCATCGTGAAGGTCCGGTCGTTGGCCTTGCGCGTCGCGGCTTCGCAGGCATCGAGCGTCAGACCCCTGTCACAGGCCGCTCCGGCAACCTTGAAGATGAAGAAGTTGCCGGCGACGCCGCGACGCCCCTCCCTGTCTTCTATGGGAGATGATGCGATGTCGTCGGTCGTCAGCACCGTGCGAACGTCGATCTGCTGTTCCTGCGCCATTTCCGCAGCCATTTCGAAGTTCATGACGTCGCCGGCATAATTACCGTAGACGAAGAGCACCCCTTGCCCGCCGGAGGCTGCCTTGGCGCATTCGAGGATGGGGGTGGGGGGCGGCGACGAGAAGATGTTGCCGATGGCAACGGCGTCCGCCAAGCCCTTGCCGACATAGCCGAGAAAACCGGGTTCATGGCCCGTGCCGCCGCCAATGACGAGGCCGACCTTGCCGGGGCGCGGGCCACTGCGTGCAACCAACGCCCGGTTGGACCCCTTGATCGGCGCGATATGAGAGGCATGGGCCTTGACGACGCCATCCAGCATCTCGTCGACCACGTCATCGGGATTGTTGAGAAATTTCTTGATGTGCGTGCGATAACTGCTTGGCAGTGAAACGTTATTGTCTACCCTTGGCCGTTGGTTGGCCTTCTGGTCGAGGGCCGTGACTCCATCGGCGTTCAGAATGCCTCGCCCCGTGGCGGCATCGGTGATCAGCACGTTGATGTAGCCGCCGCGTAGCGCCGCTAGGATCGCAGGCACCTTGTCGAAGCCGCCGGCAACAGCGATGCGAAGCCCGATCGACTTCAGCATGTCGAGAGATATGCCGATGGTCCGATCATCGAGAGGGCCGGCGACGGGTTGGCCCTTTGCATCGATGAACCGTCCGGCGACAACGCCCACCGCGTTCTTGGCGAGATAGTCCTGCAGCGAAACGGATTCGAAGAAGCCGCTGCTGTGGATCGTCGAATTCGGCCGCAGCGACGACACGCTGAAGACCGCCTTGTTGGCTTTGGAGAGCACGGCGAACTCATCTTCGATCAGCGGTTCCGCCAGAAGGATGTCGCGCACTTCGGCGGTCGAGACGATGGCGGGAGCGGTAATGTTGACGAGCTTGCCGTCGGTCGCGTTGGCAAAGGCGGCGGCACAAAGCTCCGGCGTATAGGCAAAGCGCGCCCGTGTACCGCCTGTCGCCTGAACGACGGTCACATCCTGAAGGTTTGGAACATTTGATTGCTCACCGACGGCAAGGACCGTGCGCCCCCAGGCAACCGCGAGCGTATCGCCCGATTTCAGCAGCTTGGCGATTGCCTGCGCGCCTGCCGTTCCCAAGCGGTCGATCAGGGGGCGTGTCCCATCATCGCTCGGCACGACAAGACAATCATGCAATCCGAAATGGCGCTTCAATTCCAGTGCGATGGAAAGGGAGCTCAACCGCGATGGTTCGAGCGAGATGTTGACGATGCCGCGGCTGCGCGCATCGGCCAGGTAGCTGTTCACGGTTGCCCGCGAAATACCCATGATGTCGGCGATCTCACCCTGGGTCTTGCCGTCTTCGTAATAGAGCCAGCAAGCCCAGACATAGGGGTCGTCACCATAGCGTAACGGCATGACGTCGGCCGCATCGGGAGCGCCCGTCTTGCCTGCACCAGTTTTGCTGACCGAAGTTGCCTTGCCTGTCATGACGAGTCACATGTCCCATTTCCCGCCCGAACATGGAAGCAATGATGCGTGTTTGCAAATGCTTCTTCGAGCGGTGCGCGACCCCGCAAAAGATCGCGGGATCGCGCGGCCTTGGGAGAGCCCGTTTATTGAAGGCGAGCGCGCGCGCCCTCGGAGAGTTCCTTCAGAATGATCGCGCAGGAGGTGGCGCCGGCATCCAGTACGCCGAGGGAGCGTTCACCCAGACGGCTGGCGCGACCGATCTTTGCCACCAGATTGAGCGTGGAGTCGCGGCCGGCCTCCGCGGCCGCCACCAGGGCATCGAGCGCCTCTGCGAAGGATTTTCCGTCCGCATTCGCCGCGTCGAAGGCCTCGATTGCCGGAACCAGCGTGTCGAGCAGGGTCTTGTCGCCGACCTTTGCCGAGCCGATCGATTGAATGCCCTCAAGGCCGGCATGGAGCGCCCGGCTGTAAGCGGCGCTGTCGATCGCATCGATCCCTTCGAGCTTTTCGGCAATCTCGGTAAACATGACACCGTAAAGTGGACCCATGGAACCGCCGATCTCGGTCATCAGCACCGTGCCCAGTGCGTCGAGGGACGCTGAGAGCGACTGGTTCTTGCCCTTCAGGCGCTCTGCAGCCATGCCGAAGCCTTTGGCCATGTTCACGCCATGATCACCATCGCCGATCTTGCCGTCGATTTCGCTGAGATAGGCCCGGTTTTCGACGATGCGGTCGGCCATCGCCAAGACGATGTCGCCGGCCGTCGCATTATTGAATGTCTGCATTGGTGGATCCTCTCAAAGCAACGTGGTGCATTGAACTTCGACGTCGAGAAGCTTCTTCAACTCCTCGTCGAGCGCCATTACGGTCAGCGTCGCGCCGACCATTTCGAGCGACGTGAAATAATTGCCGACATAGGTCTTGTGGATCTTCAGGCCCCGCTCGGAGATTTTCGTCTCGATCGTGTCGTTCAGGATGTAAAGCTCGTTGACCGGCGTTGCGCCGAGACCGGAGACGAGTACGGCGACTTCGGTGCCGGCAGGCAGATTGTGATCGTCAAGAACGATCTGGCACATTGCGTCTGCGACCTCGGCTGCCGTTTTCAACGGCTCGACGCGAACGCCCGGCTCGCCGTGATGGCCGATGCCGACTTCCATCGTGCCGGGCTCAATCTGGAAGTTCGGATGACCGACGGCGGGCAGGGTGCAGGGACCAAGGCCGATGCCGACAGAGCGGCAGCTGTCGATCGCCTTCTGCGCGGTGACGCGGACTTCTTCGAGACTGGCCCCGGTTGCAGCCTTGGCGCCGCCAACCTTCCACATGAAGATCTCACCGGCGACACCACGGCGCTTTTCGCGCTCTTCCGGCGGTGCGGAACACACATCATCGTTGGCGACCACGGTGGCAACCTCGATGCCATCCTTTGCCGCAAGCTTAATGGCCATCTTCACATTCATGTTGTCGCCGGCATAATTGCCATAGAGGCAAATCACGCCGCGGCCGCCATTGGCTTCGCGAATGGCGTCGTGAAAGCTCTTGGCCGTCGGAGAGGAGAAAAGCTCGCCGACTGCGACCGCATCCAGCATGTTCTTGCCGGCATAGCCGATGAAGGCCGGCTCATGGCCCGAACCGCCGCCGGTGATCACACCGACCTTTCCGGCATGCGGTGCATCCTTGGCGACGACGACGCGCGGATTGTCAGCCAGACGGACGATGTCCGAATGCGCCTTGATGAAGCCTTTTACAGTATCTTCAACGACTTCATCCGGATTGTTGATGAACCGCTGCATGGTACCTCCTGTAGAATTGTCGCGCGCTTGCGCTCAAAGAATTGTGTAGCCGCCGTCGATCAGAAGATCGGCGCCATTGATCATGTCCGCACCGGACGAGGAGAGGAAAACAGCAGCGGCTGCGATCTCCTGCGGGAAAGCGAAGCGACCGTTCGGAATGCGCTTCTTGGCTGCCTCACCCTTTTCGCCGGCCCAGGCTTTCTTGCCGAGTTCGGTCAGCACGATCGTTGGCGAGATGGTATTGACGCAGATGCCATGCTTGCCCCATTCGGCGGCAAACGTCTTGGACATGCCGATAACGCCGAATTTGGAAGCGCAATAGGCAACATGATCTTCGATGGCGACGGTGCCTGCCTGCGAAGCGAGGTTGACGATCTTACCGCCCTTGCCGGCCGCGATCATGGCGCGACCAACGGCCTGCGTAACCAGGAATGTGCCCTTGAGATTGATGTTGATCGTCTTGTCCCAATGATCAAGAGACAGATCCTCGGCGGGTGCCAGGAAGACGACGCCGGCGCTGTTGACGGCAATGTCGATGCCGCCAAAATGCGCGACGACGTCACCGACGGCCTTGTTGACCGACGTGGGATCGGAGACATCGCAAACAAAGGGTGCGGCTCCGCCGCCGATCTCGGCAGCCTTTGCCTTCGCCATGTCGACATTGATATCGAGGACGGCAACCTTGGCGCCCTTGGACGCGAACGCCGTTGCAACGGCTGCGCCGATGCCTGAGCCGCCGCCCGTCACGAGGGCGATCTTGCCCGACAGCGGGAAGTTCAAATCAATGTCTGGAGATGTCTCGGTCATCTTTTTCAAGCCTCTGACTTTGGGGGAGCGGGGCGAGATGTTCGCCCCGCCGCAATGATCTTACTTGCGGGTCTCGAGCAGCTTGTCGACGTTCTCGGTCGTAACAGGGGTCCACGGAACATTGTAGTTCTTGTCCTTGCCGTCGTTGAACGGCATGGCCGGATACTGTTCCCAGATCTTCGATTCCGGCTTGTAGTTGCCCTTCTTGGCGGCAAAGATCGCGAGATCGAGGGCTCCCTGGGCCTGTGCGCTGGCGTCCTGCAGGATGGAGGTCATCGTACCTTCCTTGACTGCGTGGAGCGCATCGGTGATGCCATCGATGCCGGCAATCGCGAAGTCCTTGACGTTGAGCTTGGCTGCCTTGATCGCTTCGATCGCGCCGAGCGCCATCTCGTCATTCTGGCCGATAACGCCGTTGATCTGGCCGGGATGCGAGGTCAGCCAGTTTTCCATCAGCGTCTGGGCTTCCGCACGCGACCAGTTGGCGGTCTGGTCTTCAAGGACCTTTACATTCGGGCACTCTGCAAGCGCCTTCTTGTTGCCTTCGAGGCGCGAGATCTGCGCCGACTGGCCGATCGGGCCTTCGAGGATAACGACATTGCCCTTGCAGCCGATCTTGTCGAGCACGGTCTTGGCTTCCATGTAGCCGGAGATCGTGTCGTCGGAGCCGACATAGGAGGTCAGGAGATCGGAGTTGACGCGTGTGTTCGAACCGACGACGGGGATGCCGGCGTCGTGCGCGGCCTGAACGGCGGTCGCTGCGGCTTCAATGTCGATCGGCACGAAGATGATCGCGTCGAACTTCTGCGTGATCATGGTGTTGACCTGTTCCTGCTGAACAAGTGCGTCGTAGCGGCCGTCGAAGATGGTCAGGTCGACGTCACCGTTCTTGACCGCGGGATGTTGCTTCAGCGCTGCCGACCAGATCTGCATGAACTCGGCGTTCAGGCCGTAGGGTGCGGCGCCGATCTTCAATTTCTTTTCCTGCGCCAGAGCTGGCGACGCCAGAAGTGCGGTCGCTGCAGCAAGAGCAATAAGCAATTTCTTCATTACAATTCTCCTCCGTTGGAAGTTCGGCGGCCGTCGTGACACGCCGTTTGGTTTACGCGTGCGAACACTGCGAATTCTTCGGGCTCAGCCGCCCAGATTTCTCTTTTGGTCGAGCATGACGGCGCCGACGATCAGCGCGCCCTTGAGGACCTGCTGGTAGTAGGATTGGATCCCCATCAGATCGAGGCCGTTGTTCATGACGCCGATGATCAGCGCACCGATCAGCGTGCCGGTGATGCGGCCGACGCCGCCGGAAAGACTTGTTCCGCCAATCACCACGGCCGCGATCGCGTCGAGCTCGTAGGCGATACCGGCCTGCGGCAGGGCGGAACCGGTGCGGGCCGCGAGGATCATGCCTGCAAGGCCGGAAAGGCCTCCGGAAATGACATAGACGAGGAAGCGCAGCTTGCTGACATTGATGCCCGAGGTGATGGCAGCATGCGGGTTGCCGCCGACGGCATAGATGTAGCGGCCGAAGCGGGTGCGGTTGAGGACCCACCACGCGACGATGAACACGATGGCCAGCAGAATGACGGGCATCGGGATGGACAGGACGCTGCCGGTGCCGATCCAGCGGAAATCGGGAGTGAGAGCCGGAACCGGCTTGCCGCCACCATAGATGAGGGTGAGGCCACGGGCGGCGGACAGCATGCCGAGCGTCGCGACGAAGGCAGGCACTGCAAAGCGCGAAACGATGAGGCCGACCACGGCGCCGCAGGCGACGCCGACCAACAAGCCGACGGCGAGGGCCACATAAGGCGGATAAGGCGCGCCGAGGATCCCGGCCGTCGCCGAGGTCGTTGCGAAGCTCGCGCTCACAATGCCTGTAAGTGCGACGACAGAGCCGACGGACAGATCGATGCCGCGCGTCAGGATCACGAATGTCATGCCGATCGCCAGCACGCCGTTGATCGAAGTCTGCAGCAACACGTTGGAGATATTGCCGGCCGTCAGGAAGTACTGGTTCGAGAAGGAAAGGACGACCGCGAGCAACAGGAAGGCGAGAAAGATCCCGTATTCCTGAATGATCAATCTGCGGCGGTCCGAGCTGAACCAGGAATTGGACTGATTATTGTCGGTGGCGGACATTGCAAATACCTCTTGTTGCCGGGCGCTTCATTCTGGGCTTGGTGATCTGTCGTCGTCAGGTCGACAAATGCACAAGCGATTGCGCGTCGGCCTCCTCCCTCTTGAGAATTCCGGCAGAGCGGCCCTGCCGCATCACCAGGATGCGGTCGGACATGCCGAGAACCTCGTCTATTTCGGATGAGATCATGATGACGGTGCCGCCTTCGGCGGCGAACTCGCAGATGATGCGATAGATTTCGCGCTTGGCGCCGACATCGACGCCGCGCGTCGGTTCGTCGAGCAGCAGCACTTTCGGTTTGCGCAGGAACCACTTGCCAAGCACGACTTTCTGCTGATTGCCGCCGGAAAGGCCGGAAACCGGCATGCTGTCGCGCGCCGCCTTGATACCGAAGCGCTGGATCATGTCCTGGCTGGCGCTGGCTTCGGCACGGCGATCCATCGAGAAATGCGGGCTCATTTCGGGCAGGCTTGCCAGGCAGATATTGTTGCGCACGCTGTCGATCAGGTTGAGGCCGGTGAGTTTGCGGTCTTCCGTCACAAAGGCGATGCCATGCTGCATGGCTTCGGCGGGCTTGCGAACGACGATGGGGTCGCCGGCAAGCTTGATCTGGCCGCTGCTGACTGCATCGACGCCGAAGATGCAGTTGAAGATTTCGGTTCGGCCCGATCCCATCAGGCCGTAGATGCCGAAGATCTCGCCCTGATGTGCGGTAAAGGAGATGTCGTTGACCTTGCCGGCTGCCGAGAGGCCGGCGACTTCCAGGCCCGGCGTTGCCGTCGGCACATTCGTCTTGATGTATTCCTCACCGAGCTCGCGGCCGACGATCATACGGATGAGGCCCGGCCGATCGATATCGGCAAGAGCGCCGCTACCGACGTAGGAACCATCGCGGAAGGCCGTATAGGAATCGGCGATCTGGAAGATTTCCGACAGGCGATGCGAGACGTAGACGACGCCTTTGCCTTCCGCCTTCAGTCGCTCGATGGTCGCAAACAGCTGTTGCGCTTCCTTTTCACCGATTGCCGAGGTTGGCTCGTCCATGAAAATCACTTCGGCATCGTGGCTGAGCGCCTTGGCGATTTCGACCAGCTGAACCTGGGCAACCGAAAGGTTCATCATGAATTGGGTGGCACGAATGTTGAATTGCAGCCGATCGAGCAGCGCCTGCGCGTTCCGGTTCATCGTCTTGAAGTCGATGCCGCCAAAGCGGGCAGACGGCTCGCGCCCGAGATAGATGTTCTCCGCGACGGTCATATGCGGAATGGGGCTTAATTCCTGCTCGATAATGGCAATGCCGGCGCCAAGCGCCTCGGCGGGGCTTGCATATTCCACTTCCTTGCCGCGGCGCCGAATGGAACCGGCATCGCGCTTGTGAATGCCCATGAGGATCTTGAGGAACGTCGATTTACCCGCGCCATTGCCGCCGCACAGGGCATGGACCGAGCCGGGGCGAAGCTGAAAGCGGCCATCGCGCAATGCGGCAACGCCGCCAAAGGACTTCTTCAGCCCCTCTACTTCAAGCAGGAATTCCACGTTCCCCTCCGCACTCTGGATGCCGGGGCAAGCTCGGATCAAACTGTCGATCCTTGCTCGGCGCCGATATTGACAATATTCGAAGCCATTTCGACAAATGTCAATATGGTGATTTCGGAATCGCCAGATCGCGGCGTCGGGCGCTGGGGGCAATGACAAGGAAATTCTCGGAGAACTGATATAAATGGCTGGAAAAATTACGCATTTTTGAAATGTCTCTCGCCCCTCGCATTGTGGGAGAAAGGTGATCAACGGGCATCGCATAGAGGGACGGCATCGTATTTCGCTCACACGCATCACATCGAGTGCACCGAAAAATTGGTTGTGGGCGTGCAAGGTTTGCGTAATTCTGGCGTGCAACGCAGATCCGGTTGATGTCGATGACAGCGCAACGAGGCAGAGATGAAGCCAACCAAAATCACCATCCTGTCGTGCAGTCTGGACCCGGAAAGTCGCAGTCAGCGGATTGCACGCGAGGCGGAGAGGCTTTTGCAGGAGAGGCGATGCGAGGTCGAATTTATCGACCTGCGCGAGATCGAGCTGCCGGCGTTCGATAATTCAACCTGCTACAGACATCCCGCATACGAAAGACTGTATCGCGCAATTCGCGATGCTGACGGTGTGTTGCTCGCGGTTCCAATTTACAATTGGGCGGTCGGTAGCGCCGCCAAAAATCTCATCGAGCTGACTGGAGCGGCTGGGGCAGGCGGGCGAAAGTCGGCCTGGTTCGATCAAGTCGTCACCTTCGTGTGCTCCGGGGGCCTTCCACACAGCTACATGGCGTATGGCAGTCTAGCGATGTCGCTGATGCTCGACTTCAAATGCGTAATCAATCCCTACGTCGTCTATGCGACGGATCGAGATTGGCATGATGACGCAATCCTATCCGATGATCTCGCGGCAAGGCTGAGAAAAGCCGTCGATGTGAAGCTGGAGCTTTCATCCAGATTGAGTTCCAGAACATATGCGTCCGATTGGGAAATCTAATCACGATATCCGTTCGGATTGCATTCGGCATGCGGCACGCTTAAACTAAGTCATAATATGAATTTTCGGTGAATGCGAAGGGCCGTGGAACTTCGAACGCAGCGGCAGAATTGAGAATTGTGAATGACCATAAATGGCCGGGTGCGGCAAAGGCTGGCGCAAAGGGTGATCGATCAACTGCGTATGCAGATCGAAACGGGCAAGCTCCGCCCAGGTGACCAGCTGCCGACGGAACCGCAGCTTGAAGCTTCCTTCGATGTCAGCAGGACTGTCGTGCGCGAAGCGATTGCCGATCTACGTGCAGCCGGGCTGGTCACGCCAGTTCAGGGCAAGGGTGTATTCGTGTCCGATGCGGCGGCACGATCTGGCCTGCTGCTGACGCCGGTCGAGATCAGAAGCATCCCGGAGACGCTGGAATTGCTCGAGTTTCGCATGGCGGCCGAAGGAGAGGCTGCTGCCATTGCCGCCTATCGCCGGACCGCCGAGCAAGAGGCAGCAATTGCTGCCGCCAATCGCAAGATGGCGGCGCTCATCGAGCAAGGCCTTTCGACGGTCGAGGCGGATTACGAATTCCATCTGGCCGTTGCGATCGCCACGAACAATCGTTTCTATGTCGACGTGCTCAGGCATTTTGGGCCGCGTACCATTCCGCGCGGCCAGTTTCCGACATTGCCTGAGGCCAATGATCGCGCCTATCTGGAAAAGGTTCATGCCGAGCATGCCGAAATCCTGTCGGGAATAGCGGATCAGGATCCGGAGCGCGCGCGACAGGCGATGCGTGCGCACATGATGGCGAGCCAGCGGCGCTATCGCCAGCTGGCGGAATTCCAGCCGCAATAGTGCTCGACACGTCACCCAAGTCATATTATGTCATATGATATAACTGCCAGGGGAGATGCAGCGGTGTATCTGGGAACGCAGATTGAGGCGCGAGACGACGATGACTATCGGGTCTTCGCGCAACTGGGAGTGAAGCATATCTGCGCCGATCCACCGGGGCGGCCGGAATATTGGACGTTGCCGGATCTTGAGCGGTTGCGCGACAAGGTGGAGAGCTTCGGACTCATTCTGGACATGATCCAGCTTCCGCTGCCATCCCAGCCGATCGAGAAGGCTGCCTATCCCGATATCCTGCTTGCCGGCCCCGATCGTGATCGTCAGATTGATGCTGTCTGCAAGCTGATCGAGGATGTGGCAGCGGCGGGCATTCCCTCGGCAAAGTACAATCTCAATCTCATTGGCATACCGCGCACGCCCGCGGAGGCGGGAAGGGGCGGTTCGCTGAACGCGAGTTTCCGCTGGGACAAGGCCGATCAGCAAGCGGCACCCGGCCTTGCCGGCGTCTTGTCGGAAGATGAAAACTGGGAGCGGATCGACTATTTTCTGGAGCGCGTTATCCCGGTGGCGGAAAGCAATCGCGTTCGTCTCGCCTGTCATCCGCATGACCCTTATACGCCGCCGGGCTATCGCGGCGTGACCCGTGTGCTGGGTTCCGTGGAAGGGTTGAAGAAATTCGTTCTCATGCGGGAGAGCCCCTATCACGGACTGAACTTCTGCCAGGGCTCCATTGGCGAGATGCTCGACAATCCACGCGAGGAGATTGACGATATCATTCGCTGGTTCGGCATGCGCGGCAAGATCTTCAACGTCCATTTCCGCAACATCAGGGGCGGCAAATTATCGTTCATGGAGACCTTCCCTGATGAGGGCGACATGGACATGGTTCGATCCGCCCGAACCTACAAGGCGGCCGGCTATCAATACATGCTGATGCCCGACCATGTCCCTGCGATCAGCGGCCGGGATCCGACCGGCGTCGCCTTCTCCTTTTGCTACGGCTACATCGCCGCGCTTTTGCAGACGCTCGAACAGGCCTGAACAATGATGATCCCATCGATTGAAGGAGGATTTTGCCATGAACCCGAATGAATTGAAGCAAGCCGTCGGCAGCGGGCTCCTCTCCTTTCCGGTTACGCATTTCAACCAGGATCTCTCATTCGACGAGGCGAAGTATCGCGGTCATGTCGAATGGCTGGCCGGTTACGATGCCGCGGCACTGTTTGCTGCCGGTGGCACGGGCGAGTTTTTCTCCCTCAATCCTGCGGAAATTCCACAGGTGGTTCGCGCCGCCAAGGCTGCGGCGGGCAGCACGCCGATCGTTTCCGGAACCGGCTACGGCACGTCGCTTGCCGTGGAAATTGCAAGGTCGGCTGAAAAGGCCGGCGCGGACGGTTTGCTGTTGCTGCCGCCCTATCTGATGTTCGCCGAGCAAGCGGGCTTGATCGCCCATGTGAAGGCGGTCTGCAAGGCGGTCGGCATCGGCGTCATCGTCTACAATCGCGACAATGCCGTACTCACAGCCGAGAGCCTGTCGAGACTGGCCGACGAGTGCCCCAATCTCATCGGCTACAAGGACGGCGTCGGCGATGTCGACAAGGTGATCGAAATTACCACGACCCTCAAGGATCGGCTGGTCTATGTCGGCGGCATGCCGACACATGAGGTCTACGCACAGGCCTATTTCGCTGCCGGCGTGACGACCTATTCGTCCGCGGTTTTCAACTTCGTGCCACTGCTGGCCCAGCGTTTTTACGCGGCTTTGCGGGGAGGAGATCAGGCGACAGTGGACGCGGTCCTCAAGGACTTCTTCTTCCCGTTGGTCAGCCTGCGCAATCGCAGAAAAGGCTATGCCGTTTCAATCATCAAGGCGGGGTTGCGTGTTCTCGGCAAAGATCCGGGTCCCGTCAGACCTCCCTTGGTCGATTTGACCAAAGAGGAAATGGCGATACTGGAAAAGATCGTTGCCGCCGCCGGCTAGTATCCGTCGGAAAAGTTGCCCGAGCGACGCAAAAGCCTGCCGCCAAAGCCCGAGGAAAGAGACAATGCTTCAATCTTCGCTCACGGACTTCGCCCGGACCTTCGTCTATGTTTCTGCATCAGCCGCAGGGATGATCGACATATACGAAATGGAGGAAGCAACCGGCGCGCTCACGCCGATATCCTCCTTCGATGCCGGTGAAATGGTCATGCCGATGACAATTGGCGCGGATGGGAAGCATCTCTATGCCGCCATCCGTTCACAACCCTATCGCCTGTTGACGTTGGCGATAGATCCGATGACCGGCAAACTGGAGCAAAGGGCCAACGCGCCTTTGTGCGACAGTATGGCTTACATCGCCACCGAACCATCAGGCGGCGCGGTTCTTGCGGCCTCCTACGGTGGCAACAAAGTTGCGGTGCTGCCGATCGGCACGGACGGGCTTGTCGCGGAGGGGGAGCGACAGGTGATCCTCACCGGACCAAACGCCCACTCGATCGTCAGCGATCGCAGCGGCCGATATGTTTTTGCGACAAATCTCGGTTCCGATGCCATTTTGCAATTCGTCGTCGACCCCGAAAGCGGCATGTTGGAAGCCAACGATCCGGCCAGTGTGACGACTGGGCGGGGTTTCGGTCCCCGTCACATCGTTTTGTCGCCGGATAACAAATATCTCTATGTGCTGACCGAGCTGACAGGACACGTGATCCATTGTGCATTGGATGCGTCCACGGGAACGCTGACCGAGGTCGAGAGCGTCGCATCCGTTCCAGGCGAGGCAGGACTGTCTCCCGGTATCGCACCTTCGGCCAGAGGCCTGGTGGATGACGGCAAGCCGAAAGTGTGGGCCGCCGATATCGACATCACGCCCGATGGCAAGTTTCTCTACACGACGGAGCGAACCACGAGCACGATCGCATTCTTTCGCGCGCATAAGGAAAGCGGCAGGCTCACCTATGTTACCAGCTATCCGACAGAGCGGCAGCCGCGGGGCATTCGCATCGATCCATCCGGCTGCTTCCTGGTGGCATCAGGCGAGAAGTCGGACAGGCTCTCCGTCTACGCCATAGATAAGGCTGGTGGCGAGCTCGATGTCGTCGGTCGATATCCGGTGAGCGCCGGCGCCAACTGGGTTGAAATCGTGAGGTTTACGTAACTCTGCCGGCCAACGTTGCCGGTGATGCTGCTCAATCGCCATCTCACCGTGCCGCCATCTCCAAAATGAGGTCTCCAACCTCGGAAGGAGGCAAGGGTCTGGCAAGTAGGTAGCCCTGGAACATCTCGCATCCGGCGCCCGCGAGAAAATGCGCCTGTTCTTCGGTTTCCACCCCCTCGGCGACGACTTCGAGTTCGAGAGTCCTCGCAAGTGATACAATGGCGGCGGTAATTGCCATGTCACCGGCCTTGTTGGGAATATCCGCGATAAAGGATCTGTCGATCTTCAACCGCGAAAGCGGAAAACGTCTTAGAGTGCTGAGGCTTGAATATCCGGTACCGAAGTCGTCGATCGCAAGGCTGACGCCCAGCACCTTCAGCTCATGCATGCGTTCTATAGCGCCCTCGAGGTCGCGCATGATCAGACTTTCCGTGAGTTCAAGCTCAAGCCAGCGGGGATCGAGCCCGGCGGACTGCAGTGCTGATGACACCTGATCCGTCAGCGAGCGTTCGAGAAATTGCCTTGCTGATACATTCACGGCCACTCGCAACATGGCAAGGCCCCGGTCTTGCCAGTCTCGGTTTTGCTGGCAAGCCTTGCGCAATACGATATCGCCGATCGCAACGATGAGCCCCGTTTCCTCTGCTAGGGGGATAAATGCGCCGGGAAGCAACAAACCTTCGATGGGGTGTTGCCATCGCACCAGTGCTTCGACGCCGACGACCTTGCCGGTGCGGATGTCCTTTTGGGGTTGATAATGGAGTACGAACTCGTCCCGTTCCACGGCGCGCCGCAGTTCCTCGATACGGAGGAGCTTGTTGCGTGCTTCCTCTCCCATGGCGTGCGTAAACAGCTGAATGCGGTCGCGGCCGGATTCCTTGGCGCGATAGAGCGCCATGTCGGCATTGGCAAATAGCTCGGACGCCGTGTCTCCGTGTTCGCCGGAACATGCTACGCCAATGCTGCAGGTAACCCGAATTTCGACGCCGTCGATCGTCAAGGGTGCCGAGGTCGCGTCGAGAATGGCACGCAAGCGCTCGGACATCGGGTCGGAATTTTCCTCCAGAACGATGATGAACTCATCGCCGCCGATCCGTGAGACGATGCCGTTGTTTCGGATCAATGTTGATATTCGCCGCGCCACCACCTTCAGCAATTCGTCGCCGGCCGCATGGCCGAGACTGTCGTTGACAAGCTTGAAATTATCGAGGTCGACGAAAGCGACGGCGACATATTTCTGCTGGCGAGAGGGTTTTTCGAGGAGATCTCCGAGCTTGCGGTCGAGCAGCGTGCGGTTCGGCAGGCCTGTAAGAGCGTCGTGCTCCGCCAGATAAGCTATGTGAGTGATATCCTGGTGCCGATCGATGGCAATCCCTGCTGTTTGCGCCACGCCTGCGAGGAATTCCATGAGGCCGGCATCATCATTGTTTCCAGCCTTGGCGACCATCAAAACCCCATGCCGGCCCCCATCGCGCGATAAGATGGGAAATTCGACGGCCTCCTCCGTAAAGACCTCCGCTTGTCTGTCACCGACTTGGAAATGGACGCGCCTTCCATCGAGCAACCTCTCGAGAAGCGCTTCGGCGTCTCTCAGAAATGATCCGAGATATACGCCCCTTGCGACATCCTGCAGGAGCCTGGTCTGCGCGCTCATCAATTCCTCTGCGCGCTTGCGAGCGGAAATATCCCGCGACGCGCCGACCACGCCAATAATGTTGCCGCTCCGGTCCCGCAGCGGCACACGCGACATCATCAGCCATCCTTCGCCCCGGATGCGCCTCTCTTCGACACCCAGATCGGGCTCGCCCGTTTCCATGACGCGTCGCTCGACCTCGTCGATTTTCTCAGCGTCGGCCTCGGAGTGGATTTCTGCGTCGGTAAGACCGATCAGCTCTTCGACGTTGTTGAAATCATTATTGGTGACAATGGCCCGATTGGCGAAAAGGAAACGGCCATCTCTGTCCTTGGCGTAGATGAAGTCCGGAACATAGTTGATCATGGTCTCGAGCCATTCATATCGCTCGCTGAGCGACAGATACTGCTCTTGCAGCGCATCGAATCGTTGGCGGATGTGCCGCGCTTCCTCTTTCGATCCAGTGCTCATCGATTTCAGCGGTTTACCCGGCTGTCGCGTCATCTGCGGCTCTCTCATTTGTGGATAGACAATAGCGAGAACCGGTTATTCAACTGTGAAAGAAGCGTATCGATTCCGGCTGTCATAAAAAATGAGTTAAAGCGTATATGCGAGAAGTTGGGGTTGGGCTGAGGTTCGTGTCTCCGATTGCGGCGGTGGAGTATTTCCGCGCCGGGTGGTTTCGATCGTCAGGACGCGATGGCGGCCTGCATCGTCGTTCGGATCAGATAGCCAAGATTGCGCACAGCTCTTATCTCGACCGCGGCTCCGGCAAGAACAAGCTTCTTTCGAATTCGGGAAATGTGAGCGTCGAGCGCGTTCGATTCGATCTCGTCTTCCAACGAATAGACCGCCTCGATCAGATTGGGCCTCGTGACGATCCGGTTCGGGCGGCGCAACAGGGCCTCGAGCACCAGATATTCGCGCCGTGAAAATCCGATCGCCGATCCGGCGACACAGATCTCGTTGCTCCTGGAATCGATGGTCAGATTGCCGAAATCCAGATTCCGGTCTGAAACCATCGAGCCCCGCCGGCGGAGTGCCCGCAGCCGGGCGAGCAATTCTTCCATCGCAAACGGTTTGGCGAGATAGTCGTCGGCGCCACTATCGAGACCATCCACACGATGATCGACGCTGCCGAGAGCGGTCAGGACGAGGATCGGCATTGGATGCCGGCGTTGACGAAGCGTTGCGACGAAATCCAGACCCTCGCCATCCGGCAGGCGGCGATCCAATACGAGGGCATCATAGGTGCCCGTATAGACCATCGCATCAGCGTCGGCGATCGTGCGAACGTGGTCGGCCAAGACATCATGGCGCCTCAGCGCCTCAAGCAAGGCTTTGGTCATTTCGGGTTCGTCTTCAAGTAGCAGGATTTTCAAAGGCATCTCACTCGATGGGTGAAAGCTGTCCATCATTACTCAAGGCCGACCGGTTGCTGAGAGTTGCCCTCGCACCCGGACCGACCGTTTGGCTTTTGGAAGGCGGAGATCGGGAGGAGGACGCAGCCGATGAGGTACGGCTCGCCGGTGCCTTTTCCCTGGACACGGCGCGGCCGCGCCTGAGGCGCAACCGGAAGACTGCAAAGGAAGTGTCCGCATGCCGTTTCTCCTGGAGATCGGAATGCCGGTATTGTGGCTTGCCATTGTCAAGAAACGGAGGAGATCCAGTGAAGACCGCTCCAGTCGCAACTGTACGGCTAGCATCGGGACTGGAGCTGATATCAAAGGATGCAGGGCGGACCGTTGGTGATTGAGTGGGGCATCGGGGATGGTTACAGAGGCGACGCCTTCCAGCGAAAGCGGAGGGGGGATCAGCCTTAATTGAGACCTGACTGCGCCTCTTCCAGCAACGTGGGCGGCGTCCGGACTTCTTTCAACTGTGACGAGTGCAGTCGTGCCTTGCGGGAGCGGGGCAAAACCGGCTAAAGCCCGTCGAGATAAATCGAGATTCCGCAGAGGACACGCCATGAATCCCAGCAGAGCCGTTACGAACGGCAATCTCGTGCTTGTTGGCGTGCTTCTGATGGTTCTCGGCGACTTCATGTTCTCGCTGAATGATGCCATGGGTAAATGGTTGGTCGCCAGTTTCTCTGTCGGTCAGGTTCTGGTGATACGTTCGTTCGGCGCCTTCCTCATCCTTGCACCCATGATCCTGCGGCAAGGAAGTGACGCGCTCTTTCGGATCGAGCATCCGCCATTGCAGGTCCTGCGAGTCGTCATGACGACCGCCGATGTCGCTCTATTCTACGCGGCCGTTGCCTATCTGCCGCTTGCCGATGTCATGACCTTCTATATGGCAGGCCCCATCTATGTTGCGGCGCTTTCGCATTTCTTCCTTGGCGAGAGGATCGGCTGGCGGCGTTGGCTGGCCGTTTTGCTTGGTTTTGTCGGCGTGGTGATCGCGCTTCGACCTTCGGCGGCAATGCTCTCCTGGCCGTCGATTTTCGGGTTGGGCGGCAGTCTTGCTTTCTCGATGACGCTAGTCCTCAGCCGAAGGCTGCGACATACGAGCGACGCCACGCTCGTTGCCTGGCAGACTGTTGCCGCGCTCGCGACGGGCCTGGTGTTGAGCATCGGCAATTGGCGTTCGGCGTCGACGCTGGATTGGGGAGCCATGCTTGCGCTTGGCGTCGTTGCGGGCAGCGCCCATATGCTGATCACCCGGTCCTTGAAGCTTGCACCGGCATCCTTGCTCGCCCCACTGCAATACAGCCTTTTGATCTGGGCGATCGCACTCGGTTTTCTGTTCTTCGGCGATATTCCAGATGCGCAGATCATCGTCGGATCCGTCATCATCGTGCTTGCCGGGCTTTTCATCTTTCATCGCAAGAGTCTGACCGGCACTATTCCAAAGGATGCCATTGCGCGGGATGGACATTGAGGTGGCGCTTGTCGCGTAACCCGTACACGCGATCACTGATTGCCTTTGATGATGAGGTCAACCCTCGCGCGCCTTCTTCTTTCCATGCGGGCGAAACTCGCTGACGACGATCCTGAAAGCCACACGATGTTTGTCGGCGAGCGTCTCAGCTCGCGCCAACCGTGCCGGGAGGCGCCGGTCCAGGAAGCGGGTACAGCAGGTCTGCCTCCGGAATGCATTGGCAAACCAGACGATGGAGCATTTTCGCGATTCAAGAGAAGGCCGAAACGCTCTATCGGGCAGGCTGAACCAGATTGGCGAAAAGGCGAAAGGCGCCGGGCACGAGGCGGTCGAGCTGATGGTGCAAGACGAGGCTCGTATGGGTGTGTCGCCCCTTGCCGATCTCTGCCGAAATCAGCCCTCCGAAGAGAGGCTGCTCGCCATCGTCGTGCATGGAGAGCAGAGGCTTATAAGCATCGTTCCAGCTCGAGGCGAAATAGAGACCGCGCTCTTTATGCCATCCGTTCCAATCGTCTTCGCCGATGACATTCGGGCCAGTCAGCAGCGGATGTTCCGGCATCAGCACGGTGACTGGCGCTTTGGGATTGGTGACGCGCCAGCGCAGCGAAGGTGACCCGATCACGAGCTTTCGAGGTGGTGTGTGGTCAGCATGCCACCCATCGGACGGGCGGTGATAGAGGGTCACCAGATGCCCACCCTGTTCCACGAAACGGTGCAGCTTGTCTGTCGCGGCTGTCAGATCGGAGCGCAAGCCGAAGGCAAAAATACCAACCACGATCGTTGAAAATTGCGAGAGATCGCCTGCAAGATGACGCTCTTCCAGTTCGGTGACATCGAAGCCCATGCGCGTCAGCCAAAGACTGGTATTGTCGGCACCACCACCGACATAGCCAATACGGGCGTCAGGCAGGCGCAAGTCGAGCGCAAGTATCTGCAGGGCTGCCGGCTCGCGCCAAAGAGCAGTGCCGACATGCCGATGGCTTATTGCAGTCGCCTGCCATGCGGGCACGCCGTCGATCGTCGGCAGCAGGCGGGTGAGGCCAGGCCTTAAGTCTTTGGGCGCGCGCAATGTCACGGCTGATTCCTGCACCTCCGCAAGCCATCCGTTCTCTGGCCTGATTGTGATTTGGTTCGCAATCCCGTCCACGGCAAGCTCGACCCGCCACTCGGCCATCTCTGGCTGGTGCGTGGAAACGACAAGCGCAGACGGATCCAGTCGAACCGATGTGGCTGGGACGACGATAAGGGGTTCGTCCAGATCCACCAGAGTTTCCGCATCATGCTCGCCAAACTGCGCCTTGAGCCGGATAAACCCCTGACCATTGCCGCCGAGCGCGCGCCATGCCGGTGCAAAAAGGGGTGAAAGCCTCGCCTGTTGCGAGACTGAGACTCTAAATTCTTCGCGGCTCGAATTCCTGCCTTCGGAAAGAGCAGCGCAGCCCTCCGGCAACACGATTTCGGCCATCACAGCGATATCGCTGGCGCCGGCCCCGTATTCGACAACAAGGCTTGTCTCGCTACTGGATGTCAGGATTGGCGTGTCGAGGCCAGCGCGCTCAAACAGCGGAGCTGCCTCGATCAATGCGGCATCGAGTTCCTGAAGCTTGTGCTGTAGCCGGTGACCATGTCGCTGCAGGAAATCGTCAGGTGAACCGGAGAGAGCGGCCTTCAGGCTTTTCGCTGCACTGAGCAGTCGCTCGATGATGGCTGCGCGTGTCGGAAAGGCGGCGATCGCGCCTTCAATAGCGATATGCGCATCAAGCAGCATTTGCCTGACGTCCTCAGGCACTCCGTCTGCCGCGGCGAGCGCGGCCAGGGATTGCGGGAGCGAAGCAAAGATCGTTTCTTCTGTATGGCTTACAGGCGATTTCAGATGCAGCGGCCATTCGGATTTCGGCACGTCTGGCCATCGCCCCATGCCCTGTGTGGCGTGGCAGGCTCGCGACCATTCGCCGATCCGATCATAGTCCGCGCCAGTCACTTCGTCGCGGCTGCTTGCCCGAATTCTCAGAGTTGTGTCCGGCGGCGGCAGTTCGTCATCATAGGTATCGCCGCCGCCGGACCATGCCGGCAAATAGAATTTCGCGACCTGCCACGGCGTCAGCCCTTCGGCAAAATGTTCAGGGAAGGCATTTTCATCCGCTGCAAGCTGCAGGGCTTTTTCGGCTGCGCGCGTCATGGCGCGGTGATGACCGTGCTGGCCGGGGACATCGAGAAAGGTCGGCAGTACGATGTCCGGCCGTTCGGTGCGGTAGGCGCGCACCAGACGCTCCACGGTCTTCTCCTCGCCCCAATGCGCGAAGGTGCCGTCGCCGTCCTTGGAAAAGCCGAAGTCGTGCACGGTATCGTCCGGACCATGGCCGAGCCAGTGGATATCGCAATCGAGAATGCTTGCGGCCTCTTCCATTTCCCGGCTGCGGATCACGCCGAGCGCGCCGCCGCGCTCTCGACCGAGCGCGTTTTGGCCGCCTTCGCCGCGCGTGGAGCAGGCGATGACGACCCGTATGCCGAGCGCAAAGCGGAAATAGGCCATCAGCCCGCTTTGCTCGTCGTCTGGATGTGCGCCCGTGTGCATGAGCGTCACTGTTGACCGCAATCGGCTCAAGGCTCTGTGCAGGCGGACAAGGGCGGGGGACGATTTCTGGCGGTCGATGCGCTGAAGGGCGGTAAGCATGGTTCCTCGCGGACTTCTTACAATTCTGAGTTCATGTCGAGCTTCGGCGTCATCGCCTCGAACATTGGCAGGGATGCTGCGCCGAGTGCGGCGGTGAACTGGCCGGTCTGTCCGCGCAGGACGCGCGGCAAGGCACGGACACGGCGACTTGCGACCGAGATGGGTAGCTCGCCCATATGCCGGATCAGGTCGTCTATGATCGCATCCGGCAACATGCCGCCAAGGATCACGGTTTCCGGATCAAGGATATTCTCGATCATGGCAATCATCGGCGCGAGATGATCGGCGGCTTCCTGCAGCCAGCCCATCAGCACCGGGTTGCGATGTCCATGCAGCTTTTCGAGGCCGTCGAAGTCGGTGTTCTCGATGCCGGCGGCATGAAGTTTTTCACGCAGGGCATGAAGCGAGGCGTAGGTCTCCAGACAACCCTTCTGGCCACAGGGGCAATGGCGCCCATTCGGGGTGATGACGACATGCCCGATCTCGCCGGCATTGCCGAAAGCGCCACGAAACGGCGCGCCATCCTGAATAAGGCCAAGGCCGATGCCGGCTCCGAAATAGATCATGGCGAAATTGGAGATTGCGTGGCCGGCGCCGAACAGGCGCTCGCCGACAGCAGCGGCATTGGCGTCGTTCTCGACGAGAACCGGCTCGCCACATGCCTCGCTCAGAACGTCAGCCGTATCGAGGCCGGACCAGCCGGGCAAGGTGGTCGGGCCAACCGAACTCATGCCTTCGATATCGAAGGGACCGGGCATGACGACGCCAATACCGAGAAGTCGGGCGGGAAAGGCTGCCTTGACGGCATCGACCTCAGCGCGCAACTGCGCCGAAAGTTTCTTGACGCTGACATCGAGGACGGGGCGGACATGCTGGCTGCGCGGTGTGCCGGAAAGGTCGAGCACGGTCGTCACCATCTGGGTCGAGCCCATCTCGACGCCGATGGTCATGGCGCCCTCGGGATTGACCGCGAACTGGATCGGGGGCTGGCCACGCCCGGTCTTGAGGCGGCCGAGCTGCATCAGGAGATTATCCGCCACCAAGTCGTCGACGATATTGGCAATGGCCTGAGCGGTCAGGTGGGTCAGGCGGGCGATATGCATGCGTCCCAGGGGGCCGTGACGACGCACAACATCGAGCACGACGCGGCGATTGTGGTCGCGGATTCGCTCCGGGTTCTTGCCGAGAGTGACGGCCAGCGGCACCTTGGCCGGTTGCTGTGTCATGTATCCTCCTGCTTCGTCCAAACGAATAGCGCGGGGCGTTTTTAACAGCAATATAATAATTCAACTAAATTATCTTATTGACAAAGCGCACCTAAAGTTGAAGCGTAAAGGACAGGGTGGTGAGAGCCGCCCTGCGTCATTGCGGGACGATGGTTCTCGCATGAAGCAAGGAGTTGGTGTCGTGCTTTAGCTGTGCGGCATGTGGTGGAACGTGCGGATGGGAAGTGCCTGTCCGCAGCCAAGCCTGGCAACCGCATTTGGTAAACCGGCGGGTGGGGGCAAAAAGGGAGGTTTTATGCGTAAGCTGTTATTGGCAGGTCTGGTTGCAGGGTTCAGTGCCCTTGCGGCCAATGCCGCTCAGGCTGTCGAAATCGAATATTGGCAGTATGTCTTCGAGACACGCGTCAAGGCGATGGACAAGCTGATCGCAAATTTCGAGAAGGCCAATCCGGATATCAAGGTCAAGCAGGTCACGTTCCCTTACGATGACTATCAGACCCGCGTGATCGCCGCGAAAATGGCAGGCAAGAGCCCGGACGTGATGCAGCTCTTCTATGGCTGGCTCGACAAGTTCGTGGCTGGCGGCATTCTGCAGCCGCTGCCCAAGGATGCCTTCCCGCACGACAAGATCGAAAGCGAATTCTTCCCGATCGTTTCGGCGATGAAGCGCGGCGACGACTATTACGGACTGCCGACGGCTGTCCGCTCGCTCGCCCTGTTCTACAACAAGAAGGCGTTCACGGAGGCCGGCCTCGATCCGAGCAAGCCGCCGAAGACCCTTGACGAGCTGGTTGAAGCCGCCAAGAAGACGACGAAGCGTGACGCCTCGGGTAATCTCGTGGCCGAAGGCATCACGCTCGACATGCCGGGCCAGGATCAGCATTGGTGGCGCGAAGTTCTGGTACGCCAGTTTGGTGGCCAGCCTTACACCGAGCATGACCGCAAGGTCGCCTATAACGATGCCGCCGGCGAAAAGGCGCTTGCTTTCTATACCGGCCTCCAGACGGAGCATAAGGTCGGCGAAGTCAAGTTCATGGATGAAGGCCAGGCGGCTTTCCGCGCCGGCATGGCTGCCATGACCATCGACGGCACCTTCCGCCTCGGATCCTTCCGCAGCATCAAGGACTTCGAATGGGGTGTAACGGAACTGCCGGCCAATGCCGAGGGTGTTCGTTCCAACTATGCCAGCTATTTCGCCAACGGCATCAGCGCCAAGGCGAGTGGCGAGAAGCTGAAGGCAGCTGAGAAGTTCTTGAACTATATCTCTTCGCCGGAAGCCATGGACATCTGGCTGCAGGACGTCGGTGAATTGCCGGCCCGCCGCTCCGCTGCCATGACCGAGAAGAACCTGGCCGATCCGATCTATGGTCCGTTCCTCAAGGGTCTCGAATATGCGCACACGACCATGTTCGCCGATGAGCAGAAGCAGCGCCAGATCGCGATCGATATGGCCAACCGCGTGATCCTCGAAAAGCAGCCCGTCAAGGACTCCGTCGATCAGGCCGCCAAGGCCGAGCAGACGGTACTCGACGCCGCCAAGTAAGGGCGACGGCAACCCGACGAAGCGGCGGATGCCGCTTCGTCTTCTCCTGCCTGTCCACGGCAATGCATATTCCGCTGCCGAAGGGTTTTGAAACATGACAATGACGGCTGAAACAGGCGACATGGCGAACAGGCCTTCGGGCAATCGCTTTACGGACCGCCTTTCGATGCGCACACGACGGCTGATCTGGGTCTGGAGCTTTCTCGCTCTACCGATCCTGTTCTATTCGGTGATCCGCTTTTACCCGACGCTGGAAGCCTTTTGGCTTTCTCTCACCGACTGGGATCTGATGAATCCGCCGAAATTTATCGGCATCGCCAACTACCAGAAGCTGTTCTCCGATCCGGAATTCTGGAAGGTATTCAGGAACACCTTTACCTATCTGTTGATCGGCACGCCGATCAGCCTCCTGGTGTCGTTCACGATCGCTTATTTTCTGGATCGCGTGAACTTCATGCACGGGCTCATCCGCGCCCTCTATTTCCTGCCTTATCTGACGACGGCAGCTGCGATGGCCTGGGTCTGGCGCTGGTTCTATCAGCCTGCGCCGATTGGTTTCATCAACAACATTCTGAACTCCATCGGCTTGCCGCAGCAGGGCTTCCTGCGCTCGGTCGATCAGGGGCTCTATGCCATCATGGCAACGTCCATCTGGGCCGGCCTCGGCTTCCAGATCATCATCTTCATGGCCGGTCTGCGTGCGATCCCCAATACGTTCTATGAGGCTGCGCGCATCGACGGTCTCGGCGAATGGGCGATCCTGCGCAAGATCACCATACCGCTTCTGAAGCCGACCACGGTGTTCCTCGTCGTCTTCTCCTCGATCGGCTTCCTGCGCATCTTCGATCAGGTCTACAACATGACCACGAACGATCCGGGTGGACCGCTCGGCTCCACCAAGCCGCTGGTGCTGATGATTTATCAGACGGCATTCTCCTCCTATGCGATGGGCTACGCCGCTGCGCAAACCGTCGTTCTCTTCACCATCCTGCTTTGCGTCTCACTGCTGCAGCTCTGGATTCTGAGGGAAAAGAAATGACAATATCGGCTCAAACCAATCCTTTGCCGTTCCAGAACCTGCGACCGGGCCGCATCCTGACTTGGACGCTGCTGTTCATCGGCGGCCTCATCATGATCACGCCACTGGCCTTCATGTTCTCCACCTCGCTGAAGACGGCAGGGCAGGTCTACGATCTGCGCCTGATCCCGGCCGAACCGACGCTGCAGAACTATGTGACCATTCTTGCTGACGGGCGCTTCCTGCGCTGGTTCATGAACTCCATGATCGTCGCCGTCGTGGTGACGCTGTCGAACGTCTTTTTCGACAGCCTCGTCGGCTATACGCTGGCGAAGTTCCAGTTCCGCGGCCGTTATTTCATCTTTCTTGCCATTCTCTCGACCCTGATGATCCCGACGGAAATGCTTGTGATCCCGTGGTATCTGATGTCGAGCAAGCTCGGCTGGCTGGACAGCTATTGGGGTATCATGTTCCCGGGGATGATGACGGCCTTCGGCACCTTCCTCATGAAACAGTTCTTCGAAGGCGTCCCGAACGATTTTCTCGAGGCAGCCCGTGTCGATGGCCTTAACGAATTCCAGATCTGGTGGAAGGTGGCGATGCCGCTGGTGACACCTGCGCTCTCGGCACTCGCGATCTTCACGTTCCTCGGCAATTGGACCGCATTCTTCTGGCCTTTGATCGTGTCCACGAGCCCGGAACTTTATACGCTGCCGGTCGGACTTTCGAGCTTTGCCGTCGAGCAGTCCATCCAGTGGGAAATGATCATGACGGGCGCTGCCATCGCCACGCTTCCCACACTCCTCGTCTTCCTTCTTCTACAGCGTTACATCGTCCGCGGTGTCATGCTCGCAGGCCTCAAGGGTTGAACCATGTCCGATCTTGATCCCCGGCTTTCCGACAAAAGCGTCTTTCCCGATCCGGTTTACAAGGAAGCCGTGCTTCGTCCGCTTTTCGATGGTGCCAAGACCCACCACGTCGACGGCTTTCGCCGCATCGACCGTGCGCATCTGGTGATGCTCACCGAAACAGGCATCCTTGACCGTGAGCAGGCTGCTGCAATCGCAGGCGCATTGGAGGCCATCGATCGGGAAATCGATCCCTCCAGGCTCACTTATACCGGCGAGGTCGAAGACTTCTTCTTCCTCATCGAAAAAGAACTGAAGGCCCGCATCGGTGCGGACATTGCAGGACGCCTGCATACGGCACGCTCGCGCAACGATATCGATCACACCCTGTTCAAGCTTGGCTTGAAGGAGCGTATCGACACTCTGGCGTCCAAGGTTCGTAACCTTCTGGATGCGATGATCGCTGCTGCCGAACGTGAGAAGGAGACCCTGATCGTCGCCTATACGCACGGCCAGCCGGCGCAGCCATCGACCTTCGGTCATTATCTTTCTGCGGCGATAGAGGTTCTTATACGCGATCTGGAGCGGCTTGAAGCCGCACGCGCCATCGTCGACCGTTCCCCCATGGGAGCAGCGGCGATCACGACCTCGGGGTTCCCGATCGATCGCGCTCGGGTCGCCGAGCTGCTGGGCTTTGCCGCCCCGCTGTCCAATTCCTACAGCTGCATCGCCGCAGTGGACTACATCACCTCGACCTATTCGGCGCTGGAATTGATGTTCCTGCACCTCGGCCGTCTCATCCAGGACTTTCAGTTCTGGACCAGCTTCGAGGTCGGTCAGATCTATGTGCCGCACGCTTTCGTGCAGATCTCGTCGATCATGCCGCAGAAGCGCAATCCGGTGCCGGTGGAGCACATGCGCCATCTGGCAAGCCAGACCATGGGCCGGGCACGCACGGTTCTCGACGTGATGCACAATACGCCCTTCACCGACATGAACGATAGCGAAGGCGAGACCCAGCAGATGGGTTATGAGGCATTTGCCTCGGCTGGCCGGGTTCTCGATCTGCTGGCAGCCTTTATCGGCGCAATCCGTATCGATCCGTCGCGGGTTGCAGACAATATCCGTCGCTCCTGCATCACAATCACGGAGCTGGCGGATTCGCTCGTCCGCATCGAGGGTCTCTCGTTCCGGCAGGCCCATGAGATCGCCGCTAACGTAGCGCGCGCCGTGGTCGCGCGTGGCGGTGGGTTGGAGAAGGACGGCTTCGAGCCGTTCCTCGAGGCATTTCGCGAAGCTACCTCTCGCGAGCCGTCTTTCGACCGTGAGAAGTTCGAGGAGCTGGTATCGCCGCAGCATTTTGTCGCCGTGCGCGACCGGCTCGGCGGCCCGTCGCCAAAGGCGATGGACGAGGCGCTTGCACGACACAGGGCGGAGGCTGATCGCTTCAAGGCGCTGGCGTCCGATCATGCGGCAAGCGAAGCCTCGGCTGCGCGAGAACTTAAAGAGAAATTCAGTGCACTTGTGGAGGCACGCTGATGGCGACCATCGAACTCGAAAAGCTGGTCAAGCGCTACGGCAAGGTCGAGGCCGTCCGGGCAATCGATCTTCAGATCAAGGATGGCGAATTCGTCGTCTTCGTCGGACCTTCGGGCTGCGGCAAATCCACGACGCTGCGTATGATTGCCGGCCTTGAGGATATTTCCGGCGGTCACCTGAAGATCGGTGGCGCCGTCGTCAACGAGCGCGATCCGAAGCAGCGCAACATCGCCATGGTGTTTCAGAATTATGCGATCTATCCGCATATGACCGTGCGCCAGAATATCGGCTTCGGTCTTTATACCTCGAAACTTTCCAAGGCGGAGAAGCACCAGCGGATCGAGGAGACCGGCAAGGCGCTCGGTCTGGAGCCGTATCTAGATCGCCGTCCGGCGGCTCTATCGGGCGGCCAGCGTCAGCGCGTCGCCATCGGCCGCGCCATGGTGCGAAACCCATCCGCCTTCCTCTTTGACGAGCCGCTGTCCAACCTCGATGCGCAATTGCGCGCGCAGATGCGCATCGAAATCAAGCGCCTGCATCAGCGCCTGAAGACGACAACCGTTTATGTGACCCACGATCAGGTCGAAGCCATGACCATGGCTGATCGTATCGTCGTCATGCGCGACGGCCGCATTCTGCAGACCGGCACGCCGACGGAACTCTACGAAAACCCGGTCGACGTATTCACGGCACGGTTCATCGGCAGCCCGTCGATGAACCTGACCAGGGGGCGCCGCAGCGAGACCGGAGTGGAACTTGCGCCGGATGGCGATGTGCTCGTCGGTGTCCGGCCGCATGATTTGAAGGTTGACGAGGGCCAATCCAGCGGCTTGTCGTTGCGCGGCACCGTCACGGCGGTGGAGCCGCTCGGTGCGGAAACGCTGGTTCATCTCGACGTCAACGGTGCATCGGTGATTGCAACTGCCCCGGGTAAGGTCATTCCGGAAACCGGCAGTACTCTTGCGGTTTCCGCCCCCGCGGGCAGTCTCTATCTCTTCGATGCCAAGACCGAAAAGAGCCTGGGCCGTTTATGACACCACAACAATTGAAGCGTCCGGCGGTCCTCAGCATAGGACGGATATATTGCGACCTCATCTTCACCGGCCTGCAGTCTCTGCCGCAGGCGGGGCGTGAGGTTTTCGCCGAGGACATGAAAATGGCAGCCGGCGGCGGCGCATTTATTTCCGCAGCGCATCTCGCTCACGCGGGCAGGGCGGCGGCACTTGTTGCGCGCCTCGGCCTTGACGGCCTGTCGCGGGGGATCGAGCCGGATCTTGCGATCGATGGTCTTGATCTGCGCTTTCTCGAGCGCGCCGAAGACGCAGGCCCGCAGGTGACGGTGGCAAGCGTCATCGGAAATGATCGCGCATTCCTGTCGCGTCGAGCCGGTGCCGCGCTGCCCGCAACGCTTTCGGCTGCGCTGCAATGGAAAGACGCCGGCCATCTGCATATCGCCGAATTCGCAACGCTGCACGAAATACCGGATCTGGTGCGGCAGGCAAAGTCTGCCGGCCTCTCGGTTTCGCTTGATCCAAGCTGGGACGAGACGCTGATCTACGATGCGGGCCTGCTTGCGGCTTGTGAGGGCGTCGATATATTCCTGCCCAATCGCGAGGAAGCCCACGCGATTACCGGGCATGACGAGCCTGCCGCGGCGCTTGACGTTCTCGCAAGGCACTTTCCGATCGTTGCGTTGAAGGATGGCGGCGAGGGGGCATGGCTTCGCACAGCCGATGCGCAGGCCCATTTGGCGGCCAAAGATGTGCCGGTGGTCGATACGACCGGCGCGGGTGATGCCTTCAATGCCGGCTTCATCGATGCCTGGCTCGAAGGACACGATGTGAACAGCGCATTGGCCGCCGGCATCGAATACGGAAGTCTCGCGGTGCAGGCCGCAGGCGGTGCCGCCATCTTGCGCTCTCCGGGCAGGATGGCTGGCTGAGACGATGCAGAAGACGCTGGGCGGCTGACTTCAAAATTGAAAGTCAGCCGACTTGGCGCTTGGCTGGACGAATTCGGCAAGATTCACGACATCAGGCAGATGGTCCGGGTTTTCGTGGGCGTTCCTCGAAAGCCTATGTTTAGTCCTATGCGGCTCCGTTCTGGAACCACACGTCCAGATCCTTGCGCGCTTCGCTGTCCGGCGCGAAATACTTGTCCTGCCAGCTCGCATCGCGGCTCAGGCCCGAGAAGGCATGAGTTCCGCCCTTCTGGATCATGTAGCGGAAACGATAGTGATCATAGACGTCCAGAACATGGACGGCATAGGCCCTCGAGAGACCGTCGTGGCCAGAGACGAGCAGCATGTTTTCGTCATTGTTCATGGATGCACGGTAGCCGAGATTGTGGCTGCCGGTGATCACGACGGAACCCGGTTGTCCCGGATCGATCACGACAATCTTGTCGTGGATGATGGCGTGGGCGCTTGGTCCCGCTTTGAGCAACTCCCTTTGCCAATAGCCGAACTGATCATCGATTGCCGATGCCGGGACGACGTCGACTGGCTGTTCGCCGGAGCGATGGATCAGCGTCGTATTGTATGTTTGAGCGGCATTGGGGTCGGTCACGGCGCCGCGAATGAACAGCTCGGGCCTTGCATTTCCCAGGCGGGCAAGTTCGTCGATGATGCTGGGGTTGCCGGGCTGGAAGGCAAGGAACACGATCGCCGACTTGGCTTGCTGCATGAGTTGATACACCGTCGCTAGATCGGGCGGCGGCGGCGCATCTGCGGACAAATGGCTTGGCCGCGCATGCGGGGTGTTCGGCGAAAACCAGACTGTAGCCGTTGCCTGATCCAAGGCGATATCAGTCGCACCGGCCTCTGCATCCGAGCTGCGCAAATCGTGCCCTTGCTTTGCATCCGCGTTCTGAGTGTCGGTAAGCAGCCTGTCCCAATAATCCTTGTAGGCTTTCGCCAGCGTTGCATCCTCGACGACCAGTGCATTGTTGGATTGGGCGCAGACAGCCGTGTCGGTCCAGTTTGTACTGCCCAGCAGCACGGCCTGGGGTTCGCCTTGCCCGTCCGCATAGATCATGAACTTGTTGTGGCCGATATGGCCGCCGGGAACAAAGCGATCGAAGATCTGCAGATTGGGATTGCTGGCAGCCTTTTCGTGAAGGGCCTGCCGCGCCGGATGATTTTCCTGATCGTCGGGACCGGTATTCGAGAGGATGATGGACAGTCGTGAAGCCTGGAGCAGGGCTCTTTCCAGCTCCACATCATTGAGTTCATATAATGCGGCATAGCATGTGCCGCCTTCGGCCTCGGCTCGACGCAGGAGCGAAAGCAGTCCGTCGATGATCTGGCCGGCGAGGTTCTCGCGCAACGGATCTCCCGGCTGATCGATGCGGCCCTTCAGCGTGACATAGTTGGGTGCGCCACTCGGTCCGGCGGGAATCTGATGCGCGAGATACTGGGTCGAGAGAATTCCCCTGTTGAAGTAGGCGCTGCAATGGCCATGCTTTTCGGTGAGGGTGATTGACTGGCTCTCGAGCGGTTCGATCCCGGCAATCGCTGTTAGGCGCTGTCCGTCGACGATCTCGCCGCCGACCGGCGTCGCGCGATAGCGATAGGTTCGGCCCCGTGTTGCGGTCAGATCCTTCCAGCTGAACTTCTGTATCGGCCAGATCCAGGTGTCCTTCATCTGCCAAGCCGGGTTGGTTTCGCCTGTGAAACCGACCCAGGCCGGAAGTGCCTCCCAGGCGCCGTCGCCTCCCGCTTGCAGCACCTCCGCGCGATCGATGGCAAAGCCGAGGCAGCCCGCGATCGGCTCTTCGAACCGCCATGCTATCTGAACGACGTCGTTATTGGCCCAGACTGTAATATCAGACATAGGATCGCCCTCCGTGCGATTGCGCGATGAACCTCCACTTTCATCGCTTGATGAAACCGTCTCACTGCTCCATGACCAGCCGATGACGAAGTATTCTGTCGCGCGCCGGTTATGATCGATGTGTCTCCTTCTCGGGATAGTTCAAGACTAGGCGTCTGTTGGATTGGAGTGCCGGGAAGGGCGGGATATCTCATCCTCTCGGCCAATTTCGATGCGTCATGCCATAATCGCTGGTGGGGTGACCGCTCCAAAAGCTTCTAAAGCCTGTCTGGGAGGCGCCTTGAGAAGGGTGTCTGAAACGCGCATTTGAAAATCTAATAAAATCAGTGCCTTGTAAGATTTTCGTAATTTCTCTCAGAACTCCTATTGACGGCGGCG
>NZ_JAELTU010000006.1:87500-88568 GCF_016429015.1 Rhizobium sp. ASV20
GCCTAGCCGGCTGGAAACGAAGGAGGGGACGGAGGTAGGAAGGAAGCTTGTCGCTCTGGGTCGTTGTTGTTGATGCTTTTAGGAGCATCTCTGACGGACGACTGGATTACCGTTGCCTGACCGCGCGGTATCGGATCCAATCTCGAGAAGCTGGTCTTAAGACAGGCTGCAAGCGAGCTGCTCGGCGTAGCTCCAATAAAGCAAGCCTGTCGAACACGTCGATGGCATTGTTGAGTAGGCTGGGTTGTAAAAGGTAACCCGGTCTGCTGCTGCTTCTTTGAAGCATCAGCTAGACGATGAGCATTGGCAATGAGAACGATCAAGTGTCGTAAGGGTATTTAGTGGATGCCTAGGCATGCACAGGCGATGAAGGACGTGATACGCTGCGAAAAGCCGTGGGGAGCTGCGAATAAGCTTTGATCCATGGATCTCCGAATGGGGCAACCCACCTTAAATGCTTGGAAAATCATTTTGGTTGGCAATTGGCTCGAAGCTGAAAGGCTTCGCAAGGCCAAAGGCCGTCGCCGGTTATCCGGCGTAAAGAACCAAAGTGGTTTCCAAGCATTGTTAAGAGGTATCTTCACCTGAATAAAATAGGGTGTAAGAAGCGAACGCAGGGAACTGAAACATCTAAGTACCTGCAGGAAAGGACATCAACCGAGACTCCGCAAGTAGTGGCGAGCGAACGCGGACCAGGCCAGTGGCAATGAAGTTTAAAGTGGAAGAACCTGGAAAGGTTTGCCGTAGAGGGTGATAGCCCCGTACGCGTAGATAGCTTTATTGTCCTAGAGTAGGGCGGGACACGTGAAATCCTGTCTGAACATGGGGAGACCACTCTCCAAGCCTAAGTACTCGTGCATGACCGATAGCGAACCAGTACCGTGAGGGAAAGGTGAAAAGCACCCCGACAAGGGGAGTGAAATAGAACCTGAAACTGGATACCTACAAACAGTCGGAGCCCGCAAGGGTGACGGCGTACCTTTTGTATAATGGGTCAACGACTTAGTGTAACAAGCAAGCTTAAGCCGGTAGGTGTAGGCGAAGCGAAAGCGAGTCTGAATAGGGCGA
>NZ_JAELTU010000667.1 GCF_016429015.1 Rhizobium sp. ASV20
TCATCATAGCGACACGTCTCCCAATATAGAGAAAATATATTTCCGTGGTATTTTAGAAGCCCTTTCATCTATCGCGTGCCGTAATAACCACAAGACTCAAACACAAGCCTGCTCCCAAATATCAACGCCAAATGTATAATGAAGATGCAAATCTATATCCTCCGCTCCCATCGCCTACAGCAAGCCCTTGCGAGCTAGCTCAACCTTGCGAGCTGCCTCTCCATCCTTGAATCCACCCTTTGAAATGCATACACGCTTTCCCTCCCCTAATTCAAACTTGTCTTCGTTATTGTCCCAGATACACGGGCAGTGGTGCGGAAAGTGGACGCAGGCGAGCGAGTCGGGGCACAGGTACTTGTCGCAGACGGCTGTTAAAACAGATAAAGTTAGCACGACTGATGCCTCCAGACCTTAGAG
>NZ_JAELTU010000668.1 GCF_016429015.1 Rhizobium sp. ASV20
ACCGTGTCCTTTGCAGCACCCCACGGGTGCCCCATAAGGTCGTTCCGCTGAAACACGACGCAAGAGCTCTGCACCGCATGGCATTCTTTGGGTGCGACCCGGCTCCCTGCCGACGAAAACCCCTCCATCACTCGCGGCGCTCGACCTCAGCTCGAACGTGGCTGGACTGCACTCGACTATGGCATCGATGTGAGCAGCTTCATGCCTGGGCCGTACATACTCGATGGCAGTCTTCAGGCAAAGTTTCTTTTGGCGCAAACTTTGAATAAACGAGTGGCACAAGTCCTGGAAGGGTTGAGAGGTGATCCAACGATTTGGCGAAAGAAGTTGTCGGAGGCAAGTTCTATTGACCGCGCGGTCCTCACAGCAGTCCTTTCTGTACTGCCCCGCTAATGGGTGAGTCGCGCAGTATTGTGG
>NZ_JAELTU010000669.1 GCF_016429015.1 Rhizobium sp. ASV20
GTAACCGCAAGTATCTCACATTTAGCTGGTGGTTATTGAACAAGGGCTGGGTCGACGTCATGTACCGCGTGGAGAGCGCCGTCCGCTCCGTCTTTGGCACCTTGAACCCGCGCGACCTCATAAGCTTTGAGAGATTCTCTGAGTTGACCATGGAAGTGCGTAAGCAGATTGAGGGCTCAACGCCAGAGGAGAGGCGCAGTGCGACAGGGCTCAAGTTTCTGCTGCCACCGCAAGACAAGGAGGAAGATGTCATTCGCGAGTCGGGCATCCTCGAGGGCAATGCGGTACAAGGCAGCGCTCCGTCTCAACCATCATCAGCTGGATTGCGCCGTCTGCTGGACGAGACGGCAGATCTGATTGAGTGACCAGCATTCTGCCACGTCCTGACTCTCCTTTTGGATGCCGGCTTCTCATATC
>NZ_JAELTU010000670.1 GCF_016429015.1 Rhizobium sp. ASV20
CATTGCTGGCGCAACACACCGATTGGTGGGAGCCTGGCGCATTGAAACCGAGCGCCAAATTGGCGGAGAATCCCTTGAGCACCCATATGTTTTTTTCCCTCGAAATTGTCGATGTGAGCGGGAGAAAAACTCAGAGCTAGAACCCCAGCTCTGCTGGCGAGCAAGTCTTTAGCAGCGTTACAACGAGGATCGCAGCCATGCCGACAAGAAATAGCTCGAATTCGCCTAGGCCGATAGCCGCAGTCTCGCCAACAATTGGAGAAATTGAGGGGCGCCTTCTTGTTCTAGAAATGATTGCGTCGAGCTCAACAGCCAAATTGCTCCGCCTCCACGATAGCCAAGAAAAAGCCAAACTTATCGCTGCAATTCTGACGGACATCGACGTGGATTGCCGCAGCAGAGGGCTTCATATTCG
>NZ_JAELTU010000671.1 GCF_016429015.1 Rhizobium sp. ASV20
GAGCATACCCGTCTGCTCCCCAACCGCGTCGACTCCAACAGGGCGCTCACCCCTGATGACCCGGCCGTGTCGCCGTATAATCTCTGGAGCATCCGCCTCCTTCGGTTCATGACCGTCTTGCTTACCGTGGTTACGTTTGTGTGGTGGGTTGTCCTGCTGGTGTCGGCATTTGCCACGCCGCCGGGCTTCAATATCAGAGGAAGCGGCTTTACTTCGTTTGGATTTGCTGGCCTTGCGTTGGCCAATATGATATTTACCCTCATCTTCTTTGGTATTCCGTCTCGCCCTGTCCGCATCCTTTCTTTCGCCATGGCGGTAAGTTGCTACTCACCAATATCATTACTACCTTGCACGCAGATGTTTGTCGCTAACTCTGGACTAGTTTGTTCTTCTTGTCGACATGATTGTCTTGCTT
>NZ_JAELTU010000672.1 GCF_016429015.1 Rhizobium sp. ASV20
GACGAACAGCTGCTTTTGGGGCGGTGTCGTCATCGCCTCTCCACACAGCCTTTGGTTCCTCTCCCGGTACTTGTATGTACGCGAGAGAGCGTGTTGTCGCCTGGTAAACCAGCACTACAACTTGGGTACCACAACAGCCTAAGCTCAGCCAAGACTCTCAAACTCTGGTACGAGTAGTGCCGTCCAAGCGGTACATAGTAGCTTTTTCATTCATGCTGTTTGCGTCGCCAGCAGACCGAGTCGAAGGGTGAAGCATGCGCCTCTGTCTAGTACCTAGGGTACACGCAGTCGCACGAGTGCTGACAGATAAAGACTGCTACCTAGTACTGTCCTCCATTACCAGTATGAATACGTAGTTGTTCTTCATAACGATATACTTCAGTTGTGCTGCATAGTCTGTCTCTTATACACATCT
>NZ_JAELTU010000673.1 GCF_016429015.1 Rhizobium sp. ASV20
GTCCTCTAACATAGTTTGTTTCCCAGACTCGGCCATCTGACGATGTTAACCCTCCTGTGGCAGAGATGAACCGACCCTTTTTGCCTTACGAAAAGATGGAAACAGACAAGGCTGAGTCTCTCCTCCTCGGTCGGGATGATAATGGTATCCCAAAGAGAGTGACAGTACGGCGGGGCTGTGCCCTCCTAAGCAAGAACCCGAAACTACTCATCTTAATGGCACTCCCGTTCATTACTATGATGCTAGTGATCGTGTTCGGTGCAGTGCTGCTTAAACGTACTTGGAAGCCAACTCTTGCGCAGATTACCATCTCGACACGCATTCCACCAGATTTCTGCGGTGATACACCGGCTACGGCAAAGGCAGCCGGCTGTTTATTCGAAGCCAATAATTTCGCATGGCAGCACCCTTTATG
>NZ_JAELTU010000674.1 GCF_016429015.1 Rhizobium sp. ASV20
GCCTTGGTCTTGGCTGCTGGAGCTACATGGCTGGTGGCATGTACTGACGGCTATCGGTGCCAGCCAGTTCATGAACGTGGCAAGGGAAATCCGTGAAGAGGTAAAACGGGAGCAGAAGAAAGAATGAAAGGAACAAGGCTTGGACATTGAGAGAATGGTCGTGTGGATTAGCGGCGTCACTAAGTCAAAGATTCCGCATCTTGTTTTATCACTCAAAAGTATTCATCGCATATGTGGCCGAAAGCGAAAATGACTTTTCTTGATTGTTTTGTGGAAACAGCCTACGAAGTGCTCAGGAACACCGCCAATGTATCAGGCCCTACCATTGAAGCTTTGAGATCTGAGGGGCATGCAAAGCTTCACACTGACGACTTTAGTGAGACCACACACCCTTCAGCGCTGGCGACTACCAGAG
>NZ_JAELTU010000675.1 GCF_016429015.1 Rhizobium sp. ASV20
GATGTGGAGTGTGAGAATGGACATTCATTCGGTAAGTTATTCTTTTTTTTTTTTTTTTTTAAATTTTGGGAGTTTATTTCTGACGTCGGGTGTCTGCTTTTTTTTCCCCTATCAGCTAATTGTGCCGCATCTGGCGTCCCGATTATTGCACCGGGTATTTATCGCTCTTGCGCTGTGTGTGAGCTTCGCTGTCTTAAAGCCGCGGAACTGGAAAAGATTGCAATGGAATTTCTACGGAAAGATGTTGAGTTTGATGCTGCGGCCGAGGTGTGTGGAGGGTGTGGTGGCAAGTTTGTTGTATGAATGGCACAGAAAAAACAAATCCAAGTTGTACACGATTTACGAGACGATGAGAGTAGTGGGCAAAGATCCAGAATTGGAAAAGGGACAGTAAGATATGGGATGACACGATGCC
>NZ_JAELTU010000070.1 GCF_016429015.1 Rhizobium sp. ASV20
GGAACGCCACTTTACGCTCCGGTGGCAGGTACTGTCAGAAGTGTCGAGATCGAACATGAACCACTGGGCTATGGCGGCCTCATCGCGCTCGAACATGCCCCCGAAGGCTGCCCGTCCTTCGTTACGCTTTGGGGCCACATGGCGCATGAGGCGCTCGGCCGACTGAAGCCCGGTCAGCACCTGGAAGCTGGTGATCTCGTCGGCTATATGGGCGATATTCACGAAAACGGCGGCTGGACTCCTCATCTGCACTTCCAGATTTCGACCGACACCGCGCTGACGGCGACAGAGATTCTGGGCGTCGGTGAATCCGCCTATCTCGACGTTTGGGCCGAAGTTTTCCCGGACGCGTTGGCTCTCGCCGGTCTGCCGCCCGAAACCTTCTCTCAGGATGGCCGGACGCGAGAGGAATTGATCGCCAAGCGCAAGGAATTGCTGCTGCCCAATCTTTCCATCTCCTATTCCGAGCCGATCAAGTTCGTCCGTGGCGATGGAGTCTGGCTGATCGACAATTACGGCCGGGCCTATCTCGATTGCTTCAACAACGTCTGCCATCTCGGACATGCGCATCCCAAGGTCGTCGAAGCACTGTCCCGTCAGGCCGGGCTGCTCAATACCAACACGCGCTACCTGCACGACAATATCGTCGAGTATGCCGAGCGGCTGACGGCAACATTGCCTGAGGGCCTGTCGGTTGCATCCTTTGCCTGCTCGGGAAGCGAGGCCAACAGCCTGATGCTTCGAATGGCGCGCAACCATACCGGACGCAACGACGCGATCGTCGTCGACTGGGCCTATCATGGCACGACGCAGGAGCTGATCGATCTCAGCCCATACAAGTACAAGCGCAAGGGCGGCAAGGGACGTCCGGAGCATGTCCATGAAGCAGTCATTCCGGATAGCTATCGCGCTCCGGAAGAATGGCCGGTCGAAGAACATGGCAAGCGCTTTGCGGAAAGCGTTGCCGAGCAGATCGAGGGCATGCGCAAGAAGGGGCGGGCTCCTGCATTCTTCATGGCTGAATCGATCCCGAGCGTTGCCGGTCAGGTCTTCTTTCCGGATGGATATCTGAAGGAAGTCTACGCCATGGTGCGTGCGGCCGGCGGTCTTTGCCTTGCCGATGAGGTGCAGGTCGGCTTCGGCCGCGTCGGCAGCCACTGGTGGGCTTTCGAAACTCAGGGCGTTGTTCCGGACGTTGTGTCCATGGGTAAGCCGATCGGAAACGGCCACCCGATGTCGGCGATCGTTACGACGCGGGAGCTTGCGGACAGCTTCAACAACGGTATGGAGTATTTCAACACCTTTGCCGGCAATCCGGTGTCCTGCGCCGTGGGATTGGCGGTCCTTGACGTGATCGAGCGAGACAAGTTGCGCGAGAATGCCTTCAATGTCGGCAACTATCTGCTGGAAGGTTTCCGCAAGATGCAGGATCGCTTCGACATTATCGGCGATGTGCGCGGCCTTGGCCTCTTCCTCGGAATAGAGCTGGTCACCGATCGCAAGACCAAAGCGCCGGCCACGGAACTAGCCCGGAAGATCAATGACGGTGCGAGAGCACGCGGCATCCTGATGGGAACCGAAGGGCCGCACGACAACGTGCTGAAGATGCGGCCATCCATGATTTTCAACCGGACGAATGCCGATCATCTGCTCGATGTCCTGAGTGCAAGTTTTGAAGCCGCGTTGAGATAATCCATAGCGCATCGGCAGGCCACCAATTGGGCCGCACTCCCGCTCCAGCAATGGTCGGGGTGCGGCCCTTTGCATTTCAAGCGGCATACGCGCGTGATTTGCTGCAATCGCTGTAGCCGTGCGATTGGTCTTGTCAAAGCTCGCAGCGATCTGATTCTAACGCCGTTCTTCGCCGTCGCGGGGCGGGCAAGAGTACCGCAAAAGCATCGGGCGACACAATGTCGGCCAATTCCGGCAATGTGTCAGGTACGCTGACACCTTGCTTGGTGCTTGCCAAAAATGGCTATGCAAAACTCTGACGGTGAAGGTTGCTGGGAAACCGACAAAACGAAACAAAATACCAACAGAGGAAACTGACGTGTTCAAGCACAAGCTTACAAATCTGATCGCTGCGGCTGCCGTTGCGATCACGGCAACATTTTCCCTAACGCATGCTCGCGCTGACGAGCTGGCAACCCTGAAGGACTCGGGCGAACTGCGTGTCGCCATGAGCGGCCAGTATCCTCCGTTCAGCTTCACGAACGATCAGAACCAGGTCGTCGGCTTCGATGCCTCGATCGGCGAAGCTATCGCCGAGCGCATGGGTCTCAAGGCCAAGATCATCACGACGCCTTTCGACGGGATCATCGCAGGCCTCCTGGCGAAGAAGTACGATGCCGTCGTCGCGTCGATGACAATCACGCCGGAGCGCGAAAAGGCTGTGGACTTCGTTGGCCCTTACTATCACGCCGGCAGAGCCATCGTGGTGAAGGCGGACTCCTCAATCCAGAAGCTGGAAGACCTTAACGGCAAGATCGTTGGCGTCACGCTCGGCGACGCGCATGAAAAGTGGGCGAAGGCTCAGGGCAACCTGACGGTTCGTTCCTACAAGGGGCTTCCGGAAATGCTCGTCGATCTCGAAGCCGGCCGTATCAACGCTCTCGTGATGGACAGTGTTCCGGTCATGGTCGCCGTCAAGGAAACCGGCCAGAAGATTCGCATTCTCGATACGCCGAACATCGAAGGCGGCCGCGTTGCCCTCGGCATCGCGATCCGCAAGAACAATCCGGAACTCAAGGCAAAGATGCAGAAGGTTCTCGAGGAGATGCTCGCCGACGGCGCCTATGAAAAGATCTCGATGAAATGGATCGGTAGCGATATTCGCTAACCAGCATTTCAGCTTGGGCCGGAGTGATCCGGCCCATTCGTTACGAGTTTTCGGAGCGTTTCTATGGATTTGGCGCTAATGCAGCGCGTCCTCCCATTTTTTCTGGAGGCCGCGTGGGTGACATTGAGTATTTCCGTCCTCGCTATCCTGCTTGGTTTCTGCATCGCAGTCGTCCTGGTGGCGGGTCGGTTGTCGGACTTCTTCGTCGCTCGATGGCTTTCGCGGGCGTATGTCAGTGTGTTTCGGGGTACGCCCTGTCTCGTGCAACTGTTCGTCCTTTATTTCGGTGGTCCGCAAATCGGGCTGGAGCTTGAGCCCTATTCGGCCGGCGTCGTTGGTCTTGCCCTGAACATCGGCGCCTACATGGCCGAGTCCATTCGCGGCGCAATCATCAATGTCGATCGTGGGCAGGCGGAAGCAGCGCGTTCGATCGGTTTCGGCCGCGGGCAGACGCTGTGGCTGGTAACCCTGCCGCAGGCGGCACGCCTGATGATCAGGCCGCTTGGCGTGAACGCCGTTGCCTTGATCAAGGGATCGGCTCTGGTATCGACGATTTCGGTTATCGAACTCACGTACACCGCTCAGCGCTTCATCAGCTCGACCTACAAGCCTTTCGAAATCTTCGCCGTGTCCGCCGCGATTTACATCGTGATGGTCTATGCGGTTCGGTTCCTCGTCGATCGCCTTGATCTGCATTTCGCGCCAAGGTGAGGATGCCCATATGCAAAATCTCGATTTCAGCGTCGTAACGCCCTACTTCGGTCTTCTGATGACCGGTCTCTGGTGGACGCTTATCATGTTCGTCTGTTCGAGTGTGGTCAGCCTTGTGTTCGGCATTGCCTTCGCGCTGATCGTTCTCTACGCTCCCCCGATCGCAGCCTTTCCCATACGGTTCCTCACCTGGCTTTTCATGGGGACGCCGCTCCTGCTGCAATTGTACCTGATCTACTACGGGCTCGTGCAGATCGGCATCGATATTCCGGCTGTTGGGGCCGGCATCATCGGCCTCAGCCTGCATTTCGCCGTCTACAACGCCGACGTTTTCCGCGCCGGCATCCTGTCGGTCGATCCCGGTCAGATGGAGGGCGCGCGTTCGATCGGCCTCAGCCGCGGCCAGGCTCAGCGTTACATCATCGTGCCGCAGGCGCTCCGCAAAACGATTGCGCCGATCGGAAACAATCTGATCGTGCTTCTGAAGGACACCTCGCTCGTGTCCATCATCGGTATCGCCGAACTCGTCTACAGTGCCCAGATCGCCATCAGCGAAACCTATACGCCCTTTGAATTTTATCTAACCATTGCAGGTATTTACTACGTGGCAAACCTCGTCCTCGAAGCCGGACTGCAATTTCTTGAAAACAAGGTGGAGATGTCACGATGAGCGCCGCTAAGCCCATGGTCGAAGTCAAGGGTGCCCGCAAGGCATACGGAGCGCTCGAAGTGCTCAAGGGGATCGACCTCTCCGTCTCGCGCGGACAGATCATCGCCATCATCGGCCCGAGCGGGTCGGGCAAGAGCACGCTTCTGCGGTCGATCAATCATCTCGAGGTGCTGAACGGCGGCGAGGTCTGGCTTGATGGAGAGCTGGTCAATCGTCCGCTGAAGGGAAACGCATTCGAACGGCACATCAACGCCGTGCGCCAGCAGATGGGCATGGTGTTCCAGCATTTCAATCTGTTTCCGCATCTGACCGTCCTTGAGAACATCACGCTCGGCCCCATCAAGCTCAAGGGCCTTTCGAAGCAGGCCGCGCGCGAACTGGCGGTGGAGCTGCTGTCCAAGGTCGGGCTTGCCGACAAGATCGACGCCTATCCGTCGCGGCTTTCCGGTGGCCAGAAGCAACGCGTCGCGATCGCGCGCGCACTGGCCATGCAGCCGAAGGTGATGCTCTTCGACGAGGCGACGTCAGCGCTCGATCCGGAGCTCGTCGACGAGGTCAACGCCGTCATGAAGCAGCTGGCAGCCGAGCACATGACGATGTTGATCGTCACCCACGAAATGCGCTTTGCCGGCGAAGTGGCTGATCGCATCGTCTTCATGGACGGAGGTGTCGTGGTCGAGGAAGGAGCCCCACAGCAGATCCTGCAAAATCCGATCCATGATCGCACCCGTTCGTTCCTGAAAAAGCATCTTCACGATCGATAGGTGGTCTCGGCCTCATAGGCCTGAAAAGGTATTTATATCATCCATGTCAGGATTTGTGACGATCCGCGCTCTTTTGCGGATCGTTGCCGCACGATATTCTCCACCTCAGATTGATGGGAGTGGGCATGAAAAGAGTTGTCTTGTTTTCCGGTGGGAGCGCTTGTCGCTCGATCAACATCGCTTTGTGCCGAAGCGGGGTCGAGGTCACACGCATCGTGCCCGCCTGGGATAGCGGAGGAAGTTCCAAGGTTATTCGCGAGCAGCTGGGAATCCTCTCCGTCGGCGACATCCGACAGGCCTTGATGACGATGGCGCATGGAGAGGGATGTGCCGGCGATGTCGTGAAAATCTGCAATGCGCGAATTTCCGCAAACCTCGGCCTCGAAGATGCTCGCAAGGAATTCCTGTTCTATGCCAAGGGCGGGCATCCCCTGCTTGAGAGGATGGAGCCTGGCCTTCACGGCGCAATCCTGAACTACCTCAATACATTCGCGTCGGCCGTTGGCGAGAATTTCGATTTCAGGCATGGAAGCATCGGCAATTTCATCCTGACCGGCGCGTGTCTTGCCCACAATGGCGATGTCAACACGGCGATTTTCGTGTTTCGAAAGCTATGTGGCATCAACGGAAATGTCTGGCCGTCGTCTGTCGACAGCGATCTCGTGCTTTCAGCCACCTTGAAGGATGGCCGAACGGTGATACCGCAGGACGCCATTACGACGATGGCGAAAGGGGATGCCAAGGTCGGGATTGCCGAAGTCGAGCTTGACCGCGCAAGCGGCGAACGGCCAGTGGCGAACTCCGCCGTCCTCGACGCGATAGCGCGTGCGGACCTCATCGCTTTCGGGCCGGGGAGTGTTTATACGAGCATCATCCCGCATCTTCTGGTGGATGGTGTCATCGCAGCAGTCGAGCAGGCACACTGCCCCAAGGTGCTCATCGGCAATGTTCTCCAGTGCCGCGAGACGATCGGCCTGACATTGGAGGGTGTGTCGTCGGCGTTCGATCACCACTGGCGCCAACATGGCGGCTCTTCCAGCCTGTTTTCTCACATTCTGGCCAACCGGGTGCTGTTTCCTTTCGAAAAGACGATCGGCGAATTCCCTTACCTGTCGGATGGACTATCGGAGAAAGCCGCACCTGCATTGATTCGCGATGAGTTCGAAGATGCCTGGAACCGCGGTCAGCATGACGGTGAGGCGGTGGCAGCCAGCCTGCTGAAAATCATGTCGGCCGAGGGTGCCTCCGGGCATGCTTGATTTGATTGCCGGTATCGACGAAACCCGCCGTCTTCAAGGGTTTCTGACGGTTGGCGATGTGCTTGCGCTCCGCGCCCGTGGAATTACGGTCATCGATCCGTTCTCGACGCTGGTGTCGAACCGGGCCGAGCTTGCGGCAGGCGTGTTCCTCTGGCCCAACGTCACGATCATCGTCGGGGAGACCGGTTCAGTTTCCGTCGGGTCGTCGACGATCCTTCATAGTGGGACACGGGTTGTCGCGCAGGCCGGTTCGGTCTTCATCGGGTCAAACTGCGAGATCGGTGAGGAGGGTGGGTTTACGTTCATCGCCGACAATGAAGGCGACCTCATCACCGTTGGAAACAATGCGCGGCTCAACGGCGCTGGATCGATCGCAAGGAATGCGCAGCTTGGCGATGGCGCCCAGGTTCTTGGACCTATCCGGATCCAGCAGTGCCGGCTGGGTGGCGGCGGCTCCTTTCGTGAGGCGGATCCCGACAAGCGCGGAGGAGTCCTGAAAGGCTGCGGTATCGCGAGAAACCTCGATGTGCCAGCGGGCATGGTCATCCAGGCTTTTGGTCTGTTCGGCGATGCACCACTTCGACATCAGCGGGATTTTCATCCCGGCGCCAAGCCCGTGCAATCTTGAAAAGCCCATCTTATCGCGTGAGTCCGCGCCTCTGATGGAAGCCAGCAGCGCCGTTGTTCGCGGGCGGGACTGCGGACATATCCACCGAAAACGGCCAGCTCGTTCTTGCGGTCATCTTTGCAGTCGGCTTAACTGTGACAGTTTTATGACAGTTATGTGACATGCAAAATACCGAACGGAGAGACTGGATGACACGCTTTTCGCCTTGCCTCATCATCATCGCCGCGCTTCTGGGCGCCCAGCCTGCCTTTGCCGAGGAGGCAGCCTTCGCCGGCGTGACGCAGGATGCCTTGACGCATCGTGATCCTATTCACTGGGTGAGTGTCGAACAGATCGAAAAGTCTCTCGAAGGCCAGGCGCCCATGACGGTTGGTTTCGATATCGACGATACTGTCCTGTTTTCCAGCCCCTGCTTTTTTTACGGTCAGCAGAAATATTCGCCAGGCAGCTATGATTATCTGAAGAACGATGCGTTCTGGGCCGACATCAACGCCAATTGCGACATGAATTATTCGCTGCCGAAAGAGGTCGCCGCAAAGTTGATTGCGATGCACACGAAGCGTGGCGACACCATCTATTTCATCACCGGCCGGACCAAAAGCCCGGGCGAGCGGCTGACCGAGACGATCAAGCGCGACTTCAAGATGGACAAGATCAACACCGTCGTCTTCACGGCAGGCGACAGCACCAAAACCGCATTCCTGCGGGAACATGGGGTAAAGATCTATTATGGCGACGCGGATGGCGACATGCGTCAGGCTATGGAGGTCGGCGCGCGCCCGATCCGCGTGCTCCGCGCCTCCAATACGACATACAAGCCCATGCCCAAGAACGGAGCCTTTGGCGAAGAAGTGATCATCGACTCCGATCGCTGATCCGGCTTGCATCCGGCCTAGGCTCTGATGGAGCCGGGCCGGCTGTATCGCGGAGTATGAACCGCGCGCCCAGAACGACCTTCATATCCTGCGAACTGTCCCTGTGTTCGATGGCGTCACAGAGAAGCTTCAAAGCATGCCGTCCGGCCTCTTGCGAAAGACCGCTCAAGGTCGAAAGTGCCGGGTAGGTCATGGCGGGCAATGCGTCATCGCATCCGATAAGGCTGATATCCCTGGGGATGGCGATGCCCAGGGCCGAGAGTCGTGCGTGTGCCCCTTGGGCCGTCAGGTCGTCGAACGCCAGGATCGCCGTTACGCCCGCCGCGACAGCTTCCTCGGCCGCCGCCTCGCCGCCCTCGAAGCTCGGTTCGGATAAAGGGACGATCGAAAGACGCATGTCCGTCCGGCGGCATGCCTCGGATGCCGCCTCCATGCGCTGCTGGTTGGACCAGGATTCTTTCGGGCCTGAGAGATAGGCGATGTGGCGGTGGCCGTTCTCGGCAAGGAAGCTGACGGCTTCCATGACCGCTGCCTGCGTATCGATCAGCACGCGCGGCAGCCCGGCCATATCGCGATTGATCAGCGTGATCGGATGGCGCGCGGCATGGGTCTTCACTTGTGCCTCGCTCAGGCGGGTCGACGCCAGAATGATCCCGTCGGTCTGTCCGGCGAGCCGTTCGAAGAGCGTGTTTTCCCGCGCACCGCTCTCGCCCGAGGAACCGAGAAACAGGCACAGTCCCAGCGCATCGGCCTGACTCTGGATCGCCTTGATGAGTGGCGGAAAGAACGGATTGGCGATATCCGGCACGAGCAGGCCGATATTGCCTGTCCGGCCTGTCGACAGCGCGCGTGCCATATTGTTCGGCCGATAACCGATCTCCTCGGCGATCGCGAGGATTTGCGCAACCGTCTTCGGATTGAGCAGGTCCGGCCGGCTGAATGCGCGCGATACGGTCGAGCGGGAGGTGTTGGCCTGCGCAGCAATCTCATCCAGCGTCGGTTTTACCCGCGTCTTCGGGTCCTTCTTACCAGAGATAGTCATCCCCTCCCTGTTCTGCGCTTTCGGCAGCAAGGGCCGCGATCCGGCTTGCGAGAAGAGCTTCCGCGGTCGAGACCTGCAAGGGTGCCTTGCCCGTCAGCGCATCGAGGGCGTCGTCCGCCGGGCCGATCGGAGCCGGCAGATCTGGCTCCCAAAGGCTCCGGCTGTCGGTTTCGACAAGAAGGCGGCCTTCGCCGAAAAGAATATCCATCCGCCCGCGCGTGCCGACGAGCCGCATGGCATAGTCTCCGTGCCTTACCGCCGCTTCTGGCTGTCTCCAATCCATGTCGATCACAGCCTGCAAACCAGTCTCCAATGTCAATAGCGCACGGCCGGCCAGGGCAAATCCCGCGTGCTTCCCCGGGTAGGCGGGGCTTTTCCAGCCGCTCACACGGCCCGAGCGCACGCCCGTCAGCCATAGGACAAGATCGATGTCGTGAACAGCCAGATCGTTCACGATACTGCCATAGAGCGAGGGGTCGAAAAACCAGGCTGGCCGCGCCGATGGCAGCAGCTTGTGCGGGCCTGTGGAGGTGATGGCGACCAGATCGCCGATCTCACCGCCAAGGAACAGTTCGCGCGCCTTTCGTGTGACGGGATAGAAGCGCTTCTCCAGCATCAGCGCCACACGGTTGCGGCCGCCGTCGGCCTTCGCGATCCTGTCCACCTCATCGGCGGTCAGAGCCAAAGGCTTGTCGGCGATGACGAAAAGTCCCCGCTCAAGGCAGGCTTCGATCAGCCCGGCGCGAAGTCCGGGTTCGGCAATCACAGCAGCCGCATCGACGTCATGCTGTGCAAGCAGGGAAGCCATGTCGGCATAGCCGGGGACACCGAGCTTGTCGGCATAGCTCGCCCGACGCGCTTCGTCGTGATCGGCAAGAGCGACCAGTTCGACATCGGAGCGCGTGGCGAGAGCGTCAGTCACATAGCTGATATGGCCATGGGCTGCGCCTAAGATCGCGAGCTTCTTGACGGACATTACACGCCTCCGATTTCATTCATCGCGACCCGTCGGCCGGTTTCGGCCGATCGATAGATGGCGGTGATCACGCGCACTGCTTCAAGCCCGTCGCGGAAGGTAATCCGCGCGGGGCGTCTTTCGAGAACTGCGTCCCGAACGTCTTCCCATTGGTCGACATGGCCGCGAATGCCGATGCTGATCTGACTTCCAGCCCCGCTTTTGATCGAGGCATCCGCGGCGGCCGGCAAAGGCTGGTCGGGAAAGCTCCAATCGACGACATCGGTGTGGTTGAGCGCCACATGCCCTTGATCGGTGAACAGCATGAGTGCTGCCGGCCGGCCGGGAGGTGTTGCCGTGCTGGTAACGAGTGTGCCGCGCGCGCCGCTTTCGAAGACCAGAAGTGCCTGGCAGAAATCCTCGCTGCCGCCAGCGCGTCCGGCTATGTTCGTCGCCTCTGCCGTGACGCTGGCAACGGGGCCGAAAAGCCAAAGCATCAGATCGAGCGTGTGAATGCCCTGGTTAAAGAGCGATCCGCCGCCTTGCGCATCGAGCTTACGCCATGGCTTTTCATCGTAATATGCGTCGGCGCGATGCCAGTAGACCTGCCCTTCAATGGCGACAGGCCGGCCGAGTTCGCCTGCATGCAGGCGGCGACAAATGTCCTGATGCTGTGCTTCCAGCCGCCGTTGGGACATGGTTGAGCACACGAGATCGGCGGCGAGAGAACGGCGATAGAGATCGATTGCTTCCTCGAGGTCGACCGCAAGCGGCTTTTCGACGACGACATGCAGGCCCTTGTCGAGCGCGGCACGGGCGGGGGCATAATGCGAGCCGCTCGGCGTCGCTATCACCACGGCATCCAGATCGGCATTATCGATCATGATCGATGCATCGGCGAAGAATTGCACATTTGCAGGCGTTCCAAACGTGGCCAGTTCCTCTGCTGTCCCTCCGGCAACGGCGGTCAGTTCCACTCCATCCGCGGCGGCGATCGCATCCCGGTGAACCCTGCCGATCGTCCCCGGCCCGACCAATCCGACTTTGATTGCCGTCACATCTATCTCCTTTGTTGCCCACTTTATCGCGCATTTATGCAACCGCTTTCAGAAAAATTGCAAGGGAATTTGAAAGGATGCGGCGAAAATCTCGCGGTCATCGCATCAATGCAGCGACATCAATCTTAGAAAGTCGATAATTCGCCTATTGACTTATGCAATCGGTTGCAAATAGCTTGAAAGCAATAACACAGGGAGCACAGCAAATGCCGCTTGCATGGCAAACAGATCGTCTCGCCAGCCAAAGCTACTCGTCGCGCGACGAAATGGCGGAAGCGGCAAGCCGCGATTTGGCAGGGGCCCTGCGCGACCTTCTGGCTGCAAAGACGCGCGTCAGCGTCATGTTCGCTGCTGCTCCGAGCCAGCAGGATACGCTCGCGTTTTTACGCAATGCTGCAGATATCGACTGGAGCCGGATCACAGCCTTTCACATGGATGAATATATCGGCCTTGACACCGGTCATCCGGCGCGTTTCGCCAATTGGCTGGATCGCCACCTCTTCACGCTGCTTCCGTTCGGAAAAATCCACCGCATGGAACCCCATCGCTTTTCTTCGTCACAGGCTTGCGCGCTGGACTATGCGGAACGGCTGGCCGAGGAGCCGATCGATCTTGTCTGTCTCGGCGTCGGCATGAACGGACATCTCGCCTTCAACGATCCCCCGGACGCCCGCTTTGAGGATCCGCAGAGCGTGAAGGTGGTGACGCTGGCGCAGGATTGCCGCATCCAGCAGGTGGAGGACGAGTGCTTCGCAAGTCTGGCGGACGTTCCGCAGCAGGCGATCACCGTCACCATCCCGGCTCTCCTGTCGGCCCGGCGGGTGATTTCCGTCGTGCCCGGTGCGCTGAAGAAGAGTGCGGTCACGCGGATGCTGACGGGGCCGATTGCCGAGGATTGCCCGGCCAGCATCTTACGGCAACATCCGCAAGCGGTGCTCTATCTCGATGAGGCTTCCACGCCCGACGTCTTTCGGAGGGTAGCATGATCGTTGGCAGGCACGCGATATCGGGAGATATCCTTGAGCTGACCGTGAGCGGCGGCCGGATTGCTGCCGTCAAAAGGCTGGAAGGCTCCAGCCGCGAAGACCTTCCCTGGCTGGCACCTGGCCTTGTCGATCTACAGGTCAACGGATGGGGCGGTCATGACTTCAACCGCGCCGATATCGACGACGAAACAGTTTGCGCTGTTGCAAAGGGAATGCGGGAACAGGGTATCAGGGCCTTTCTGCCGACCGTGATCACAGCCTCCCGGGAGACGATCTGCAATGCGCTTTCCGTTATTGCCGAAGCGCGCCGGAAGCATGCCTGGCTCGCTGGCATGATCCCCGGAATTCATGTCGAGGGACCGTTCATCTCACCGCAGGACGGCGCGCGTGGCGCGCATCCGCGTGACCATGTCCGCGAACCCTCATGCGACGAGTTCGATCAGTGGCAAGAAGCATCCGGCGCCTTGGTGAAATTGGTGACGCTCTGCCCAGCTGCTGATGCTGCGCCAGCCTTCATTCGCCACGCCCGCGCAGGCGGATGTCTTGTCTCCATTGGTCACTCTGCGGCCGACACGGCTGACATTGCCGCGGCTGCGCAAGCGGGTGCGGGCTTCAGCACACATCTCGGCAACGGCATTGCCTCGACGCTGCCCCGTCACCCCAATCTCCTATGGGCGCAGCTCGCAAATTTGACGTTGCAGGCGATGTTCATCGCCGATGGCCACCATCTCGATCGCGAAACGCTGACGGCGATGCTGAGGGCAAAAGGGCTGGAGCGGTCGATCCTCGTCAGCGACATGGTTGCGCTCGCCGGCATGGCGCCTGGCCGCTATCGCCAGCCGATCGGCGGTGATGTCGAACTGTCTGCCGAGGGGCGTCTATCGATGGCGGGAACGTCGATGCTTGCAGGCGCAGTACGGCCGCTTGCAGACGGCGTTGCTTTGGCCGCAAGCCTCGAAGGCTTCAGCCTCGGCGATGCGATCACCATGGCGGCGGTCAATCCGGCGACGGCGCTTGGTCTGGAAACGGACTTCGTCGAGGGGGCTGCAGCGGATTTCATCGCGTTCCATTGGGCGCCGGGCGATCGTCACCTGCGCCTGTGTGAAACGACATTGGCAGCGGGCCGTCCCGCTTCGCCAGAAAGGGCACCGGGGAAATAAAAATGGCACGCGTGGAAATCCGCAAACTGCATAAACACTACGGCGACTTTCATGCGTTGCGCGACCTCGAAATCACCATGGAGGATGGTGAGTTCGTCGTGCTCGTGGGGCCGTCGGGCTGCGGCAAGTCAACCTTGCTGCGTATGATCGCAGGATTGGAGGACGTCTCCGATGGGGAAATTCTGATCGACGGCCGGGTGATCAACGAGGTTGATTCCAAGGACCGGGATATCGCGATGGTCTTCCAGAATTACGCGCTTTATCCGCACATGACCGTTCACGACAATATGGCTTTCTCGATGAAGCTGCGCCGGGCTCCGGCGGATCAGATCCGCAAGGAGGTCGAGGCGGCCGCTGCTACTCTCGGCTTGAGCGACCATCTCAAGCGCTATCCGAAGCAGCTTTCCGGCGGGCAGCGTCAGCGCGTCGCCATGGGGCGTGCGATCGTGCGCAAGCCGAAAGTCTTCCTGTTCGACGAGCCGTTGTCCAATCTCGATGCCAAGTTGCGCGTGAAGATGCGCTCCGAGATCAGATCGCTGCATCGTCGCCTCGGCAATACGATGATTTATGTCACGCATGATCAGGTGGAAGCGCTGACCATGGCGGACAGGATCGTCGTCATGCAAGGTGGCGTGGTCGAACAGATCGGCTCGCCGCTGGAGCTTTATGATCGCCCGGCCAATGTTTTCGTTGCCGGCTTCATCGGTTCCCCGTCGATGAATATCCTGGCGGGTAGCATTACGGGATCCGCATTCACTACGCAGGGCGGCATCGCCATCCCGCTGCCGCAAAACTTGCCCCGTCCCACCGGAGAACTGCTGCTCGGTATTCGTCCCGAGGCGTTGGTTCTTTGCGATCCCGCCGATCCGTCTGCCGTGACGACGACGCTTGCTTCGGTCGAGCCGACCGGCGCTGAAAGCCATGTAAGTCTTACGCTCGGTGGCGAGGAAATCGTTGCGGTCATTCGGGAGCGCCTTACCGACAAGCCCGGTGCCGCGCTGAGTTTGAAACTCTCATCGGCCGGCGCGCATCTGTTCGACAGGGCAACCGGCGCAAGGGTGCCGGACAATATCCAATAATAATCGACCACGAAGGTCCAATTCGTGAAGAGGAGAACTGAAATGGCATCGCACTTTCTAAAGACAGTCTCGCTCGCCGCCATGCTCGCCGGCCTTGCCTGCTCGGTACAGGCTGAGACATTGACCCTGTGGGGTGGCGCTCCCGAGCTTGAGCCCTTTTACAATCACGTTGCGGCGGAGATGAAGGCGTCTCATCCGGATTTCGAACTGAAGGTGGAAACGATCAGCCTGCGGGAGCATGAGAAGCGGCTTGCCTTTGCGTTGCCGGCAGGCTCGGCGGCCGACATCGTCGAAATGCAGTCGGAGGCGCCGCGATACGTGCAGTCGGGGCTGCTGGCGCCGGCGCCGGAGGCGATCACCGCCTTCGTCAAGGATCCGAAGAATTTCAGCCCGGTCTATGTGGCGGCCGTTTCCGACAGCGAACATGTCTATGGTGTGCCGCTCTATCACGGCCAATCGGCCCTCTACTATAACACGGAGAAATTCGCCAAGGCCGGGCTTTCCGGCCCACCGAAAACGGTGGATGACTATTCGCAATATGCCGCGAAGCTGACGGAGCGCGATACCTCCGGCAACCCTACCATCAGCGGCTGGTCGTTGCGCCTCTCCGGCGGCGGCCAGGGGATCAGTGAAAAGTTCTGGATCAATCTGCATCAGTTCGGCGGCAAGCTCGTCGAGAAGAACGGCGAAGGCTGGAAGGCTGCTGTTGCCAACGAGGCAGGCCGCAAGGCTCTCAAGCAATATCTGGATCAGCTTTTCGTCGCCAAGACCGTCAGCCCGCAGATGAAGGCCGATGCCGAGGCTTTCGAACTGGGGCAGACGGCGATGTTCATTCGCGAATCCTGGGTCATCGGCGATATCGCCAAAAAGGCGCCCAATCTGAAGTACGCGACCGCGCCGTTGCCGGCGGGATCTCTGGTCGTGCCGGCATCGCTCTTCGTGCCGGCTGACAACGACAAGAGCAAGCTTGCCTGGGAATTTGTTCAGAAGACCAATGAGCCCGAAAACCTCCAATGGCTTCTGGACAATGTCGGTTGGTTGCCTTCGCGCAGCAATGTCGATTTCTCCGCGATCATCACCAAGAAGCCGGTTCTCGAAGCCTTCGTCGCGCCGCCGGCCGACTACACCTATTTCACCCTGCCGCCGATTGCGCCATCCAGCGAAATCCTGACCCGCTTTGCCGCTCGGCTCGAGGCCGCGTTCGCCAATCCGGCCCTGGCGAAGGATGACGCCGCCATCGACGCCATGCTCAAGGAAGCCAGCGGCGAGATCGACAACATCCTCAAGCGCGAAGGTCTTCTGGCGCAATAACGCCGGCAGAGGCAGGGAAGAGAGGGGATGGGACGCTCCCGCCCCCGCAAGGGAAGGACTGTCGGATGAAAAAGCGCAGACAATTGGGGTTCGTGATAAGCGCGCTGGCCGTGCCGCTGACACTCTTCGTCTTAGTCAGAGTTGTCCCCATTTTCGAGACGCTGCGGCTCAGCCTGTTCAAATGGGATATCATTTCAAAAAACAAGCCGTTCATCGGGTTTGCGAACTTCCAGGAGCTTGCCGGCGATCCGTTGTTTCTGGAAGCGCTGCGCAACACCACGATCATTGCCTTCGGGGTGCTGGCTCTGACGATCCCCTTGGCACTCGGACTTGCGGCGCTCATCCAGCACCGCTTCGGCAGCGCGCTCTCCGGCTTCTATGAAACCAGCCTGTTCATACCGCATATCGTCTCGCTCGTTCCTGCCGCCATGGCCTGGAAATGGGTATTCGACGCGCAGCTTGGGCCGCTGAATGCCCTTCTCGGCATTTTCGGCATCCCGGCGCAGGCGTGGCTCTTTCATCCCGTCTGGTCAATCGTCTGCATCATCGTGCTCTGCTCGTGGCAGGCGCTCGGCTATGCGGTGCTGATTTTCCTGATCGGGCTGCGCAACATTTCCACCTCGCTCTATGAGGCCGCCAAGTTGGATGGCGCCACGGCGTGGGAGTGCTTCCGCTATATTTCCATACCGCAATTGAGACCCGTAACGCTCTATGTCTCGGTGGTCACAATGATTGCGGCCTTCAACATCTACGGTCAGGCCTTTGTGCTTGCTTCCGATTCACAAGGGGCGCCGGGCAAGCTGGTGCGGGTTCTGGTGCTCGATATGCTCGAAAACAGCTTCCGCAACTATCGCGTTGGTTACGCCGCCGCCGAGGCCGTCGTCCTCCTTGCCATCGTTCTGCTCCTGACAGCGGGCCAATTCGTTTTCTTTCGTGACAAGGCAGCACGTCGATGAGCACGACCCCAAGCAAGAAAAGCCGGGAACGATATTCCGCTTCCAAATTCGCCATCGATTGCGTGCTGACCATTTTCGGCCTTTTGATGATCCTGCCGCTGATCATGCTCACGGCGAACGCTTTCAAGACACCTGCCGAATTGCTGGCCTGGCCGCCGCGTCTCATCCCGCAATCGCCGACGCTCGACAATTTTTCCTCGGTTCTGAGCGACACGCCGCTGCTGACATGGATGGGCAATAGCCTTGCATTTGCGGCTATCTCGACTGTCGCCATTGTCCTGACGTCCTCGATCACGGGCTATGTGCTGGCGAAGTTTCGCTTTCCCGGCGTCAATCTCATCTTTATCGGCGTGCTGGCGACCGCCATCGTTCCCTTCGAAGTCTATATGATTCCGCTCTATCTCGGCGTGAAGCAGTTGGGACTGCTGAATTCGATCGGTGGACTCCTCGCCGGCTATCTGGTGATGAGCTTCGGCATATTCCTTGTTCGGCAATATGCCCTGACATCGATTCCCGACGAATTGCTGGAAGCCGCACGCATGGACGGCGCCGGCGAATGGTGGATTTTCTTTCGCATCGTGTTGCCGTTGATGCGCGGTCCGATCGGAACGCTGACCGTCCTTGCCTTCTTCCAGGCTTGGACCACATTCGCCTGGCCCATGATCGTCAACACGGCACGCGACAAATATGTCCTCGAAGTCGGGCTGGCCCTGTTCCAGACCGGGTTCACTGTCGATCTCGGCCGCCTCAGCGCCGCCGCCGCCCTGTCGCTCATTCCGAGTGTCATCTTCTTCGGCGCGATGCGGCGCAATTTCGTCAAAGGTGTCGCGACGAGCGGCATGAAGGAATAGGCTGGGCGAGACTTCGATTCCCCGTTTTGCCAAACAACATATGCACTGAAGAAAGGGACACATGATGCGGCAGACTTGGCGTTGGTTCGGCCCGTCCGATCCGGTATCGATCGACGACATGTTACAGGCGGGTGTTGAGGGCGTCGTCACCGCGCTCCATCATCGCGCCCCCGGGGAGGTGTGGACGCCGGAGGATATTGCCGCTCGTCAGCGCGAGCTTTCGGTCATGGGCGATGGCAGCGCGTCCGGATTGAGCTGGGATGTGGTCGAAAGCCTGCCGGTCTCCGAGGACGTCAAGCGCCAGAGCGGGCCTTGGCGGCAGCATATCGGCAGCTGGAAGACGAGCCTTCGCCATCTCGCCGATGCCGGGGTGCAGACCATTTGCTATAATTTCATGCCGGTCCTCGACTGGACGCGGACCGATCTCGCCTATCGCCTGAAGAATGGTGCGACGTGCATGCGTTTCGATGCGGTGGATTTTGCCGCTTTCGATCTGTTCCTGCTGCAGCGCCCGGCAGCGCGCGAGGAGCTTGAGCCTGAGATCGTCGATGCGGCGCAGCGCCGTTTTTCCGAAATGAATGATGAACGCAAGCGCCAGCTCGTCGCCAACATCGTCTCCGGCCTGCCGGGTGCCGCCACGCACATGACGATCGATGAGGTGAAGGAGCATCTCGCGCAGTATAACGGCCTGACTGCCGAAAGACTGAAAGCGCATCTTATCGATTTCTTGGGTGAAGTCGCGCCGCTCGCGGAGGAGCTGGGCATGCGGCTTTGCTGCCATCCGGACGATCCGCCGTTTCCGCTGCTTGGACTGCCGCGCATTATGTCGACTGAAGCAGACTACCGCGCCATGGTCGAGGCCGTCGATCTCCCGGCCAATGGCATCACGCTTTGCACCGGCTCGCTTGGCGCGCGGCGCGACAATGACCTCCCGGGAATGATGGCAAGGCTCGGCGACCGCGTCCATTTCCTGCATTTGCGCAATGTTGCGCTTGAGGACAACAGGCATGGCGGCTCGTTCCACGAGGCGGCGCATCTCGAAGGCAATACAGACATGGTGGCGGTGATCGCCGCCGCGCTTGCCGAAGAGACGAGACGGAAAGGGCTGGGCCGCAAAGACTGGCAGATTCCCTTCCGCCCTGATCACGGCCAGAATATCCTCGACGACCACATCAGGCAGACGCGCCCCGGCTATCCGGCGATCGGTCGTCTCAAGGGACTTGCGGAACTGCGAGGGATCATGACGGCTCTCTCGCATCCGATTGTCGCCGGCGGCCAGATATGAACAGGCTGAGTGCTGCAAGCGTGCCGTTGCCGGGAAGGGCGGCCAAATGGCCTGCCTATAAGGCGGAGAACCACGGCTTCGGCATCGTTCATCTCGGTATCGGCAATTTCGCCCGCGCTCACCTTTTGTCCTACACGGACGATGCGCTTGCGGCACGAGGCGGCGACTGGCGGATCATCGGCGCATCGCTGCGCGGCTCCTCACTTGCCGGTACTCTGGAGCCGCAGGATTATCGTTATATCCTCATCGAACGAGGAGAGGAGACGAAGGCGTCCGTCATCGGCGCCCTCCATTCGGTGGTTTCCGGACGCGAGAGAATTGTGGATGTGCTCTCGCTCATGGCCTCGCCGGCTTGCCGCATCGTCAGCCTGACTGTGACGGAGAAGGGCTATGGCTTGACCGGGACGGGACAGCTCGACACGTCTCATCCTGACATTGCGCAGGATCTCGGACGGCGGCAATCGCCGCAGGGGGTGATCGGCCTGATCGCTGCCGCCTTGGCATTGCGACAGCAAATAGGGCTTCCCGCCTTCACCGTCCTTAGCTGCGACAACCTTCCTCAAAACGGCCGCCGACTGAGGGGCGCGGTGCTGGAGTTTGCCGCGCTTGCGCACGATCCATCGCTCGTCCGCTTCATCGAAGCTCATGCGGCGTTTCCCTCAGGTGTCGTTGACCGCATCACGCCCATTCCGGGCCAAGATCTATTTGGGCTGGCACGGGCCGAGACCGGTTATGATGACCTGGCTGCCATCGAAACCGAGCCGTTCCGCCAATGGATATTGGAGGACAGCTTCTGTGCCGGTCGTCCTGCCTGGGAAACTGCCGGCGCGCTCTTCGTGCCCGATATAACGGATTATGAGCGCATGAAGCTATGGATGCTGAACGGCACTCATTCGCTGATCGCCTATTGCGGCTGTCTCCATGAAAAAAAGTATGTCCGGGACGTTATGGCCGATGGTCACCTGAAGGATCTGGTGGTGCGGCATCTCTCTGCGGCTTCCAGCGCGATCGGGCAGCTCGGCATGGATCTTGACGCCTACGCCGAAAAGCTGAAGGCGCGTTTCTCCAATCCCGCGATTGCCCATGCGACGGCGCAGATTGCGATGGATGGCACGCAGAAGCTGCCGCAACGAATAACCGCTCCTGCCTTCGCCGCGCTGAAGCGCGGTACGGATTTCGAGCCCTTCGCCTTTACGATCGCAGTCTGGATCGTCTACGTCGAACGCTGGGCGAAAGGCCTTGCCGCCTATGAGGTCAGCGACCCGCAAAGTGCGGTCCTGCGCGAAGTGCTATCGAAACCGTCGAGCGATCTGGAACTCTTGCGGGCGGCAAGTGCAGCGTGCCCGCATATCCTTCCAACCGAACTGCTCGATGGTCGGTTTGGAGCTGCCCTACAGAGGCTCATCGGGCCTTTGCGGGCCTGATACGATTTCCATGTCGCGCAGATCTGGGTTCGACGCGCTCCGAAAGCAAACTCGGTTCTATGACAGCCGGTAGGGGGTCGCTTCCCTGACGTTATGGTCGACGGAAATGCTCCGGCGCAAGGGCGGAACGGCCCGGCTGGCGCAGTTGCTGCGCTCGCATATGCGACAGGATATGCCGATCGGTTCGAAGGCGGATTTGTCGGTAACGTTGAGGTCGTCGGCATAGACGAAGGCGCTGGCATAGGAGATCTCGCAGCCCAATGCCAGCGCGTGGCTGGAACGTTGCGTGCGAAACCCGCCGACGCCCTTGCTTACATGCGTGGCAAGACAGAGATAGCGGGCGCCATCCGGCGTCTCGGCAAGCTGGCGAATAAAGCGACCCGGTGTCTCGAAGGCCTGGTGTGCGTTCCAGAGCGGACAGGCTGCTCCGAAGCGTGCGAATTGCAGCTTGGTTGCGCTATGGCGCTTGGTAATGTTGCCGGCGCGATCGATACGGGCAAAGAAGATCGGAATGCCCTTCATGCCCGGGCGCTGCAGGGTCGAAAGCCGGTGGCAGGCCTGCTCCAGCGACGTTCCGAACCGGGCGGCAAGCAGCTCGATATCGTGTCGCAGGTCACGGGCGGTTTTGAGGAAGCCTTGATAGGGCATGAGGAGCGCGCCGGCGAAATAATTGTGCAGGCCGATGCGACAGACCTCACCCGCCTCTTCGCTGCGAAAGCCTGCCTGGCGGACGATATTTTCCACGGCCTCGCTGGCGTAGAGCTGTGCGGTTTGCACCGCGATCTGGAAGGTGCGGGTTTCTGCCGGGGCATAGGGGTTGAGGGTCAGCACGCGACCCGCCGGATCGAAGAGACGAACAGCATTCATGGCAGAGGGTCCGTGCACGACGCGAACGCCGAACTGGCTGTCCAGATAATCCGTCAGGATCGGCAGCCCGTCTCCCCCTTGCAGGCCGAGTTTAAGGGCAAGCGCCTCCGCCATGGTGTCGAGTTCCTGCACATAGTTGTCGACATAGTGGAAGAAGTCGCGCACCTCGTCATAGGGCGTCGCCTCAAGGGCTGCAGCGCGGCCGAGCCTGTCGTCCAGGCTGGCAAGCTGCTCGCTATTGCGCCGATAGGCCTGATGACAGCTGACCAATGCGCGGGCAAATCCCGGCGCGTTCTGCGCGATCAGTTTCAGTTCCTGCAAAGTCGGCGAATAGGATTCGAACAAGGGATCGCCGAGTGCTTCGGTGAGTGCCGACATCAGCCGATCCGTCTCACCGGTGGAGAGTTCCGCAATGTCGAGACCATATTTGTCGGCAAGGGCAAGCAGGACGGCGGCAGATACCGGACGCTGGTTGTTCTCTATCTGATTGAGATAGCTCAGCGATATGCCGAGACGCTCGGCAAACTGGCTCTGCGTCGCATCATGTTCCAAACGCAGTTCACGCACCTTGCGGCCGATAAAGAGTTTCCCGATAGCCATCTTCGCAACTTTGCAATTGTCAATTTGAATTTTTATAAGTCCGCATATCTGCGCGTTCAATCATTTTCTCGCAGACGCCCCCTCGCTATGAGTTCGGCATATCGAGGGAGGCATCATGCAGACTATCTTGGATCAGCTCGAAACGCGGCGCGCCGAGGCACGGCTGGGCGGCGGCGAGCGAAGGATCGCGGCTCAACACGAAAAGGGCAAGCTGACCGCACGTGAGCGCATCGAAGTGCTTCTCGATGAGGACTCCTTCGAAGAATACGATATGTATGTCACCCATCGCTGCATCGACTTCGGCATGGCAGACCAGAAGGTCGCCGGCGATGGCGTGGTGACGGGTTGGGGAACGATCAACGGTCGACAGGTCTATGTCTTCTCCCAGGATTTCACCGTGCTCGGTGGCTCACTGTCGGAGACGCACGCACAGAAGATATGCAAGATCATGGATATGGCCATGAGGAATGGTGCGCCGGTCATCGGTCTCAACGATTCCGGCGGCGCGCGCATTCAGGAAGGCGTGGATTCGCTTGCCGGCTATGCCGAAGTGTTCAAGCGCAATGTCGAGGCCTCCGGCGTCGTGCCGCAGATTTCCGTCATCATGGGGCCTTGCGCGGGTGGTGCCGTCTATTCTCCGGCCATGACGGATTTCATTTTCATGGTGCGCGATTCCTCCTACATGTTCGTCACCGGCCCCGACGTGGTGAAGACGGTGACCAACGAGATCGTCACCGCGGAAGAGCTTGGCGGTGCACGCACCCACACCTCGAAATCCTCTGTTGCCGACGGCGCCTTCGAGGATGATATCGAGGCACTTGAGCATATCAGGCTGCTCTTCGACTTTCTGCCGTTGAACAATCGCGAGAAGCCGCCGGTCAGGCCATTCCATGATGATCCGGTGCGGCTGGAAAATCGGCTCGACACGTTGATACCGGACAGCTCCAACAAGCCCTACGACATGAAGGAGCTGATCCACGCTCTTGCCGACGAGGGTGAATTCTTCGAGCTGCAGGGTGCCTTCGCGCGCAACATCATCACCGGCTTCATGCGCATGGAGGGTCAGACGGTGGGCGTCGTTGCCAATCAGCCGATGGTACTGGCCGGTTGTCTCGACATCGACTCCTCGCGCAAGGCCGCTCGGTTCGTTCGTTTCTGCGACGCCTTCAATATTCCGATCCTGACCTTGGTCGACGTGCCCGGCTTCCTGCCCGGTACGGCACAGGAATATGGCGGCGTGATCAAGCATGGCGCCAAGCTGCTGTTCGCCTATTCCCAGGCGACGGTGCCGATGGTGACGTTGATCACGCGCAAGGCTTATGGCGGCGCCTACGACGTGATGGCGTCGAAGCATATCGGCGCCGATGTGAACTACGCCTGGCCGAGCGCCGAAATCGCCGTCATGGGCGCCAAGGGCGCGACGGAGATTCTTCATCGCGCCGATCTCGCAGATCCGGAGAAGATTGCCGCCCGCACGCGTGAATATGAGAAGCGGTTTGCCAATCCGTTCGTCGCAGCCGAACGCGGTTTCATCGACGAAGTGATCATGCCGCACTCATCCCGTCGCCGCATCGCCCGCGCCTTCGCCTCGCTTCGCAACAAGCAGGTAGATGTGCGCTGGAAGAAGCACGACACGATACCTCTCTGACAGGCCATTCCCATGATCAAGAAAATCCTGATCGCCAATCGTGGCGAAATCGCCTGCCGAGTCATCAAGACCGCCCGGCGTCTCGGCATTTCGACGGTCGCCGTCTATTCTGATGCCGATCGCAATGCCTTGCATGTGTCGATGGCAGACGAGGCGGTGCATATCGGCCCGTCGCCATCGAGCCAGTCCTATATCGTCATAGACCGGATCATCGATGCCGTGCGCAAGACCGGTGCCGATGCCGTACATCCTGGCTATGGCTTCCTCTCCGAGAACGCGAATTTCGCGGCTGCGCTCGAACGCGAGGGCGTGACGTTCATCGGCCCTCCCGTCGGCGCGATCGAGGCCATGGGGGATAAGATCACCTCTAAGCAGCTGGCGGCACGCGCCGGTGTTTCGACGGTGCCCGGACATATGGGGCTGATCGAAAATGCCGACGAAGCCGTGCTGATCGCAAATGAGATCGGCTATCCCGTGATGATCAAGGCATCGGCGGGTGGCGGCGGCAAAGGCATGCGCATCGCGCACAATGCCGATGAGGCTCGCGAGGGATTCCAGGCATCGCGCAACGAGGCCAAAAACTCCTTCGGCGACGACCGCATCTTCATCGAGAAGTTCATCACCGAGCCGCGCCATATCGAGATCCAGGTGCTCGGCGACAAGCAGGGCACCGTCCTTTATCTTGGCGAGCGGGAATGCTCCATCCAGCGGCGCAATCAAAAGGTGATCGAGGAGGCCCCGTCGCCCTTCCTTGATGAAGCGACCCGCAAAGCTATGGGTGAGCAGGCCGTCGCGCTTGCCAAGGCCGTCGGCTATCATTCGGCAGGGACGGTGGAATTCATCGTCGATGGCAAGCAGAACAAGTTCTATTTTCTTGAGATGAACACCCGCCTGCAGGTGGAGCATCCGGTGACCGAACTCGTGACGGGGCTGGATCTCGTGGAGGAAATGATCAAGGTCGCGGCCGGAGAACCCTTGTCCTTTGGCCAGCGCGACGTAAAGCTCAATGGCTGGGCGATTGAGAGCCGCCTTTATGCCGAAGATCCCTACCGTAACTTCCTCCCGTCGATCGGCCGATTGACGCGATATCGTCCGCCGGCCGAAGGCCCGACGAACAATGGTGCCATTCTGCGCAACGACACCGGCGTCTACGAGGGCGGCGAAATCTCGATGTACTATGATCCGATGGTTGCAAAGCTCTGTGCCTGGGCGCCGAGCCGCGATGCGGCGATCGCTGCGATGAGCGATGCGCTCGACGACTTCGAGGTCGAGGGGATCGGGCATAACTTGCCGTTCCTGTCCGCCGTCATGAATCAGGAGCGCTTCCGTTCCGGTCAGCTGACGACCGGTTACATAGCCGAGGAATTTCCCGATGGCTTCCACGGCGTCGAGCCGGATCAGGCGTCGGCTCGCAAGCTTGCGGCCGTCGCTGCGACGATCAACCGGATCGTTCAGGCTCGCGCTGCCGATATTTCCGGAACGATCGGCAATCATCGCCGCCGGATCGGCCAGGATTGGGTCGTATCCTTCGGCCAGTGGCGCTTCGACGTGAGTATGCCGTCGGTAGAGCGCGGTACGGAGGTATCCTTCGCGGACGGCGAGGTGCTTTGCGTGGCGAGCGACTGGTTGCCCGGCAAAACGCACTGCGCTTTTTCCGTCGGCTCCGATATACTGGGTATCAAGGTCGATCTGGTGGGGTCGGCGATCCGCCTGCGCTGGCGGGGAACGGAGATGATTGCACGTGTCCGTTCGCCGCGCGTTGCGGAGCTTGCCCGCCTGATGCCCATCAAGCTGGCGGCGGATACCTCCAAGCTTCTGCTATGTCCGATGCCGGGAGTTCTGACCTCACTCAGCGTCGAGGCGGGCAGTGTTGTCGAAGCGGGTCAAACCTTGGCCGTTGTTGAGGCCATGAAGATGGAAAATGCCTTGAAGGCTGAGCGTAAGGGTGTCGTTAAACGTATCGAAGCGAAAGTAGGGCATAGCCTTGCGGTCGACGAGCTGATTTTGGAGTTCGAATGATGGTTGAACGATCCTTGAAGGAATGGGCTGATCTGGCCGAGAAGGAGCTCAAGGCATCGCCTGAGACGCTCACCTGGGAAACGCCTGAGGGAATAGCGGTCAAGCCGCTCTATACCGAGGCGGATACGGCAGGCCTGTCGCACCTCTCCTCGTTGCCCGGTTTTGCACCCTTCACCCGTGGTCCGCGCGCCACCATGTATGCCGGACGTCCCTGGACGATCCGCCAATATGCCGGCTTTTCCACCGCCGAGGCCTCCAACGCCTTCTATCGCAAAGCGCTCGCCGCCGGTCAGCAGGGTGTCTCCGTCGCCTTCGATCTCGCCACCCATCGCGGCTATGACAGCGATCATCCGCGAGTGGTCGGTGATGTCGGCAAGGCCGGCGTGGCGATCGATTCCGTCGAGGACATGAAGATCCTCTTCGACGGCATTCCGCTGGAAAAGGTCTCCGTCTCGATGACCATGAACGGAGCGGTCATTCCGATCCTGGCAAACTTCATTGTTGCCGGCGAGGAGCAGGGCGTGCCGCGAGCCGCTCTCTCCGGGACCATCCAGAACGATATCCTCAAGGAGTTCATGGTCCGCAATACCTATATCTATCCGCCCGAGCCTTCGATGCGGATCGTTGCCGACATTATCGAATATACGGCCAAGGAGATGCCGAAGTTCAACTCCATCTCCATCTCCGGTTATCACATGCAGGAGGCCGGAGCGACGCTCGTGCAGGAGCTTGCCTTCACGCTCGCCGACGGGCGCGAATATGTGCGGGCGGCTCTGGCCAAGGGACTGAATGTCGACGATTTCGCCGGCCGTCTCTCCTTCTTCTTCGCCATCGGCATGAACTTCTTCATGGAGGCGGCCAAGTTGCGGGCTGCGCGCCTGCTCTGGACGCGCATCATGGAGGAATTCAAGCCGGCCAAGCCTTCGTCGCTGATGTTGCGTACGCACTGCCAGACATCAGGTGTATCGCTGCAGGAACAGGACCCCTACAACAACATCATTCGTACCGCTTTCGAGGCCATGTCAGCGGTGCTCGGCGGCACGCAATCCCTGCACACCAACTCCTTCGATGAGGCAATCGCGCTGCCGACGGAATTTTCGGCGCGCATCGCCCGCAACACCCAGCTCATCCTGCAGCATGAGACCGGCGTAACGAATGTCGTGGATCCGCTTGCAGGCTCCTATTACGTCGAAAGCCTGACCAAGGAGCTTGCCGACAAGGCCTGGGCGCTGATCGAAGAAGTGGAAGCACTGGGCGGTATGACCAAGGCCGTCAACGAGGGGTTGCCGAAGCGACTGATCGAGGAGGCGGCAACGCGTCGCCAGGCGGCTGTCGACCGAGGCGACGAAGTCATCGTTGGCGTCAACAAGTATCGGCTTGAGACGGAGGAAGATATCGAGATCCTGGCGATCGACAATGCCGCCGTCCGCAGCGCCCAGATCAAACGCATCGAAGAGACGCGCAGACGCCGAGATAGCGTCAAGGTCGAGCAGGCGCTCCAGCGCCTCACGACGGTGGCAGCGACGGGCGAGGGCAATATCCTCGAAGCCGCCGTCGATGCGGCCCGTGCCCGTGCGACTGTCGGCGAGATCTCCGACGCCATGCGCACCGTCTTTGGCGATCACTCAGCCGTCCCCCAGGTTGTCAGCGATATCTATGGTGCCGCCTATGCCGGCGACCCCGAGCTGGTCACACTCAGCAACCGCCTCTCCGATGTTGCCGCATCGCTCGGGCGCAAGCCGAAGATCATGGTTGCAAAGCTCGGTCAGGATGGCCATGACCGTGGCGCCAAGGTCATCGCATCCGCCTTCGGCGATGTCGGCTTCGACGTGGTTGCCGGCCCGTTGTTCCAGACGCCCGACGAGGCGGCGGACCTTGCCGTGAAGGAAAAGGTCCAGGTGGTCGGCATGTCCTCGCTGGCTGCCGGGCATAAGACGCTTGCGCCCCAACTTGTCGAAGCGCTGAAGGAGAAGGGCGCCGATCAGGTCATTGTCGTGGTCGGTGGCGTCATCCCGCGCCAGGATTATGATTTCCTGCTCGAACATGGCGTCAGCGCGGTTTTTGGGCCTGGCACCAATGTGCTCTATGCCGCCAACTCCATTCTTGACCTTTTGGAAGGCAAGCGCAGGAACGCCTGAGGCTATTCAGCAGGGCCTTTCATCGCGCCCAGGCGGCGTCGGTTGTTGCCCAATCTGGGCTCGATGCCGCACTCAAGGCGACAGGAGTGGCAAGTCCCGCGATAATGGCGCAGGCGATAATGTGGCCCTTCGAATAGGTGGATATTTCGCGATGCCAGCCAGCTGGCTAAGAATGAATATCCCAAGGAGATTTGGCCGCCGTATCATGCCGCTCGCTCTTTTCATGTCCGATCATGCGTGCTGTCGCGCCAGGGCAAAGCCGAGGATGATCAGAATAGAGCCGCAGGTTCTCGGCATCAGTCTCCCGTTGCCGGCATGGGTAAATCGGCCCAGTGCAAGTGAAGCGACGCCAACGGCCGTTACGTCCGCTGCCGAAAGCACGATATTGACGATGATGCCGAGGACGAGAAACTGCATGGAAATCGGCATGGCCGCGGCCGGATCCACGAACTGCGGCAGGAAGGTCAGAAAGAAGAGCGCCGTCTTGGGGTTGAGAACCTCGACGATGACACTGTCGCGCAGTACGGCAGATTTCGTGTCTGTGGTTTCGGGTGAGCGCTGATTGCATCCGAGGAGCATCGTGGCTCCAAGCCAGATCAGATAGGCTGCTCCCACAAGCTTGATGATTGCGTAAACGGCGGGAGCCTCATCGAGCAGAGCCGCAAGGCCGACGGCGGCGACGACGATGTGAAAATAACAGCCGAGATGAATGCCAAGCGCGGCCTTCAGTCCGGCGCGAGTGCCATGCGCCAGGGTTTGTGCAGTCATATAGAGCATTGCCGGACCCGGCATGCAGGCGAAGACAAGCGTCGCGACGGCAAATGAGGTCCAGTGTTCCAACGATGGCATGGCGTATCCTCCGCTTTGGCAGACCACTCTCCTCTACCGGAGCGATCTAAGCGGATGGCCAAGGCACCGCTTGCGCAGAGAACTAACCTTGAGCGATATCGCGGCATATACGACGCCTGTCGTATTTCAGCATCGCCAGATAGCCGCTTATCTGGTTTCCGTCGGTAAAGCGCACAGGCGAGAACCGAGCGGGAGATAAAAGTGCAAACTTCAGCCGGCCGGCATGCCAAGACGAACAGCATAGGCCGTTACTTCGGCGGAGCTGTGGAGATCGAGTTTGCGCATCAGGTTTTCCCGGTGCTTGCGAGCGGTCAGGACGCTGATGCCGAGACGTTCCGCCATCTGTCGGGCGGTTTGACCCTGTGCCGACAGAAGCAGGATCTGTTTCTCTCTCAAGGTCAGCGGAATGGGCGAGACGATTTCTTCGGCCGTCGGCGCCTTGCTCGGCCGCTCCGGTTGGTCGACCGCAAATCTGATCGACTTTGCCAGATAGGTCCCGCCGCTTCGCACCGCATCGATGGCGGCCGCGATTTCCTCGGGATCGCCATCCTTGGTCAGATAGCCGCTGGCACCGGCATCGAGCGCCGCACGCACCGTTCTAGGCTCTATATTCGCCGTCAGCATGAGGATCTTCAGGCGAGGTGCGATATCCCTAATGGCGGAAATAAAGTGAATTCCCGCCACCCCCGGCATGCCGAGGTCAAGAACCAACACATCGGCACGCGCAACTTGCAGAAGCGCAAGCAGCGCCTCGCCATTTGCCGCTTCGCCAACGATCGCAACGCTCTCGATGGTCGAGATGAGCAGCTTCAGTCCTTCGCGCACGATCGCATGGTCGTCGGCTATGATGACGGTAGTTATGCGGTTCATTCCGTTGCTGCTCTCGGATGGCTTCAGGCACTCTTCGTCGCTAGTTAATGTGAAACAGGTTACCTATAAATCAACCCTGCCGGGAAAAATCCACTTGGGGAGCTGCTCGGTGAAGCGGAGGGGCGCATGCAGGAAGACAAGATACGTCGAGCTCTGGTCGAGCTCCTGTATCGCAACTCCTATGGGGTTGTTATCTCCAACATCGTCATTTCGCTTGCAGCCGTCTATATCCTGAAGTCGGCTGTTTCCTCGGGGTGGCTGTTTGGTTGGCTCGGCGCCCTGTATCTTTTGACCGGTATGCGTGTCATCGCCTCCCGCCGTTTCTTTGGCCGGGCACGAAATGACAGCCGGTCGATACTGCGATGGGCATGGCTTGCGGCTGCCTTTTCGTGGATCTCGGGTCTGCTATGGGGGCTTCTTGGCTGGGTCGGCTTTCTTCCAGAGTCGCCGATCGTGCTTTCCTTCACGGTTATCGTTCTGACGGGTCTGGTCTGCGGCACGGTGCCGTCGCTTTCTGCCTTTCCACCGGCGCTTGTCGGCTCGATTTTGATCACTGTGGTGCCGATAGGGCTGCGTTGCATCATCGGTGAAAGCGAGATGGCAGGCGCATTCCTGTTCCTGCTTGTTTCCCTTGTGGTAATCAACCTCAACTACTGCCGCATCACCTACCGCATGCTTCGCGAGACCGTCGCGTTGCGGTTGGAGAACGAAGAGTTGGTCGAGCATCTCCAGGAGGAACGGGACAAGGCGCAGACAGCGGACCGGGCGAAGACGCGTTTCCTCGCAGCCGCCAGCCACGATCTGCGCCAGCCGACACATGCCCTCAGCCTGCTCGTATCCACGCTTTCAATCTTGGGGCGACGCGGCACTGTGCCTGCCAAGGATGCACGCAACCTCGCCGACAGGGCGAAATCGATTGTCGGCAATCTCAGCGGATTGCTCGATGCCCTGCTCGATATTTCGCGGCTCGATGCCGGCGTCGTCATCGTTGCGAAGGAACCCGTCTCCCTCAGGAAGCTCTTCGCGGATCTTCGCGATGAATTTGGCGGCGTTGCGAAAGAGAGGGATGTCGGATGGCGGGTGGTCGAGAGCGATCGATGGATTGATAGCGATCCGATCACGCTGAAGCGCATCCTCACCAATCTGCTTTCGAATGCGTTTCGATATACGGCGAAAGGGCATGTTCTACTTGGCTGCCGTCGTCGTGGCGCTGCAGTGGAAATTCAGGTTTGGGATACAGGGACAGGTATTCCTGCGGATCAGCAAAAAGCGGTGTTCGAGGAGTTCGTTCAGCTGCAAAACCCGGCGCGTGACCGTGCTCAGGGGCTTGGATTGGGACTTGCGATCGTGCGTCGTACGGCTCAACTTCTCGAGCATCCGTTGAGGATGATCTCAAGGGAGGGGCGGGGGTCGATGTTTTCCATCACCGTACCGATCGCGGACATCGCCAATGACCACGCTACAGTCGATGTCGATCGGGGTGACGGGGATGGATCGATTGGGATTGCCGTGATCGACGACGAGCGTGAGGGCCTCGAAGCGATCAGCCTCCTGCTGAGGACTTTGGGTTACCGGGTCTATCCAGGGCGTTCGGCAGCTGAAGCATGTTTCGCGCATGCGGTGAGTGGAAGTGACCAGGCGCCGATCGATCTCATCATTACCGACTATCGGCTGGAAGCCGGCGCGACCGGGTTGGATGCCATCAAGCAGATGCGCTCGCATATTGGCCGTCCCGTGCCAGCGGTGATCCTCACAGGCGATACCTCGCCAGAGCGATTGAAGGACGTCGCGGCAAGCGGCCATCTGCTGTTACACAAGCCTGTTGATGTCGAACGGGTGCGCCAGGCAATCATTCAACTTTGTCCCTCGGAAATGCCGGCGGCTTCCACCTCGGATCATTGACTAGGGGTCATCAAAGCCTAAAAAACACTCATCAGCTGCCGAAGATGTCGCAGGAATGCGCAATTCGCATAGGTGCAGTGCGGGATTGTCGCTTTTTTAAATCGATTGAATGTCCTATATCTCAATCATCGAAACGACGCCGGACCAATAGAGGTTGCCGACGTCAGAAAGCCCTCAGGAAAGGGGATTATCATGAACGTCGCACGCTCTTTCAACAACTGGCGCAAGTTCCGTCAGACCGTAGCTGAACTCGATCGCATGTCCAGCCGCGAATTGCAGGACCTCGGTATCGCTCGCGCTGATATCCGCAGCGTTGCTCGCGCAGCAATGGGTCGCTAACAGCATCCTATTCAGTCATCATGATTGCCGGACGCCCGCTGAGAATGCGGGCGTTTTGCGTTTGTGGCCCACTTTTTTGTGCGTCCGTCGTCGACTTCGCGCTGTCGTTCTCCAGGATTGCGTTTCTTGCATAGCTGCAGTGCAGCATAAGTTCTGGAAGTTTTCGCTGATGCGAGTATAACAACACTCATTGAAGCGCTGCACCTCCTCCCGCGGCGCTTCGAATTCAGACGGCCCACTCCTCCTCCCAGGGACGTCTGTAGGAACAGCGGCACTCCTCCTCCCAGTCGCTGTTCGGTTTTCGAAAAGCCTGCCGCACCTCCTCCCGCGGCAGGCTTTTTTCGTTTCCGACAATGCTTCTCATAAACTCATCACCGTGCATCGCGGCAGAGACTGTCTACTGAACGGATTGGCCATTTGACGACGATGTTCTTGCGGCGGCTGTGACCCAAGACGCGGCGATGGCTCATCGCGTCAATGCGTGTGAACCAGCTATGCTACGCAGCCTGTTTCGAATTGGCCAAGGATGCGCGTGCCACGGCGAAGCGCTTGACGATTGCTCGTCACTTCGATGATGATCAATGGAACCGCTATTTTTGTGCTGTGACCAATTTGCCCGAGCGAGCGCTATCGATACTGCTCGCCCGGTAAATGATGGTGTCGAGATGTTATCCCGACTGACATGGACGCGTTCCATTTTGGCGGCTCCATGAAGCTCTGCCGAAGATGGTAACGCGATGCTCGCGAAATTTCAGTCGCGAAACATGATCCGTGATCCGGTCAAACCGATGGTCCGATGCATGGCTCGGCGAGGCGACCAAGGATGCCGTGTCTCTTTACTTGTTCTTCAAAAGCCAGATCTTGCCGGCCATGGTTATGGTGTAGGCATCTTTTCCGGCATCTTCGTTGAGGTTGAGGCGCTCCAGAAGGCCAAGCTCCTTGAGTTCTTCCAACGTCTTATCGCTGATGAACTTGATTTTCTGCGGACGTTCTTTCCAACGGTCCGTTTTTGCATATGTCACGGTCGCGTTCTGGTGCGTCCATTTCTTCGCCGATTGCGGATAAAGGTCTCCCTGATGCGCAAGTTTCAATCCGGCGATCTTTGATGGTGTCAGTTCAATCATGAGTGCGAGAAGTCTCCGTCGCTATTCTAAAGGGGCGCACTTAACACAAAAAAGCTGGTGTATTCATAAAATATCTATTCAGCTTTGTCGTATGCCCTTAGCAAATGAGATTTTCTTGCGCGTGCAGTCAAAGAATGGCAACCCTCGGTTTATTGAGCGGCTAATATGCCGAAACATCCGTCCTCGCCTCGCTCTGACACGGCGATCTAGTCAGCCGGCATACATCTGAAACTGACGAGATGAGGAACTAGATTCCTTTGCCGCGGGTCGCTGAAATCGGGGAAGGGCCTGCGCCGGGCAATGTCTCTCAGCCGCCGATCGTAAACAGATCCACCGGCTTGGCGAAACTTTTCAGTTGCTGAGGCCCAATGGAAACCGCATCGATGATGCGGGCCTTCTCGCAAAAGCAACCGGACATCAATAGCGCCTTGCCCGTGTCGCTGCAGACGCCTTGTATGCGGCTGACGATATTCACATCAGGACCGATGAGCGTGAAATCGAGCCGGTTGCCGGCGCCGACATTGCCGTAGCTGACCTCGCCATAGTGCAATGCAATGCCCACCTTGATGCGGATCCCGTCATATTGGAAGCTTTCCACATCATCAAGAATTGCCCTTGCGGCCGTCAAGGCGGCATTGCAGGCACCGGCAGGATCGGCGCCGGGAAAGAAGGCGAGAACCGCATCTCCCATGAACTTCAGCACCTCGCCGCCCCCCAGGGCGATGACGGGCACGACCTTGTCGAAATAGGCATTGAGAAGGCCAAGTACGAGGTCGCCCGGCAGTTGATTGGAAAGCTCGGTGAAGCCGCGCAGGTCGCAGAGCAGGAGAGCCGTGTTCATCGACTCTATTTCGCCGCGACGGATGTGCCCGGCCAGGATTCTGCTCGCGGTCATGGGGCCGATATAGGTGTCGAGCAGGCTGAGCTCGCATTGTCGGAGAACGCGCAACTCGCTGGCGGTGCGTAGCGCCGGCAGAATGCGCGTGAGCACCTGTTGCTCGGCTTGTGTGAAGCCGCCCGGTCTCCTTGTGCCGAAGGCAGCGGAACTGATCGGTCCGTCGGCGTTGCAGAGCGGCGATATCATCAGCTGAACAAGGTTGCGGCCGGCAAAGACGTCGATGTGCTGCCAGTGACCATGCTGACTCTCACCGGGGCCGACGATCAGCGTTTCGCGCGTTTCCAACGCCTTGTGAAGCGGTGTGTTTGCAATGGTCTGAAGCCGCCCGTGCTCGCGATCATGGATCTCGATCGGTTCGCCCGGCGCCCACGCAAAAGTGCGGCCGCTAAGCTCGGGATGCAGCGTCATCAGATGCAGCGTCAGCCGGTCGACGGGAAGCCCCAATGCCTGCAACCGGCGGCCCAAGCCCGAGACGAGGCCGACCTCATCGAGGGCATGGCACTCGTCTCCGGTCAGCCATTCGATCAGGTTCAGCGTTGCGGCCGTACTGACGCCGATCTGGGCAGCTTTGGGGCCTGGCGTCGTGATGCGCGGTGTATCCAATAGAATGGTCATGACTATCTCCCTTCTGTTTCAGATGCGGCGCCTAATGTGCGCCAGCGCCGGAGAGGTGACCGGATTTCTTGAGGAACAGGCTGGCAAGCAGGGCGACGACAAGTGCAACGCCTAGCAGGTAGAAAGTATCGCTGAAGGCCATGATGTTGGCCTGTTTGCGCAGGCTACCGGCGATGGCGACGATAGCTTTATGGGTGGCAAGCGCCTGATCGCTAACCCCATGATTCAGGAAGTAGTTCGTCAGTCGGGCGATGCGGTCGCGGGTCGCGTCTTCGAACATGGAGACCGAATTCGTGAGAATGTTCGAGTGGAACTGCTCGCGTTTTGTGAGGAAGGTCTGCAATGCCGCAATACCGACCGCACCGCCGAGGTTGCGCATCATGTTGAAGAGTGCGGAGGCCGAGCCGGCATTTTCCTGCTCGATGCCCGCTGTGGCGATCGCGGTGAGCGGTGTGAAGGCCAGCGCCTGCCCAACGGCGCGCACGATGTTTGGCCAGAAGAGCTGGTCGCTGGCATAGTCGCCTGTCATGTAGACATTCATGAAGTTCGAGGCGGCAAAGAGCGCAAAGCCGACGATGATCAGCAGCCGCGCGTCGACGCGCTTCATCAGTCGCGGCACGAGCGGGATCAGGATCAGCTGCGGAATGCCGGTCCATGCGAGCACCAGGCCGATCTGCTCGGAATTGTAGCCTTGAATGCGCGTAAGATAGATCGGCAGGATGAAGACCGAACCATAGAGCGCAATGCCAAGCAGGAAATTGGCGAGCATGCCGAAACCGAAATTACGCCGCACCAGCAGGCGAAGATTAAGCAGCGGATGAGCGGCGCGAAGCTCGATGATGAGGAAGAGCGTCAGAGACACTGCGGCGATGACCGACAGGCGGACGATGAACGGCGAACTGAACCAATCGTCCTTATTGCCTTCTTCAAGCACGGTTTGCAGGGCGGCAAGACCGATCGCCATGGTGACGATCCCCGGCCAGTCGCCTTTCGCCAGCAGCGAAAGGTTCATTGGTGAGCGATCGAGCGATACCCAGAGCATGGCAACCATAAGAATGCCAGGTACGAGATTGACGTAGAAAATATACTGCCAGCCCCAGCTTTCTGTGAGGTAGCCGCCGATGGTCGGGCCAATAGCCGGCGCAAAGGTCGCGGAAAGGGCAAAAAGCGCAAGGCCCATCGGCTGTTTGGGCTTCGGCAGCAGCGTGATGATGATGGTGAAGGCCATCGGAATGAGCACGCCGCCGGAGAAGCCCTGTATGGCGCGCAACACGATCATCTGCTGCAGGTTTGCGGCAAAGGCGCAAGCAACCGAGAAGACGAGGAAGAGGATGGCATTGGTCAGCAGATAGAGGCGGACCGAGAAGACGCGGGCAAGCCAGGCGCTGAGCGGGATGACGACGATCTCGGCGATGAGATACGAGGTCGAAATCCAGCCGCCGTCATCGGTTCCGGCGCCGATGGCGCCTTGGATATCGGCAAGCGACGCGTTGACGATCTGGATGTTGAGGACGGCCATGAAGGCGCCGAGCGTGGAACCGATGACGGCGATCCACATGCGTAGCGGGCTCATGGCGGGCTTTGTGGCTGCAGCTGGCACGGTAGCGGCCGGCCCGGCGGAATTATTGTTTGCGGCGATCTGAAGAGTGGCCATGATGCGGCTCCTTCCGGCTCATGCCGGAATAATCTCATGACAGTATTGGGGCGATAATCGATGAAGGAATGGAAGGATCATCCAGCGTGGCCGGACAATCCCTCCGCATTGGCGGTCGATGTCTGGGCGGCCTTGGTATCGATTTCAGGCTCGACCGACATGCCGGAGCGCAACAGGCCGGCCAGACGCTCGTCATCGATGACGATCTTGACCGGAATGCGCTGAACGATCTTGGTAAAGTTGCCGGTGGCATTGTCCGGCGGCAGCAATGAGAACTCCAGGCCGCTGGCCGGAGAGAGGCTGTCGACGTGTCCCTTGATCGCCACGTCCGGGAAGCTGTCGACCTTGATCTCGACCGACTGGCCGGGACGCACGTAGGTCAACTGCGTCTCCTTGAAATTGGCGAGGACATACACCGAATGCAGCGGCACAACGGCCATCAGTTGCGTGCCGGATGTGACATACTGGCCGACCCTGATCGAGCGGGCGCCGACCGTACCGTCGACGGCCGCAACGATATCGGTATAGGAGA
>NZ_JAELTU010000676.1 GCF_016429015.1 Rhizobium sp. ASV20
AGCGTCAGATGTGTATAAGAGACAGGGGGTGACGATTCTTCATTTTGGGCATAGTGGCTAGGTACGGGGTCATATTGGCGGGTTGAGTATGTAGAGAACGGGTCTTCAAATGTAGTAGCAAAGTTGTCAAAGTCGTAAGAGGGCGTAAAGGGGAGATTAGGCAGTGCGCCGCCATCACTGGTATCACAAATCGGTCAGTAACAAGTCGGCAGGGCGATACGGTGGTTATACGGCGTGCCACAGTTGGCGGCAGTCGGTTGAACCAGCAGCGGAGGGGGGAGTCATCTTACATTAGGGCATCGTCAAAGCCAAGCTCCTGGTCAAAGGCATCCATTCCCATGGGCTGGCCAGAGGCGTGATTCATCGCCATCGCGTCGTGTGAAGTAGCACCGGGATTCATCGCCGGCATAGAGT
>NZ_JAELTU010000677.1 GCF_016429015.1 Rhizobium sp. ASV20
CCTGTTACGTATGCTATCCAGGGAGGTGAAAGCGTTAATTGCCCCGTGCTCATTTCTTCTTCGGCGGTTATTTTGACCCATTCGCTGTCGTTCTCCGCCTTCTGTCCTTTTTTCTTCAGCCAAACAGCACATTTTGTCCACAACAACAACTGCCCTTCGCCAACAATTATGCCAGGCCTAAGGTTTTCTGCTTCGGGACTGTTGAACAATTCTGGGTTGATTCGCTCGGGTTTTGGAGTATCCTTTCCTAAGAGTTAACCAAGAAGACTCTGTTTTTAAATCCCGTGGAGGAGCCACATACCATTTTCGCGCTCACCGGATGTTTGATCTTTTGCATTTGCATAGGTAATGCATGCTGAGGTCCTGATTTCGGGCCTCTCGTGTGACCTTGTTGCATTGGCCGGTATATGTGGG
>NZ_JAELTU010000678.1 GCF_016429015.1 Rhizobium sp. ASV20
GTCTAAACCCGTAGGTTCAGTTTCCCTCCATTCCACTTGCCTTGACTTTCCACGATCTGCAAACCATGCAGCTTCTTGGGGCAGTCTGACTAGAGGATCATTTCGAAGCGACAAAGCACCTAACACTTCAACGCCAACATCCGTCATAGCACATCGTCAGATGAGACGGTTATCCCGTAGCTTCAATAGCCTCACAAGAACTTGACCTTAAAAGCCGTTACAAGAGGTGTCGCGCGGCTAGCGCTGTTTACTCGTATCGAATGTTGGCAGATGACATTACGCTAATTTAGTCTAACCCTTTTGAGCAACGACGCCGAGCCACCCTTTCAAGAGGCGAGTGGCTAGCTTCATAGGACCATGCTTGTCCTCGGCTGAAAGTCCTCTGATCTTTCTCGCCTATGATTAGCCCAGTAC
>NZ_JAELTU010000679.1 GCF_016429015.1 Rhizobium sp. ASV20
GAGTAAGATCAACACCCTAAAGCTAACGGCCCGCCTCATTGTGCCCGCCGCCCTGGGCTCAGCAGGCTACGCCGCCTGGCGCGTCGACTGGCAACGTCTCGTCCGCGCCTTTGTCACGGGGCCCGGCCGCACGTCGCGCATCCTGCTGCTCGTCTTTTGCATCTTCAACTGGAAGAACCTGCCATTTGCATGGACCTACCGCATCTTCTCCGCCATCATCTACCACAATGTGCTGCGCCAGGCGCCCGAGCTGGGCCCCAAGGCGCTGTACAAGCACATGATTTCACGCACCCGCGCGCCGCTGCTGGAGATTGACTACAACCTGCACAAGTCCAACTCGACGTACTTTTCCGACCTCGACGCCTCGCGCACGCACCTCGTCTCGTACCTTTGCCGTCCCGCCCTGGCGAAGCT
>NZ_JAELTU010000680.1 GCF_016429015.1 Rhizobium sp. ASV20
CTAATAAACTTGCACTAACTCGCACGAGGTGTTCCTAGCAGACTAATACGACGTAACAACTTAGGCTAGTCCGTAGTGTGAGCACACTTTCCATACCGCTGACCCACTGTACTCGTAGTTTAAAGAAGAAAAAAAAAATTTACCGTCGTTGCGTTGGAGCGGCTGCGAAGAAAAGAGTTGAGCAGGGCTGCGTGGAGTCCGACCCTGCACTTTACGAGTCCTGTCCTCGTAGCCATTTGAGCGATGAAATTTACATCGACATTGCAGCAAAGTATTGTACATGGTGCCTGGTCAGTGTGACGAGTACCTACTCGGCACATCATGTACTCCGTACCTTTTCCCCAAGACTGCCAATTTCCCTCGTCCTGGCTTTTTTGTCGGCACCATACGACGAGTACTTTTGCCATATAAGGT
>NZ_JAELTU010000681.1 GCF_016429015.1 Rhizobium sp. ASV20
GCCTTGCGCCCCGAACGACTGTATCTGAGAGCGCACAAGCAAACGCAACCACAGCTAGAACCAACTCCAGAGCCATCGATCGGCCCCCACTGACAGCCGTACAAAGCGCGAGAGATGAATTAGAGGACTACCAAGGGAGGGTTGCCTTAGCATTGGGGATAGATAGAGTGCAACGAACTTTGGATTTTACCAGTGTTCAGGCATCATGCCTCCAAAAGGATCGTTGAAGGGGATCTATTCGCCCGCAGTAGACGACAGTCCTTGGTCTACATGCACACGGGATGTTATTGAAACACGCCACAGTACGTATCATTTATCCGAGTATTTCTCATTTGTCTGACAAGAGGAGTAGAATCAAGCCTTGGTAAGAGATCACGGACATTGCCATCAGCGCCTTTCAAGTAAGTCCAGCGT
>NZ_JAELTU010000682.1 GCF_016429015.1 Rhizobium sp. ASV20
TCATGCTGGTTATGGGGTTGTCGTATGCGAATGCGTCGTAGATGGAACCGGTTCGCAGATCCCAGATCTGTAACCGTGTTAGTGCTGGTTTCTCGCACTTGATATAATGTCAACTTACTCTTATACTGCGATCCAAGCTGCCGGTCACCAAGTGGACGTCGTCGAATTGCAGGCATGTTACGGCACCGGTATGGCCGACCAAGCTCCTGTGTACTTGACCGCTTCGCAGATCCCACAATCGAACCATGCCGTCCGCCGTGCCACACGCCAAAGCGGATTCGAAAACTTGCAGAGCACCGACGAAATCGGCCGAATCTAATTGCCCGCGGCCAGTCGGTCGCCATGCAGCGTCCGCCATGGTGGGGTTGGAAGACGCCTGAGCTGCAGCCCAGATTACGTCGAGCGTTTGGACGC
>NZ_JAELTU010000683.1 GCF_016429015.1 Rhizobium sp. ASV20
GTTATCGACACAACCCTGCACGGTGCCGTCGGCCGTGGGGCGACAGCCTCGTCTTGGTCACCCTTACAGTAGTAGGTTTGTGCAAGTAATACGACGCATACTACGCGTACGGATGCAAAGCCAAGGGAGCTGGGGACGTTCGGAGCCGGCAAAGGCTTTCACACCCCCACAAGCGCACCTGTCTTTGGTGGGCAGTGGTCGCAGTATTACTGCACCTTTGTTGCACATGCCCATTATTATTATGCATGGCGGGCTTTTCCACTGTATCCGTAAATAGTGCGAGGCGAATGCAGTGATGGCTATGATGAGCCCTCATGCATCTCAATACCACCTCATCCCAGCTGGATTGAAAAGGGCCACAGCCCCACGGAGTGAGGGGTTGGCCGTGTCCGCATCGCTCGCCTTGAGCTGTGC
>NZ_JAELTU010000684.1 GCF_016429015.1 Rhizobium sp. ASV20
ATCCGAGACACAGCAGACCACGCAGGGGAGGGGGTTTTGTTGGTTTGAGCCTCGTTTAAGTGGTGCACGTGGATTTGATCCTTTAGGGAGTCTAACAGCAGGGAAGTACCTAACACTGCAGAACTCGCCCTCCTATTTACATGTGGCGCATGGTGGCAAATGATGATTAGGTGGTTGGCCTAGGTGGCTCTTCATCAATAGGGCGCGTCTAATCGCAGTGAAAGTGACTGTACGAGTAGCTAGTTGAGTCAAACGATTAAACCTGACGTGTTACTGGCACCGTAGCATCGATCTCCAGCTGCTCCACGGCTGTTCCCCAGCTTGTAAGTTGCAACTGAGATCTGCTGGAGAACGAGCGGGGCGGGGTTCCGGCAAGTGACTTTGGTTCCCTTCTCCGTCAACTAGATGGAACTC
>NZ_JAELTU010000071.1 GCF_016429015.1 Rhizobium sp. ASV20
GGCCGACGCCCTATGCGGATGCCGTATCGTCTTACATCGACAAGCTCGACGAGCGCCGTGGCGCCGTCTTCTCCTCCAACTACGAATATCCCGGCCGCTACACGCGTTGGGATACCGCCATTGTCGACCCGCCGCTTGGCCTCTCGTGCAATGGACGCAATGTCTGGATCGAAGCCTATAATGAGCGCGGTGAGGTCATTCTTGGCTTCGTTGCCGAGAAGCTGAAGACGGTTTCGGAGGTCGTGCTCGGCGCTTCGACGCCGCGCCGGCTCGATCTCACGGTCAAGGCGCCGGATCGGGTCTTTACCGAGGAAGAGCGCTCGAAGATGCCGACGGTCTTCACCGTGCTGCGTGCCGTCACCGAGCTGTTCTATTCGCAGGCCGATGCCAGCATCGGCTTTTACGGTGCTTTCGGATACGATCTGGCTTTTCAGTTCGACGCCATCAGCCTGAAGCTCAAGCGCCCGGACGACCAGCGCGATATGGTGCTCTATCTGCCGGACGAAATCCTGGTGGTCGATAACTACTCCGCAAAGGCCTGGATCGACCGCTACGACTTCGCCAAGGACGGCGCGTCGACCGAAGGCAAGTCCGGCGAGATTGCGCCTGAGCCCTTCCACCACACCGACGCCATTCCGCCAAAGAGCGATCACCGCCCCGGCGAATATGCCGAGCTGGTGGTCAAGGCGAAAGAGAGCTTCCGCAAGGGCGATCTCTTCGAAGTCGTGCCGGGACAGAAGTTCATGGAGCGCTGTGACAGCAAGCCCTCCGACATTTCCAAGCGCCTGAAGGCGATCAACCCGTCGCCTTATTCTTTCTTCATCAATCTCGGCAATCAGGAATATCTGATCGGCGCGTCGCCGGAAATGTTCGTGCGCGTGTCCGGCCGCCGCATCGAGACCTGCCCGATCTCGGGCACGATCAAGCGCGGCGACGATCCGATCGCCGACAGCGAGCAGATCCTAAAGCTGCTGAACTCCAAGAAGGACGAGTCGGAACTCACCATGTGCTCCGACGTCGACCGCAACGACAAGAGCCGCGTCTGCGAGCCGGGTTCGGTCAAGGTCATCGGCCGCCGTCAGATCGAGATGTATTCCCGCCTGATCCACACGGTCGACCATATCGAAGGTCGCCTGCGCGACGATATGGACGCTTTCGACGGCTTTCTCAGCCACGCCTGGGCCGTCACCGTTACCGGTGCGCCGAAGCTCTGGGCCATGCGCTTCATCGAGAGCCATGAGAAGAGCCCGCGCGCATGGTATGGTGGCGCGATCGGCATGGTCGGGTTCAATGGCGACATGAACACGGGCCTGACGCTGCGAACGGTGCGCATTAAGGACGGCATCGCCGAGGTGCGGGCCGGCGCGACGCTGCTCAACGACTCGATCCCCGAGGAAGAAGAAGCCGAAACTGAACTGAAGGCCTCCGCCATGCTTTCCGCCATTCGTGACGCCAAGGCCGGCAATTCCGGCAAACAGCAACGTGACGTCGCTTCCGTCGGCAAGGGCGTAAAGATCCTGCTCGTCGACCACGAAGACAGCTTCGTCCACACACTTGCCAACTACTTCCGCCAGACGGGCGCGACGGTTTCGACCGTCCGTACGCCGGTGCCGGAAGAAGTTTTCGACCGGCTCGATCCGGATTTGGTCGTGCTGTCGCCAGGCCCGGGCAATCCGAAGGATTTCGATTGCAAGGCGACCATCAAGAAGGCGAGGGCGCGCAACCTGCCGATCTTCGGCGTCTGCCTGGGCTTGCAGGCGATTGCCGAAGCCTATGGTGGTGAGCTGCGTCATCTGGCAATCCCGATGCACGGCAAGCCGTCGCGCATCCGCGTGCTGGAGCCTGGTCTGGTCTTCTCCGGCCTCGGCCGCGAGGTCACGGTCGGACGCTATCACTCGATCTTTGCCGATCCGTCGAGCCTGCCGCGCGAATTCATGATCACGGCCGAGAGCGAAGACGGCACGATCATGGGTATTGAGCATGTGAAGGAGCCGATCGCGGCCGTGCAGTTCCACCCCGAGTCGATCATGACGCTCGGTGGCGACGCCGGTATGCGGATGATCGAGAATGTCGTCGCCCATCTGGCGCGGCGGGTGAAGACGAAGGCGGCCTGAGGCGGCAGCTTATCGTCCCTAAAGTTGGATACCCCCATGCACTCGGAAAAGTGCATGGGGGTATTTTCCCGCCTTGAAACAGCCAACAAACCGCTCAAGAGATTGATCGTTGGCGGGGGCTTTCGGTCGGTGATTTCAAGGATATTCAGGCGCGTTTCTTTCGCCTTATTTGCCCTCGTGCTCCTCGTGGGCCTCGGCATTCTCGTGCCTCGGCCGCTCTGGCATGTCGCACCTGCTGGAAAAGCCGAGCGCTCGCGACAGATCCTCATGCTCAGCAACTCTATCCATACGGATATTGCCATTCCCATCGATGGTGATCTTCTCAGCCGTTTCGCCTTCCTGCGGAAGGCCGGGCTCGATCTCGACAATCCCAACCTACGCTATCTCGTTTTCGGCTGGGGCGGCCGTAGCTTCTATATCGAGACGCGAACATGGGCCGATCTGAAGGCTGGCCCCGTTCTGAAGAGCTTTGCTCTGGATCGTTCGGTCATGCATGTGGAACTGACGGGCGCTATTCCACCGAATGCGCGGGGTGTCACGGTGATCAGCCTCGACCCCGAGGGGCTGGAGCGGCTCAAGCAGTTCGTTCTCGGCAGCTTCGAGCAAACGAACGGCCAGCCGAGTGCGTTGATAGGCAGCAATTATGGGCCAAACGACGCGTTCTTCGAAGCGCGGGGCTATTTCAACGCATTGATGGGATGCAATACCTGGACGGCGGCCGCGCTGAGGCAGGCCGGATTGACCTCCGGCCTCTGGACGTCGTTGCCCTTCATGCTGCGCTGGTCGTTGGAGCTGCATAATGCGGATGAGCGCTTCGCCGCAAGTCACGCTTTGCCCTAGCTTTGTTTGACTTATGGCTGGCCGTAAATTACTCTTCGAGCGTTCCTGTGGGGCACATCGGCATTGGGCCGAAAGGGCTAGGCCCGCCCGCTGATATCACTCAGCAGGAGTCTGTCCATGCCCACCCTTGATACCTATCGCAAGCAAGCCAAGCTGCTGATGCGCTGGCACCGTGATGGCGACTATTCCATCGGCGGAAGAGTACGCGTTCTCGACCGCTTCAGGGCGTTCACGGATCGCGAAATACTGGCGATGAAGCTTCCTTTGACGCTGGCGCAGGAGATTGTCGCGGTCGAAGCCGGCCACAAGAACTGGGCCGAGTTGAAGGCTGCGGCGATGGATGCGCCGAAAGCGCCCGTAATCTCAGCCGAGCCGCCTGCCTTCAAGAGCGTGATACCGATCCTCTTCGTGCGGGATGTGACCGCCAGCGCGGCCTTCTTCCGCGAGAAGTTGGGCTTTGCGGAGGCTTTCCTGCATGGCGCCCCGCCATTCTATGGGGCGGTGTCGCGCGATGGTATCTGGATTCATCTACGGCTCGTCCAAGAGCCTTATTTTGCAGCGGCCGCGGCAAAGGAGAAGTTTTTGATCCTTGCCTCGATCGAGGTTTCGAATGTCCAGGGATTGTTCGAGGAGTTCAAGGCGAAGGATGTCGAGTTCGCGCAGCCGCTCGCCAAGCAGGCTTGGGGCGGCACGGATTTTCATGTCCGCGATCCCGATGGCAATGTGATCTCTTTTGTTACGTTCAGATCGTAACGCCTTGATCCGTCGAGGGTTGCCGCGGAGCGCCGACCCTCACATGTCATCGCAATCCTGCCAGCCTTCCTCGGAGACAAGCTTGTCGAGCGGCAATCGCTCGCGCCATCCCTTCACGGCGAGCTCAGGCATATCGTAGAGCTCGTCGACATAGCCGACGCAGAGCCAGGCGACGATCTTCACATGCTCGGGTATGCCGAGGATCGCCTTGATGGCATCCTCGTGGAAGATGCTGACCCAGCCGACGCCGACGCCTTCGGCTCTTGCGGCAAGCCATAGGTTTTGCACCGCGCAGACCGTCGAATAGACATCGGTATCCGGATTGTGCGTGCGACCGAGCACGACCGGGCCGCCGCGCTTTGTGTCACAGGTAATGCAGATGCTGAGCGGCGCCTTGCGAATACCTTCCAGCTTCAGCCGTTGATATTGGGCGCGGCGATCGCCCTCGAACATCGCGCAGGCTTCCTCATTCGCCTGATGGAAAGCCTGCCACACGCGCTCGCGCGTCTGCGATTGGCGGATCAGGATGAAATTCCACGGCTGCATAAACCCGACGGATGGCGCGGAATGAGCGGCCTCGAGCAGGCGCCTAACGAGATCGTCGGGGAGGGGATCGGGCCTGAACTGATCGCGCACGTCGCGTCGCGTCTCTATGGCACGATAGACGACATTGCGCTCCGCCTCCGTGAAGGCGCCCGCAGTAACGAGATGATCCGACGGGTGGGCCAATGAGGTCTTGGGGGTGGAAGGTGCATCATTGGCACCGTTGGGATCTTTGAGAATGGACATAAGCAACAATGATTTCACAAAATGGCAGATCGACGTCCGCATTCTCGTTTATCGCGCTGAAGTGAAGCTTAGTGGCGGGCCGCAGCTGACACTATCAACACACGATTTTCGGAGGCGGGCGACAATCTGGCTACCAAGAAGCGAATGCAGTTGGGTTTGCTTAGATGGTATCGGGTAGCGGACGCTTTGGAGGCGCACAATGCACACTATAGGCAGTCGACCTGGCCGATTGCCGCATAGGCGGAAAGCTGGCAGATCACCCACCCCAGAGTCAGAACCATTCCATGGCACGCTGCCCAGAAAAGTGGATGCAGGCGCATTTGTGGACGTGAAATCGACGCGTGCAAGACGGCGATGCTTGAGATGGCGATCGCGAAGAGCCCAATACTCAAGGGTGGGAGATATAGCGGCACAATTGGCCAGCAACTTGCGACATGGTAGGGGCCGGCGGTGTTGTATGCAAGCACGGCAAGCGCGAGCCAGACTAGTACGTGGAAGAATAGCTTGCTCACCCTTTGGCTCATTCGCCGTTCCCGCCTTAAACTTGCTTCAACGTGTAACCGCCGCAAGAGCGGAAAATCAACTTAAAGTTTTCGAAAAAAAATAAAAGCAATCACCGGGACACGGGGTTTGACCTATGCGATTTGGAGGTCCGGCTAGGAAGGCAGGGATGCCTGTCGATTTTAATCACCGTCTCGGCCAATATGTCTGGATGCCTGATCTATGGTCGCCTTGAAGACGCCACAAGCGCGAGCCATGCGAGTGCCGAGTTAACCATTCATGTGAAGCCGGAGCAGGAAAGCCCCTGGGATCCGCGTCGAAATGATCAAGGAGACCTGAGATGCCAACAACCGATGTATCCGGCCTGTCGATGCTCGGCAGCCAAACGGAAACGGCTGCCAACCCCGAATCCGCCGTTCTGGAAAAAGTGCCGTCCGGCCATGTCGGCACCGACTATGTCGTGCGCTTCACCGCACCGGAATTCACCTCGTTGTGCCCGATGACGGGACAGCCGGATTTCGCCCATATCGTCATCGACTATGTGCCGAACGAATGGCTGGTGGAATCGAAGTCGCTGAAGCTCTTCCTGCACTCTTTCCGCAATCACGGCGCATTTCACGAGGATTGCTCGATCTATATCGCCAAGCGGCTGGTGGACCTGCTGGAGCCGAGATGGCTGCGGATCGGTGCCTACTGGTATCCGCGCGGCGGCATCCCGATCGATGTCTTCTGGCAGACGGGCAAGCCGCCGGAGGGCGTCTGGCTTCCAGATCAGGGCGTTCAGCCCTATCGTGGCAGAGGTTAAATAAAAAAGCCGCCATCGGGAGATGGCGGCCCTTTTTTAGGCCGGTACTGGCTTCGGCTCAGGCAAACGAGCTGTCGTCGTCGCTGTTGTCGAACGAATCGTCATCGGCGTCGTCCTGAGCGTCCTGGGCAGCATCCTGGGCGTAATCGGCCGCGCTCTGATCATACTGATCGCTATTATCGCCATTGCCGAAATAGTTGTTGTTGATGACGGTTTCCTGCACCGGCTGTTCGGCTGCGTTGGCTCCGAAGAGACCGCTACCGGCATTGCCGCCGAAGAGACCGCCGCCAGTGCCACCGAGATGCGGGCTGAAGAGGCTAGACAGCGAATTCGCCAGCATTACGCCACCGGCGACGCCGGCTGCCGTGCCGAGCGCGCCGCGCAGGAAGCTGCCGCCCGCCGAAGGTGCAGCTGCCTGCTGGCTCCATGGGCCGGATGGCTGCGGTTGCGGCTGGCCGCCCCATGGACCGGGTTGCTGTTGCTGCGGCGCATTGCGGGCATAATCGTCATAGAGGCGACCCTGCTGCTGCGGGCTGGTGGCCTGCGGCGCGGGGGCGCGCTGCTGTTGCTGGCCGCCGCCGAAGAGCGAGCCGATGCCGCCGAGGAAGCCGCCGCTCTGGCCTTGCGGTTGATTGGCGGCAGTGCCCTGCTGCTCCAGTTCGTGCACGCGCGCCTCAAGCTGCTGGATGCGATCGGCCGCAGCCTTCATGCCCTGTTCCTGCATGATGACGGCCTGCGCCAGCAAATAAGGCGCATAGGGCTGGTCGCGGACCGACTGGTTGATGAAGGCTTCCGCATCGACATCACGCTGGGCACTTCCAGCCGAGCGGACGCGATCGAAGAGAGAGGCGAGCAATTGACGTTCTTCAGGCGACATGATGGCCTCCTTGGCGATCTGTTGCTGTAAATTTAGGGGCGCGATTCCTCTCGCGCTGACCTGACGTAGGATCCAATCTCGGCTTTTCAAAGCCGTTCAAGTTACATTTCGGTAATTCGTAATCGTAACACCATGTTGTCAGCCACTATTCCCGCCTTGTCTTTTTCCAGCATTGTTTTACGCATTGAGTCGCACTATGTGCGGTGAACGACGCATCATGCTGGAGAGTTGAATGAACGACGAAGACGAACAGGAAGACAAGAAGACCGAGCAGCCTTTGGGCAAGGACGCGGAGGCGAATCTTTTCAAGTCGCGTTCGATCTTCATCTATGGCGGCATCACGCAGGAACTGGCGCAGAAGGTCTGCTCTCAGCTCGTGGCGCTCGCTGCGGCCAGTGATGACGACATCCGCATCTATGTGAATTCGCCCGGCGGCCATGTCGAATCCGGCGATTCCATTCACGACATGATCAAGTTCATCAAGCCGAAGGTTTGGGTGATCGGCACGGGTTGGGTCGCTTCCGCCGGTGCGTTGATCTATGTTGCCGCTCCGAAGGAGCGCCGCATTTGCCTGCCGAACACGCGCTTCCTGCTGCACCAACCGTCCGGTGGCACGCGCGGCATGGCCTCCGATATCGAGATCCAGGCACGCGAAATCATCAAGATGAACGAGCGTCTGAACAAGATCTTCTCGGAAGCCACCGGGCAGGCGATCGAAAAGATCGCTAAGGACACGGACCGCGACTACTGGCTCTCCGCCGAGGAAGCCAAGGCCTACGGTCTGGTCTCGCGCATCGTGACCTCGCAGGCAGACATCTGATCTAGCGGCTTTCGCTTACACATAGCGCCCTCGTTTGCCGGCAGGCAGGCGGGGGCGCTTTTCTATTTGGCGCAGACGGAACGGCCGTTCCGTTGAGAGATGGGGCCGACGGCGGAAAGATCCGCCGCCAGCCTTCGCCACTCGAGAGGGTGCAACGTTTCCAGAGGTGGCGAATTTTCAAGGCCGCGTTTGCGCCTAAAGAATGCAAAGGGCAATTGCCGGTTCGAGCCTGCTCGCTGGCGTCAGCCCCGAACGGCGCCGCAAGGCCATCGCAGCGCCGATGTCACGTGTCCACGGAGCGGTACGAAGCATGGGTCTCCGTCTCTGCTTCGTCTTGATCTCGATTACGGGTGACGATGCCCGCGCAAAGGGGCGCGGCGCAGAGCAAGACAGCGAGCATCCAGAAAGCACCGGGCAGGCCGACATGATCTGCTGCGAAGCCGACGCTGGCGGGGCCGATCAGCACGCCGGCATAACCGGTCATGGTGATCGCGGCGATGGCCAAGCCTGCGGGCATCACCGTCTGTGTCCCTCCCTTGCGGAAGAGCACCGGTACGATGTTGGAGGCGCCGAAGCCGATCAGCAGGAAACCGCTCATGGCAAGGATCGTAATCGGGCTGAGCAACAGCACGACGAAGCCGATTACGGCGACAAGGCCACCCCATAGCATCATCGCCTTGTCACCGAGCTTTGCCGTGATCCGATCGCCGCCAAGACGCCCGATGGTCATGGCGATTGCGAACAGCATATAGCCAAGACCGCCGTGGCTCGCATCGACCAGGCCCTGGGTGGTCAGGAGCAGCGCGCTCCAGTCGAGAATGGCGCCTTCGACGAGGAAGGTGATGGCGGCAAGTATGGCGAGCAGCAGGACGAAGCTGCGAGGAATGGCAAAGAGCGGAGCGTCCTCGGACGGAACCGTCTTCAGCAGTCTGGGCCAGGCGACGACAATGGCGATCACCATCAGAACCGCACAAAGCGCCGTTGCGAAAAGGGGGCCGGCGCCGATGGATAGCAGCAGCGTGACCAGCAAGGAGCCGATAAAGCCGCCAATACTGAAAAGCGCGTGAAAGCCGGACATCAGCGGTTGGTCCGAGCTCTTTTCGACTTCGACGGCGTGAATGTTCATCGCGACGTCGAGCGATCCGAGAAAGGCACCGAAGGCGGCCAAGGCAATGCCGAGCGTAAACGGCGTGCTGGCGATCGTCAGGAACGGCAAGGTGAGCGCCAGCCCTAATCCACCGGCAATGATGATCGGCTTGCTGCCATAGCGCGCGCTCAACATGCCGGTGGCAAGCATCGCCGCGACCGAACCGAGACCCAGGCAAAGCAACAGCATGCCGAGCACGCCGTCGTCGACCCCGAGCCGGGCCTTGGCGAAGGGGACAAGAGGAGCCCAGCAGGCGAGACTGAAACCACCCACCAGGAAGGCCAGTCTTGTTGCCAGCCGTGTTTCCGGCCGGTTCGTCGATTGCGTGGTCATTGCTTGTCCTTCGAAATCAGGAGGATGGCGTCACGTCTCGCGGCTTCACGAGCGAGAAGCCGGCGTCGATCGCCGCCCTCTCGTCATCGTCGGGCAGGTCGTCCTCGACAATAAGCCAATCAATATTGGCAGCGCCGCCGATGCGATGCGGTGCGCGTTCATGAAACTTTTCGGATGTGATCAGCCCGATCCGCGACGCGCTTCTCTCCAGCAGCATCCGCTTGAAGATTGCGTCTGCATGTTCGTACACGCTGATGCCGGTTCTTGCCGAAATCGCGCAGACGCCCAGGAAGCAGCGGTCGATGTTCAAAGCGGCGATTGCGGCAACGGCCGATGCGTCGACGCAGCCGCCCACCACCGGGTTCACCGCTCCCCCGATGACGAGGAGCGGGATATCGTCGCGCTTCATGATCGCGCTGGCGATCTCGACGGAATTCGTGGCAATCGTCACGTCGAGATTCTTCGGGAGCAGCTCTACCATTTCGAGATTGGTGCTGCTGCTATCGAGGAATACGAACTCCCCGTGCTCGATCATCGTCACGGCCGCCTGCGCAAGTATCCTCTTTCGAGCGGATTCCTTGCCTATCCGAGCGGATATCGGTTGCGAAGGTGTGAAAAGCGGTAGTGCGCCGCCATAGACGCGCCGGCATTTACCCTCCGCCGCAAGCGCGCGGAGATCCCTGCGCACGGCGTCCTCGGAGACATCGAACTCGGCTGCGAGCGACGTGGCGACCACCTGCCGTCCCTCGGCAAGACGGGCCTCTATGATGTCGCGTCGGGACAGCGGAAGTGGAATGCTCATAAATTTGCAATATCGTGCATAAACAAGAGAGTCAATATGCACGTTTACGCACGTTTTGCGCCGACCTCGAAACATGCAGCGATCGATTTGACCATTGGCACCGTCATTTTGTCACGAAACTGCACTTGCACGCCGGACGCGCGTAATGCTCCATGCGATTTCAATTACCTTTCCTCCGAGTCTCCGCTGCCATGCTCAAAGATTTCTCCGTTCAAAGCCTGTTCATGGGCTGCCTCACGGCTTTCGTTGGCTTTGCCAGCTCCTTTGCCGTCGTTTTCCATGGTCTGCAGGTCGTGGGCGCTTCCGACGCTCAGGCGGCCTCGGGGCTGATGGCGTTATCGGTCGCCATGGGGCTTTGCGCCATCGTCCTCAGCACAGTCACCAGATTGCCGATCAGCATCGCGTGGTCGACGCCGGGTGCTGCTTTGCTGGCAAGCGGGGGAGCGATCGAGGGTGGATTTTCGGCAGCGGTCGGGGCCTTTGTCATCTGCGGGATATTGATCGTCATTGCCGGGCTTTTTCGCCCGTTTGGCCGCGCGGTAGCCTCGATCCCGGCGCCGCTGGCAAATGCCATGCTTTCCGGTGTGCTCATCGGTCTCTGTTTTGCACCGGTGAAGGCGATTGCCTTCAATCCTGCTTTCGGCCTGCCGATCATTCTTGCCTGGATCGTCGTCGGCTCGTTCAAGCGGCTTTGGGCGGTGCCGGCGGCCCTTGCCGCGTTTGCTCTGGTTCTGGCCTTCGGCGTGAAGATACCGGACGGGGCGCTTGGTTCGATCGAACATTCGCTGTTGCCGACGGTGGAATTCGTAAAGCCCGTCTTCACGCTTGCCGGTATCGTGTCCATCGCGTTGCCGCTGTTCATCGTCACCATGGCGTCGCAGAACATACCGGGCATCGTCGTGCTCAAGGTGCATGACTACGATCCGAAACCAGGACCGCTGTTTGCCGTAACGGGCGTTTTCTCGCTTCTCGCCGTTCCGTTCGGCGGCCATGCCGTCAATCTTGCTGCCATCACGGCCGCGATGTGCGCCGGGCAGGATGCTCATAGCGATCCCAAGCGGCGCTATTGGGCGGCGATCATTGCCGGCGTCGGCTATGTCATCCTCGGATTGCTTGCGAGCGCCGTGACGGCATTCGTCGCGCTGGCCCCACCGATTCTGATCGAGGCCGTCGCCGGTCTGGCACTTGTTGGCGCGCTGTCGAATTCGGCGCTCAATGCCTTCCAGCAGCCGGAATCGCGGGAAGCTGCGGCCATCACATTTCTCGTCACGGCGTCGGGCGTTTCCTTCGGTGGAATCTCCGGCGCCTTCTGGGGCCTGGTCGCGGGCGGCCTGATGATGGCGCTGTCGCGCGGCGTGCAAATGCTGAAGAAGTGAGCAGGGGGTTGCTTCTTTGCCATCCGGCCGCTATAAGCGCGGCCATGAAGTTGACTGGCGCAAAGATTTCCGAGCAGATTGCACGTGGGCGAGTAGCCTTGCGTGACAACACTCGTGCCCTCACTTCGCTTCTCCTCCTCGGCCTTACGCGCGGTTGCCGGGTCCTTTGAGGAGCGCCCGGCGGCCGAAAAGCCCGCTGGCCATCGCTCCTCGCGACTTACCCTAAAATCGACAGCTTACCCGCAAAGGGTCCGCATTTATCATCGCCAAGCCGCATTCGATCGGCTAAGACGCGGGATAAAATGACGGGAAAGGAAGAGACGAGACCATGGACGCGAACAGCCATTCCCCCAAAGGCATGCCAGACGCAACGGTGAAATACCGCGCCTATCCCCAGATCAACATTCCTGACCGGACCTGGCCGTCCAAGGTCATCACCAAGGCGCCGGTCTGGTGTTCGGTCGACTTGCGTGACGGCAATCAGGCGCTCGTCGATCCGATGGGCCACGATCGCAAGGCACGCATGTTCCAGCTGCTGCTGGACATGGGCTTCAAGGAAATCGAGATCGGTTTCCCCTCCGCTTCGCAGACCGACTTCGATTTCGCCCGCTGGTGCATCGAGCAGGGTAATGTGCCCGCCGATGTGTCGCTGCAGGTTCTCGTCCAGTGCCGCCCGGAATTGATCACGCGCACCTTCGAGGCGCTGGAAGGCGCCAACAAGCCGATCGTGCACTTTTACAATTCCACCAGTGAATTGCAGCGCCGCGTGGTGTTTGCCAAGGACGTGCAGGGCATCAAGCAGATCGCCGTGGATGCGGCCAAGATGATCACCGACATGGCGGCCAAGGCCGGCGGCGGCTACCGATTTGAATATTCGCCCGAAAGCTTCACCGGCACAGAGCTGGATGTTGCGCTGGAGATCTGCAACGCCGTCATCGACGTCGTGAAGCCGACGCCCGACAACAAGCTGATCATCAATCTGCCGTCGACGGTCGAGATGGCGACGCCGAACATCTATGCCGACCAGATCGAGTGGATGTGCCGCAATCTCGACAACCGCGAAAACCTGATCATTTCCTTGCATCCGCACAATGACCGCGGCACGGGCATCGCCGCTGCCGAGCTGGCGCTGATGGCTGGCGCCGACCGCGTCGAAGGCACCTTGTTCGGCAATGGCGAGCGCACCGGTAATGTCGACGTCGTCACCATGGCGTTGAACATGTTCACGCAAGGCGTCGATCCGGAGCTGGACTGCTCCAACATCGAGCGCATGAAGGAAGTCTTCGAATACTCCAACCAGATGGCGATCGGCGAGCGCCACCCTTACGTCGGCGAACTGGTCTACACTGCCTTCTCCGGCTCGCATCAGGATGCGATCAACAAGGGGATGAAGGCCTCCAAGGTCGCCAACGATCCGGTTTGGGAAGTGCCTTACCTGCCGATCGACCCGCAGGATGTCGGTCGCACCTATGAGGCGATCATCCGCATCAACTCGCAGTCCGGCAAGGGCGGCATCGCCTACATCATGCAGCAGGACTACGGCTTGAACCTGCCGCGCAACCTCCAGGTGGAGTATCGCGAGGAGATCCAGCGCATCACCGACGAGGAAGGCAAGGAATTGCCGTCCAAGCGCATCTACGAGCATTTCATCGAGCGCTACGTCACGCAGCCGAACGCTCGGATCCGCTTCATCGATCACCACACTTTCGCCGATCCCGAGCGTAAGGGGCAGCGGATCGTTGCGGCCGAGATTTCCGATAATGGCGAAGTGAAGCGCATCGAAGGCCACGGTAATGGCCCGATCGACGGCTTTATCAACGCACTCTCGATCTATCTCGGCGTGCCGATGTCGGTGGAGGATTACTCCGAGCACTCGCTGCAGCACGGCTCCAACGCCGCAGCGATCTCCTACGTGGAGATTTCCTATCCGGGCGGCAAACTCTTCGGTGCCGGCATCAATACGAATATCGTTGCAGCTTCTCTCGAGGCGATCGTCTCGGCTGCAAACCGCGTGCTCGATATCAAGGCCTCAAAGGGCTGACATTCAGTCGCAGAGCTTTAATGGAGTTCGATCCCCTCGATGATAGTCGGGGGGATTTTTCTTTGGCGCTTGGCGGGTGTCGCCGCGGACAGGTCAGCCCATTTACAAAAGCTTGCGGTAGACCACAAAGCCCGAGCGTTCGGCCACCTTGTCGTAAACGCGCATCGCGGTCGAATTCGTTTCGTGTGTTTGCCAGTAGACACGCGGGGAACCCGCTTGCCGGGCCTGTGCGTAAACGGCTTCGATCAAGGCCGATCCGACGCCCAGCCCGCGGGCAGCCTCGGCGGTGAACAGGTCCTGCAGATAGCAACTGGGTTCGATGGCCGTCGTGCTGCGATGAAAGAGGTAATGTGTCAGTCCGAGAAGCCGCCCGTCTTTTTCCGCGACGAGCGCGTGCACCGGTTCATAAGCATCGAAAAAACGTTCCCACGTCATCTGTGTGATGACAGTGGGAAGCGCCGTCGCATCAAAGCGCCCGTAAAACCTGTTGTAGCCTTCCCACAGGACAAGCCACTGTTCGTAGTCCTGCCGCTTTACGGGCCGGACAATAAAATCATCGGTCATGTGTTTCGCTCACAGAGGGAGGGGGCGGCTGGTTGCTAAACCGGCCGCAAGCGAAGCATCGAAACTTCGCGATTGTTTCATTCACGGCGTCTTGTTTGCAAGGGCGTCGCGCTGCTTCGTCAGCCGCTCGAGTTCTTCTTCCTGATCGGCGATGCGCTCTGATGTCCGCTCTTCGTCGGCTGCGCCGGAAAAGGCGGTTGCCTGTTCGATCAGTTCGCGGAGATTTTCCCTGATCACCGCTATGCGTCTGTCGATTTCCGGAATGGTCAGCAGTACGTCCGACATCTTGAAACTCCAACGAAGATGACAATGCAGTGCGATTATCGCAAGGCATTATCCATCGGCATGCTGGTGGCTGCAAGCTGCAAAGCGCGGGGAGATGCCATCAGATTTCCGAGGATACCCTGTTGGCGATCTGGTCGAGCATCGCGTCTGAGGACGGGCCTACGACGGCGTAGGTCGCACCGTCGCGATACCAGGAGACGATGCTGACATCGTCCTTGATGGTTTCGTCGAAATTGCCGTTGTTCGCCACGCCGTCAGTCTTGGTGAAACAGATGGCGACGACGTCACCGTCGAGATTTTTATAGATCAGCTGGCCCACAGGCTTGCCGCCGGCAATGAACATGCGAGCGCCTTGAAAGACGAGCCCGTCGGCGGCGAGATCCGGAAAGTTGAATTTGACGCCGACCGTGCTCGACAGCCATTTGCTGATTTCATCCAGCTCGCTGGCTTGCATTTCGACCATATGGCGCGGTTGCCGCGAATAGATGCGATGGTAGGCGGCGATGTCGTCAAGCCAGTTGCGCACCGTTGCTTGTGCCGGAGTAAGGGGCGCGGCCACGGGGACATCCGCCGGCTGCATGCCGAAGAGATAGCCGATGCCGCCACCGAGAACGAACAGGATGAGTGCCGCGGCAAGCGATTGCCTGCCAGTCGGCGCCAGTTTGAATGAAGGACGCGCGAGGCGAGGGGCGGCGGCGTCGCGTGATTTCGGAGGTTGCGCGCTCTTTATGGACCGCACGAGTGCAAGCGGGACCGGTTCTTTCAGAACCTCTTCGAAAGCCTTTCGGCCAACATCGGAACCATGTCTCAGCTCATCGAGAATTCGGCGCGCCTCCGGATCCGAGGCGATCAGCTTTTCCAGCTCTTCCTTTTCGTCACGGCTCATCTCGCCATCCATAAAGGCGGACAGGCGAATTTCGAGCGGCATTTTCTTCATGTCCTGCACTGCTTAAAACCTTCGAGACGAACGGCTGTGACCTTGAGAGGCGAGATAGAGGCGGGCGCTGGAGAGCCGCGACGTTAATGCCGACAAGGGGATGCCGAGAATATCGGCCGCCTGCTTGTAGTTATGTCCTTCGACATCGACCAGCAGGAAGACACTGGCAAGTCCTTCGGGCAAAGATGTGACCAAACGATGCGCTTCGCCGGCTTCCACCGGATTTGGATGCAGGCCGGACGCCAGTTCTCCCTGTTCGAGAGCGTTGCCCTTGGCGGTGGAGCGCAGTTTATGACGCCGGGCTTCATCGATCCATTGATTACGGGCCATCGTATAAAGCCAGCTTTCCAGCTTTCCGAGGCCATTCCAGAGATGGAACTTGGCGATGCCGCGCTGACAGATGCTCTGGACGAGTTCATCGGCTTCCGTCAGGTCGCCGGTCAACGTTATCGCGAAACGGCGGAGTTTCGGAAGGAGGCCGACCAAATCTCGTCTGATATCGATGGCAGCTACCGGCGTGGGCATAGGGGTTCCGAAGGGACGTTGGAGGTTGTGACGAGGGCGGTCTCTTCCTGCAAATCGAGGCCTTTCCCGTGGAAAGGGCGATGCGAATGGAATGATCGTCCTGTGTTGGTATGAACCATTTTCGTGCTGCTTCGCAAGCCTTCAAAAATACCCGCTTGGGTGCCTGTCATCGAGTTGGCGAGTCGCCAGCATGCCATGGATCACTCCTCAGTAAACGACATGGCCTTTGAGTGATTGCTGCAGCGAGCGATAGGCCCAGGTATTCTCGCCGCCGCGATCACGGATTTCGACGAGCTGAACGCGCGCGCCCTGAACATCGCCCTGCTCGAGCAGAGCCTGCCCCATGTAGGAGCGCGCCAGAATGTAATTGGCATCATGCTGCAGGGCCTTGCGATAGTAGCTCATGCCAAGCTCCATGCGGCCAGCCTTGCGATTGGAATAGCCGAGATAGTTGAGGATGCGGGGATCGTTCTGGTCTTTGGCGAGCTTCAGAACGGTAATGGCATTCTCATACTGGCCGGCATAGGCGAACTCGCGCGCGGCCCGAAACAGCTCGTCGTCGTTGAAGCCGCTTTCCTTCGGCTTCACGCATTCCTTCTTATCCTTATCCCATACCTTGCCGTCGGTGCACTCGGTCGTGGTCTTGCTCGTTGGCGGCGGGGCGGTTTCATCGCTTTCAGAACCGGCCGCAAAAGCCTGCGGGCTGGTGGCAAGCAAAAATCCCGCAACCAGAGCGGTCATTGCGGAGTTCTTCGTCGTGACCTTGAGACCCATGCCATCCTCCGAGATTCCTAGATTACGATTGTAGCTCCGCATCTTAGAAAGCGCTACCGAAACGATGGGATTCAGGATCGCAAAACGTCCTTCACGGCGCCAGGATATCGATACCGTTTTTTTCAACGCCTTCGCCTGTTGCGTCGAGGCCGTAGCGTTCCGCCTTCAACTGCCAGGCGCCCGGGCGACCGGCGATCGTGAAGAGATTGTATGCGGCCGGCGGTTTGAAGCCGCCGATGCTCTGAGATGCCGATGCAATGCCAACGACCGGCACAGGCCCGGCATGGCCGCGCAGCCAGTGCAGGGTATTGAGATGAGTGTGGCCATGAAGAACCAGCTCGGCACCACCGGTCGAGATGGCGGCCGCGAAACGGCGAATGCCGATCATGCGCTTGTAGAAGCTCGTGGCGCCGCGGATCGGCGGGTGGTGGATCAGGACGACGCGGAAGAGCCCGGCATCGCCGGCGGCGCGAAGCATGTTGACCGTCTCGCGTGCCTGGCGAGCCGAATAAAAGCCGCTGGCTGCGAAGGGCGGCGTGGCGACCGCGGTGGAGCAGCCGATCAATGCGACCTGATCCCGGATCCGCAGGTAGGGGAAGACATGCCGATCTTCCTGCCATTCCGTGGGAGCGCGGTCCCCTTTGACATAGGGATACCATGCGCGCATGGCCTTTTCGTAGGATCCAGGCACATAGGCGTCGTGATTGCCAGGAACGACCGAGGTGTTCAAAGGGTCGCCGACCGTCTTCAGCCAGGCAGCCGCAGTCTCGATCTCGATGCCGCTGGCAAGATTGACGAGATCGCCCGTCACCGCCAGATGATCCGCCTCTTTCGCCTTGATATCGTCCAGAAGGAGGTCGAGCGTATTGCCAAAAAGATGCTTGCGTCGGTTCCGGTGCCAGTTCACAAATCCGGTGATGCGTTTGGAGGCGAGCTCTCTGATCGAAAGGCGTGGCAGGGGGCCGAGATGAACGTCGGAAATGTGCGCGAGCTTGAACATGCGGTGAGACATAGCCCACTCTATCGCCAAAACAAATAGATCGCCGGTTTGAATAAGGGGTGGGGCACTACGGTTTGCGCATGAACGACAAGATCGCACGAGAAGAAAAGAGTAGTGTATGGGCGAAGCTGTTTGGCCGGGCTCTGCACGTCTATTTCGCGTTGACACGCAGCATGACGCTGGGCGTGCGTGCCGCATGTTTCGACGCTGAAGGGCGGATCTTTCTGGTGCGCCATTCCTATATTGCCGGCTGGCACATGCCCGGCGGCGGCGTCGAACGGCATGAGACGGTGGAACAGGCGCTTGAGAAGGAATTGCGCGAGGAAGGCAATCTGGTGATCTCGGGCGAGCCGCAGCTCTTCCAGGTCTATTTCAACAATCACACCAGCAAGCGCGATCACGTCGTCTTTTACCGTGTCGAGGTGACGCAGACTGCTCCACGCAAACCGGACCGCGAAATCGTCGAGAGCGGTTTCTTCCCGCGCGACGCACTCCCGCCGGGAACGACGAGGGCGACGTTTCGCAGGCTGGAAGAGCTGGAAGGCACTGCGCGCCCTTCCAGCTATTGGTAATCCCGCCCGGTCGTCATCCGACGGCGGGATGCCCCTGTTTCCAGATCAAGCCGCCTTTGCGAGCCGCTCCCGGCCATGCGGGCGATCGAAATCCAGCTCGGGGCCGATCGGAACGATGCCTGTGGGGTTGATGGCTCTGTGGCTGCGATAGTAGTGGTTCTTGATGTGGGCGATGTTCACGGTCTCCGCCACGCCGGCAAACTGATAAAGGTCGCGAAGATATGCGGAGAGGTTCGCATAGTCGGCAATGCGACGGATGTTGCATTTGAAATGGCCGACATAGACAGCATCGAAACGAACCAGCGTGGTGAAGAGCCGCCAATCGGCTTCGGTCAGACGTTCGCCAAATAGGTAGCGCTGCGTCGATAGCCTCTTGTCAAGCATATCGAGCGTTTCGAAAAGGCGTCGGGCACCATCTTCATAGGCTTCCTGCGTCGTCGCAAAGCCGGCCTTGTAGACGCCGTTGTTGACCGTGTCGTAGACGACGCTGTTCAGGGCATCGATCTCGGCGTGCAGATCGGCGGGATAGAAATCCTCGCGCGAGCCGGTCAGTTCGTCGAAGGCGCTGTTGAACATGCGGATGATTTCGGCTGATTCGTTGTTGACGATCGTGCCGGTCTGCTTGTCCCAGAGGACGGGAACCGTCACCCGGCCGGAATAATGCGGGTCGGCCTTGACGTAGACCTCCCACAGCGTTTTCGCGCCGAAAAGAGGATCGATCGTTCCGCCGTCCGTTCCTTTGAACTCCCAGCCGTTTTCCAGCATCAGGGGATCGACGATCGAGACCGGGATCAGATCCTCCAGCTTCTTCAGCTTGCGGAAGATCAAGGTGCGATGTGCCCAAGGGCAGGCAAGCGAAACATAGAGATGGTAACGCCCGGCTTCTGCCTTGAAGCCGCCGGTTCCGGTAGGACCGGCTGCACCGTCAGGGGTAATCCAGTTGCGGAATTGCGAGGCGGCGCGCTTGAAATGGCCTTTTGTTTCCTTGGTGTCGTACCAGACATCGTGCCAGATGCCGTCTACCAACATGCCCATTGTTCTGCCCTTTCGGAATTCTGGAGAGGATGGTGCGGAAGATACGTCATAGCAGCGAAATTTCGAGCTGATAAACGATGAACACTGCGTAGCCAACGCAATCTACGATGTCGGTGCATGGGAGAGGCCGGTATTTTGCGTCGCTGTCATCATGCGGACACGATCTTGCATCAACTGACGGCAGCGTGCATTTTGCATTGGACGCGCTGGATATTTCCTGCTATCGGGCTTGTCACACTTTGAGGACCACTTGTCATGAAAGTAACCAGAAGCCTGCGACGACGCCGATGATCCCGAACGCTCCACGAGCGCCTTCGAGAACAATTCCGTCTGTCTATCTGGTTTTCTTGGTCCAATGTACAAGCACGATCTGATCTACCTCACTGAGGATGCGTCGCACGACGCTGCCATCGAAATCATCAACGAAGAAGCATTTGGCCCTGGCCGGTTCACCCGCGCCGCAGCGCGGATTCGCGAACAGGGACCGCACGATCTTGCGTTGTCCTTCATCTGCGCCGATGACGGCGAGACGATTGCGTCGGTCCGGATGACGCCGGTTTTCGCCGGTACCGTCAAAGGACACCTGCTCGGGCCGCTTGCGGTTCGGCCATCGCACAAGAACAAGGGTATTGGCCGCGAACTCGTGCGCATTGCTGTTGAAGCGGCTAAGCGGAAGGGGTCGGAGGCTGTCATCCTCGTCGGCGATCCACCTTACTATTGTCCGCTCGGTTTCGAAAAGGTCGCCTACAACGCTCTGGCGTTTCCGGGGCCGGTCGATCCGAACCGTGTTCTGGTGGTGCCGATCGCTGCCGATACGCATGAGCGGCTGCAGGGAACCATCGCCTGGCGGGATGACACCCTTATCGCCGAGGACGAAGATTTCGATGAGATCGAGCCTTTGACCGCGATCGCGGTATAAGATCCGGAATAGATGGACAATGACCGCCGTGCTGGACTCAGCGCGGCGCTAGCTTTTTCTGCAGGAAGAAACGGCTGCGGCCGACCGGAAAATCCGGCAGCTCCCCGAAAATCACATAGCCCTGCCGTTGGTAGGCGCGTAACGCCTGTGGATTGAAGGTATCGATCCACGCCGCGAAGCAGCCGCGGGCTGCTGCTTCGGCTTCCGCCGCATCGAGCAGCTTGCCTGCCATGCCCTGGCCGCGCAGGGTGTCAGGCACGAAGAGCCATTGCGTGAACAGCCATCCCCAGCCTGTGTAGCCGGAGATGCCGCCAATGGTCTTGCCTTCGCCGTCCCGGATGAGCACGGCCAGCGACCTGCGCTGGGATGCGCCGATATCGGCGGCATTGAAGGCTGTGAGGCCTTGGCTGATCGCCGCGAGATCGGCGTCGGAGGGCGCGTCCGTAATATCGAATTCTGTCATCATGTTTACCGTCCTTCACGCCACCATGTGGCCGAGAAGGCAAAGAGGAGGAGGGCAAGGCCGGCAAAGCCTGCGAATAGTGGCAGGGTGTTGATCCCCTTGAGCACGGTTTCGTCGGTCATGCGGACGGTTAGTCGCTGGCCGTCTGCAACGCGCACCGCGCCGCGAACCGGCAGGATCTGCGGGACCGTGACGCCACCATTGGCGCTTGCGACACGGGTGACAAGACCCTTGGTCTTCTGCGCCAGCGGCTTCAGCGTTTCGGTGGTCGAGATCATCGCCTTGAACTCAGGAGCGTCGATGGCGCCGATATGCACCAGCGTCGAAAGATTGCCGTCGCTGATCTGGTAGAGACCGATCTCATCCATATGCTTCTGGGCCTGATACAAGCCGGGCTGCGTTTGCTTCAAAGGCAAGCTCAGCGTCTTTCCGGAGGGCGACTTGATCGTGGCGGCGCCGGGATCGTCCCCGACCGTCTGACGCGTGACTTGCAGCGTGCGGCCGGATGCATTCGCCGTCAGCGCTTCCTCCTCCAGAGCCGGCTCCTTCAGCAGCCAATGGGCGATGCGGCGATAGAGCGACACATGCGGACCGCCGCCTTCGAAGCCGCGTGCCCACAACCAGCCCTGGTCAGAGAGCAGCATGGCGACACGACCCTGACCGACGCGGTTGAGCACCAGCAACGGGCTGTTATCTGCGCCGACCATGACTGTTTGCCCCTGGGGCTTTTCGACGTCGACGGTGCGGAACCAGCGTCCCCAATGCGGCGGCTCGGTGTCCGACCCGTCGAGACCGCGCGTCACCGGGTGTTTGCGGCCCTGGTCGGAGAGGCGGGGATAGAAGGGTTTCTCGATCATCTGGCCCGTCGGCTCTGCGGGCAGAACCGAGGCGAGCGGAGTCAGCGCGATCGAGTTGCCGCCAGCGTGTTCGGGGCCGGCGGCCACGAGCAGGGCCCCGCCATTCTCGACGTATTGTGCCATGTAATCATAATAGATCGTCGGCAGGACGTTCTGGCGGTCCTGGTAACGGTCGAAGATAATCAAGTCGAAAGAGCTGATCTTGTCGACGAAGAGTTCGCGTGTCGGGAAGGCGATCAGCGACAGTTCGTTGATCGGCGTGCCGTCCTGCTTGTCTGGCGGCCGCAGAATGGTGAAGTGCACGAGGTCGACGGACGGATCCGATTTCAACAGGTTGCGCCAAGCGCGTTCGCCCGCATGCGGTTCGCCCGAAACCAGCAGGACGCGCATGTTCTGGCGGATGCCTTCTATCAACTGAACCGTGCGGTTGTTGACCGGCGTGACTTCGCCGGGGACTTCGGCGACGGAGAATTCGAGGACGTTGTTGCCGGCGCGCGGTACCTTGAAGCTGAACGGCGTATCCTGACCAGGCGTCGCCTGCAGGGTGGCGATCTCGTCGCCATTCATCTTGATGGTGACATCGGCAAGGCCGCCGGGGCTCTTGCCGTCATCAACGACATGGAAAACCAGCTGCTGCTCCTCGTTGACGAGGCCGAAGCGAGGAGCACGGACAACTTCGATCCGGCGGTCGAATTCATCCGGCTTGCCGGTGATCAGGCCATGGATCGGGGCGTCGAAGCCGAGCTGCTGGTTCACGCCCGGGATGTCGTGGATCTGTCCGTCAGTCAGGAAGATCGCGGCGCCGATGCGCGCAGGCGGCACATCCGCAATGGCAGAGGAGAGGGCCGTGAACAGCCGCGTCGACGGCGAATCCGACTCGGCAGGGTCCTGCACATCGACGAAGCGTGGCTCAATACGCGGGAATTGCGCCAGCCGGTCCTTCAGCATGGCCAGCGCATCATCCGTCATCTTGGTGCGCTCGGGCGTCTGCTGGCTGAGGCTTCGGTCGATGATGACGGGGACGATCGTCGTCAGCTGGTCGCGGTCTTCCTGCATCAGCACAGGATTGGCGAGTGCGATCAGCAGCGCGAAGCCGGCGAGGGCTCGGATCCAGCTGCCGCGCAGGCGTCGGTAGATCGCAAGTGCTGCGATGGCAAGCGTCACCACCGCAAGGGCCGATAGCACCGGCCAGGGCAGGAAGGGGGCAAAACCGATATTCATCTCATTGCCCCAACCGTTGCAAGATGTCTCCGACGTGCACCTGGTCCGACTTATAGTTGCCGGTCAGCATATACATCATGATGTTGACGCCGCTGCGGTAGGCATATTCGCGCTGTGTCTCGTCCGGCGGTACGGTCGGCAACAGCGGCGAGCCGTTTTCGTCGATCGCCCATGCGCCGGCAAAGTCGTTGCCAGTGATCATGATCGGAGTCACGCCATCCGAGGAGGCAACAGCATTGCCGTCTCGGCGGCTATCCTGCCTGGCCTCCACCCAGAGTGGGCTATCGGCATAACGGCCGGGAAAGCTCGAGAGCAGATAGAAGGACTTGGTCAACACATGGCCAGCCGGCACCGGCTCGAGCGCAGGTATATCGAGATTGGCGAGGATCTGCTGCAGCCGCTGGCCGTTCGGGCCGGGGGAAGAGCTGTCGCCCATCGTATTGATAGCGTCGCGCGTATCGAAAAGCACTGTGCCGCCGTTGCGCATATAGGCATCGATCCGGTTGATCGCGTCGTTGGACGGCATCGGCGCCGTCGCCGATATCGGCCAGTAGATCAGCGGATAGAAAGCGAGCTCGTCTTTCGTCAGGTCCAGTCCGACAGGTGCCCCGGGCTCCAGGGTCGTCCGATAGGTCAGGTAGTCTGAAAGGCCGGCGAGGCCGCGTTCGGAAATATGGTCGACCTCTGACTCGCCCGTTACGACATAGGCGAGATGCGTCTTGTCCAGCCGCGAATAGATGGTGTCGTCGCCCGGCTTTGAATCGTCGGCCAAGGCATTTGCCGGATGCAGGAAGGTCGCGATCGAAAGAGCCAGCAGCAGCAAGGCTGCGCCACCGGCGGCAGCCTTTGCCGATCTGCCGAGGCGTGGAAAAATACCGTTCATGAAAAGCACGATCAGGCTATCGGCCAAAAGGACCAGGAAGGCGAGGGTGAAGAGGATCGGCTTTGCAGACCATGCTTCTCCACCGATCAGGTCTTCCCGTGCGACTGTTCCGGCCGCTGCATCCAATGGCTTGAGCGTGGCGCCGGGGCCCAAGACGTTGACGGCGGAAAAGCCTTCTTCGGAGCCGTAAAGGCCGGGCGGATTGTCGAAGCTGGCGACGGGCGCTCCCTTGATGCTCGGTTCGAGCGGGCGCGCGCTGCCGATTTCGCTGGTCAGTACGCCCTTGGCCGTCAGAAGCCTGTATGGCGGCAACGCCTCGACCGTCTTCGCTGCTCCTTCAACCGAGTTGACGCCGCCGGAGCGGGAGAGCTGGACGATACGGCGGAGCATTTCGACGAAATCGCCCGATATCGGCAGATCAGACCATTGCGGTTCGGCGCTCACATGGAAGAGAACGATGCGGCCGGCCCGCATTTGCTTTTCGGTAACGAGGGGCGTTCCATCGGCAAGGCTAGCCCAGGTGCGTTCGGCAAGATCCGGTGTCGGCTCCGCCAGAACCTGCCGTTTGATCAGGACATTGTTCGGCTTCGGCATGCCGGCGAAGGGGCCGAAGGAAGGAAAGTCGGCGAGCGGCTGCGGCTCGGCCCAGGACAGCGCGCCACCGAACGTCCGCTCGCCTTGTCGCAACGTCACGGGAACGAGCGGGTCGTCGGCGGGGGCTGCGGCAAGACGCGGACCGGCGAAACGGATCAGCGTACCGCCATTTTCAATCCAGCGCTGCAGCGGCGCGTAGCTTTCCTGCGGCAGACGGCCGACATCGGCCATGATGATCACGGAGGGATTGCCGGTCAGCAATTGCGGGATGGCCTTCGCCAGATCCGCGCTGTTAGGTTGGGTCAGATCGGCGTAGGGCTGAAGAGCGCGCTGGATGTAGTAGAGCGGTGACAGGATCGGCTGGAATTCGTCGGCGGCCTGGCCGGACAGGAGCGCTACGCGGCGTCGTCGAAAGCCATCGTCCAGCAGGTGCACTGTGCCGGCGTTCGCATAACGGTCGACGCCGATGCGGGCGAAATCGTTTCGCATCTCGAAGGGAGCGGTGATCGAGCCGGTCGCAACGGTTTGGCCGCCCGCAAAATCGAGCGCTCCGGCAGCGATGGGCCGGCCCTGATTGTCCTGTGCCGTCAGTTGCAGGTGGAGCGGGTTGGCTCCATTCAACCGTGTCGCGGTAACGCTCATGTCATTGACGTTGTTGGACGCGCCGGTGATTGCGAGGATGTCGTTGCCATTGCCTTCGATGAGCCGCAGTTCGCTTGGCTGAAGGGCGGCCAGCCGGCTGACGATATCGTCCTTTTCCTTCGCCTCGATTCCATCGGAGATGAAGGCGATCGTTCCGGGCTTGCCGCCATTAAGCGCGGTCTTGACGGCATCGGCAGTTCTCTGCCTGTCGGGCACCAGCGGTCTCGGGTTCATCGCATGAAGCTTGTCGCGTGCGGTCGTCGCAGCGCCAGGCGTCGCGTCATTGCTCTGCTCGGCGGTAAAGGCGATCGATACCGGAATGCCCTTGGCATCGGCATCGTCGATCAGAGCATCGGCGGTTCGGACACGGCGATCCCAGTCCGAAGCGCTCGCCCAGCTGTTGTCGATCATCAAAACCAATGGGCCGCCGCTCGACAGGGTATTGGTGCGCGGATTGAACATCGGATTGGCGATCGCGAGGATCACCAGGGCAGCTAGCAGCATGCGCAGCAGCGTCAGCCACCACGGGCTGCGCGCCGGCGTTTCCTCTCGCTTGAGGATCGACGCCAGAATTCTCAGCGGCGGGAAGACTTCCACGCGTGGCTGTGGGGGTGTCAGACGCAGGAGCCACCAGATCGCCGGAAGCAGGATCAGAGCCGCGAGGATGGCCGGCGAAGCGAATGCGAAGGAAAGCCCGCTCATGGCTGCCCTCCTGACGCGACGCGTGCAGGCATGCCGGAAAGATACATGTGCACGGCCACCAGCGCTTCCGACGCCAGGTGATCGGTGCGATGGCTGACGAAGGTCCAGCCGAGATGGCGTAGCGATTGGCCGAGATTTTCACGGCGGGCGAGATAGGCGCGCTGATAGTCCTCGCGCAGGTTTTCGGCGCGACCGGCCATCAGTTTCGAGCCGGTTTCAGGGTCGCTGAACTCGGTGCGCCCGCTGTAGGGAAAGATCTCCTCCGCAGGATCTGCGACTTCGATGACGTGACCGCGCAGCCCGCGGCGTGCCAGTGGCCCGATCCGGCTCATGACGCTGTCGGCATCATCGAGAAAATCGCCGATCAGCACGATATCGCTCCAGCCGCGGATCATTGCCGTCTGCGGCAGGCCGCCTTCAAGCGGCGTATGCATCAGGGCCGCAGCCAGTCGTTCGGCGGCGTTGCGGGTCGAAACCGGCTCCATGACGCCTGGGCAGCCGATCCGTTCGCCCGAGCGCGACAGGATCTCGGCAAGCGCCAGCATGATGACCAGTGCACGGCCTTCCTTGGAAACGTGGCCGTAGGTCGATTTATACATCATGGATGGCGAGAGATCCGCCCAGAGCCAGATGGTATGGGCGGCCTCCCACTCATGGTCGCGGATATAGGTATGATCGTCGCGGGCCGAGCGGCGCCAGTCGATGCGCGAAAGGCTCTCGCCTTCGGTATAGGGGCGGAACTGCCAGAAATTCTCGCCGATGCCGCGCTTGCGCCGGCCGTGCCAGCCGGCAATCACTGTGTTGGCGATGCGCTTGGCTTCGACAAGGCAATCCGGCACGAGGGCGGCGCGGCTGCGGGCTCTAGAGAGCGCATCATTGCCCGAAGTCGGTCCGACGATCTGTCCGATGGATGCCACGCGCTATACTCTCCTCGACATCCGGCTTACGTTCTTGACTGCTTTACCAGCCCTGCAATGACATCGCGCACGGACATGCCCTCGGCACGGGCCGCAAAGGTCAGCGCCATGCGATGCTCGAGCACCGGTTCTGCAAGCGCATGGACGTCGTCAATCGACGGTGCAAGGCGGCCTTCGTAAAGTGCGCGGGCGCGGGCGCAGAGCATCATGGCCTGGCCGGCGCGCGGGCCGGGGCCCCAGGCGACATGCTTGTCGGTCGAGGCATTGCCCTGACCGGGACGGGCGGAACGTACGAGAGACAGGATCGCGTCGACCACGCCGTCGCTGACGGGCATCTGACGGATCAACTGCTGGATCTCAAGCAGGCGTGCGGCATCGATGACGGCCTGTGGCGTCGCTTCGCTGAGGCCGGTGGTTTCGAGCAGGATGCGGCGCTCGTCGGCAAGTTCGGGATAATCGACATCGACCTGCAGGAGGAAGCGGTCGAGCTGGGCTTCCGGCAGCGGGTACGTGCCTTCCTGCTCAAGCGGGTTCTGCGTCGCGAGAACGTGGAAAGGAGCGGGGAGATCGTAGCGCTGGCCGGCGATGGTGACGTGATATTCCTGCATGGACTGCAGCAGGGCCGATTGCGTGCGCGGCGAGGCACGGTTGATTTCGTCGGCCATCAGCAATTGCGCGAAAACAGGACCCTTGACGAAGCGGAAGGAGCGGCGGCCGGTTTCATCCTGGTCCATGACTTCGGAGCCGATAATGTCCGAGGGCATCAGGTCAGGCGTAAACTGCACGCGATTGGAGTCAAGGCCGAGGACGGCGCCGAGCGTTGTCACGAGTTTGGTCTTGGCGAGGCCGGGCACGCCGACCAGCAGGGCATGACCACCGGCGAGCACGGCAAGCAGCGTGTTTTCCACGACGCTTTCCTGACCGAAAATGACCTTGGAGACCTCTTCGCGGATGCGGGCTATATCATTCAGCGCCTTTTCGGCTGCAGCGATGATGGCCTGCTCGTCGAGGCTCGTTTCGGTCGATTTGATCATGCCCATTTGCGTCTCCAGTGGCAGAAAAACGGTGCGCGCGATTCGCAGACCTTACACATTTGCCCCATAATCAATACAACTTATCGCCACGAACATGGCTGACAAGCGCGTTTCGAATGACTATCTCGTGAGAAACTGTCGTATTCGTGACTAACCGCCAACCGGGACGGAAGAATGGCAACCGAGGAAATCAGGGCAACGGGCGACGCGGCGAGCTTGGCGGCACTGATTTCGCGCGCCGCCGGTGATAGCGGCGGTAACAAAAAGGGTCCGCCGCCCGTCGAGCGCTGGAATCCGCCGTTCTGCGGCGATATCGACATGGAAATCCGGCCTGATGGAACCTGGTTCTATCTCGGCACACCGATCGGGCGTGCACCGCTGGTGCGGCTGTTCTCTACCGTTCTGCGTAAGGATGACGACGGAAAGACCTATCTCGTCACGCCTGTGGAAAAGGTCGGCATCCGCGTGGTCGATGCGCCCTTCGTCGCCGTCGAAATGAGCGTGACAGAGCGTGACGGCCGGCGTGTGCTGACCTTCCGCACCAATGTCGGCGATGTCGTCGAGGCAGGCAGGGATCATCCGATCCGTTTCGTCATCCGAGGTGAAAATGACGAACTGAAACCTTACCTGCATGTTCGCGGGCGGCTTGAAGCGCTGGTGACACGCGCGGTCATGTATGATCTCGTCGAGCTTGGTGAACCCATTGAGATCGCCGGACGCGAGATGTTCTGCGTGCGCTCCGGCGGTTCGATATTCCCGATCATGCCGGTTGCCGAATTGGATGCGCTGACGCGATGAGTGAATTCCCGCTTTATTCTGCCGATGAGTTTCGGCGTCGTGCCCTCCATCAGAGCGGTCGTCCCGTCGAACTCGCCTGGCGCGACCACGGTGATCATCGCCTCAATCCCGAGACCATATCGCATGTCGAGGGGCTGAAGCTGAAGGATGCGGCCGTATTGGTGCCGGTGGTCGACAATGGCGATGACGCCAAGGTGATCTTCACGCTCAGAACCTCGACCTTGCGCAAGCATTCCGGTCAGATTGCCTTTCCGGGCGGCGCCATCGACCCCGAGGATGCGTCGCCGGAAATGGCTGCTGTGCGCGAGGCTGGCGAGGAAATCGGGCTTGCCGATATCTTCATCGAACCCGTTGCGCGCCTGCCGAACTATCTGGCTGCGACCGGCTTCCGCATAACGCCTATCCTTGCCGTGGTGAAACCTGGCTTCGATCTGGCTCTCAATCCGACGGAGGTCGAGGATGCTTTCGAGGTCCCGCTCTCGTTTCTGATGAATCCCAGCCATCATGCGACCGATACCATGCTCTGGCAGGGGATCGAACGGCATTTCTATCGCATGCCCTATGGACAGCGCATGATCTGGGGCATTACCGCGAGCATTGTGCGCACGCTTTATGAAAGGCTTTACACATGACGTCCGTTGCCGGTGAGGCCTGGTTTCGCGATGAGGCACTGCAGCGGGTGCTTTCGCTTTTGAATGCCGATGGCGGCGAGGGCCGCGTCGTTGGCGGCGCTGTGCGCAACAGTCTCATGGAACTGCCGGTCGCCGATATCGATATCGCCACGACCTTGTTGCCAGAAGCCGTGGTCGAACGGGCAGGGGCGGCCGGGATCAAGGCCGTGCCGACGGGCATCGCACATGGGACCGTCACTCTGGTCATCGACGGCAAGCCGTTTGAGATCACCACCTTGCGGCGGGACGTGGAAACGGATGGCCGCCGCGCAGTCGTGGCGTTCAGCGAAGATTGGCAGGCGGATGCGGAACGGCGCGACTTGACGATCAACGCACTTTACGCCGCGGCCAACGGTGAAGTCGTGGACCTCGTTGGCGGCCTTGCCGACCTCGAGCGCCGCAATATCCGCTTCATCGGCGATGCCGCGACTCGAATTGCCGAAGATCATTTGCGCATATTGCGCTTTTTCCGTTTCTTCGCCCATTACGGCAACGGCCGTCCGGATGCAGATGGATTGCGCGCCTGCGCGGCCGCGCGAACGAAGATCGCGACGCTGTCTGCTGAACGTGTCTGGTCGGAGATGAAGAAGCTGCTTTCGGCCAGGGACCCCGGGCGGGCATTACTGTGGATGCGTCAGGTGGGCGTACTGACCGAGGTGCTGCCGGAAACCGAAAAATGGGGTATTGATGCAGTTCCAGCCCTGATTGCCGCCGAGCAGGCTCTCGGCTGGGCCGCAGATCCTTTGCTGCGGCTTGCCGCCATCGTGCCGCCCGACGCGGCGAGGCTGGCAAAGCTGGCCGAGCGCCTGCGTTTATCCAAGGCCGAGGCAGCCTCCCTGCAAGCTTGGGCGAATGCGCCCGTTATCAAGGATGACATTTCGGAAGCCGCCTTCGATCGCCTGCTCTATCGCCACGATCCATCCGGTGTGGCGGTCCGTCTGAAACTGGCGCTGGCCACCGCGCGCGCCAAGGCTGAGGGCGATTTCGAGGAGATGGCCCGCACCGCACGGCTCGGTAAGTTGCTGGAACGCGTGGCAAAGTGGAAGAAACCCGCTTTCCCACTCAGCGGAGCAGACGCCCTTGCTGCGGGTGTCAATGCAGGTCCGCGCGTTGGCGAGCTTCTGGGCAAGCTGGAACAGGAATGGCTCGAAGGAAATTTCGCAGATGACCGGGCGAGCCTGCTCGCCCGGTTGACGAATCTCGCAAAGCCCTGACAGGCGCCGAGCCGATCAGGCGGCGTGCGCCTCGTCACGGATGCGAGCCTTGATATTGTCGACCATGTTTTCCCGGACGATTGTTTCTCCATGCGCATCACGCAAATGCTCGACAGCGCGACGAACTACTTCGGCGTCGTCCTTGGCGCGCGTATGCCATGCGCACCCGGGTACAAGCGTACCGCATTCAAACAGTCGCATATCTTCCTCCTCATTCTTCGACATCGCCATGATCCTTCATGCCGAAGGACATGAAGGCTAAACGCAACGGGCGGGGAAAGGTTTCCTGTCCGGCAAGGCTCTTTGGCTTGCCGGACGTATAGTCCCGGACTCTAGTCCGGCATCGCCCAGGATTTAAAGCAGTCTGACGATTGATACCTTGTAATGGGCACCTGCTTTGTAGAACGAGCAGCCTCCATGCGTACGATGTCGCCGGGTGACTTACCCGCCAGCTGCATTCTCACCTGCTCGATGAAACAGGAGAGGGGTAGATCGGATCCACTGCGGGTCCGCATGTCTTCCGCTAGCCGGATGATAAATTCCGGGCTATCGGCTGTGCGCGAAAGCTTCTCTTCCTTCGAAACTTCCGTGGCTTGATTCTGTATTGCCATTACAACCTCCTCCGATTGAAACGAGCATTACTTAACCTAGGCACTTACTCCGACGATTTCAGGACTTATCTGATCATTTTATTTTGAATGCCCCAGAGCATGATGCCGAAAAGTACAAGCGGCTTTCCGGCGACATCATGCTCCGCTTCCTTGACGTCAGATTTCAGGTCGACGTGACCTGAAATCATCCGGCTCTAGGGCCAACGCACCACCGGCGGCATGGACGACAAGATGGATTCGACATTGCCGCCTGTCTTCAGCCCGAAAATTGTACCCCGATCATATAACAAATTGAACTCAACATAGCGCCCGCGACGGATTAATTGTTCGTCACGCTCGCCTTCGGTCCATGTCTCGTTGAAGTTCGAACGAACGATACGCGGATAGACCATGGAGAAGGCGCGCCCGACGTCGCGGGTGAAGGCGAAGTCTGCGTTCCAGCCGCCCGCTTCTTCTGGCGAATGCAGCCAGTCGAAGAAAATGCCGCCGATGCCGCGGGCCTCATTGCGATGCTTCAGGAAGAAATATTCATCGCACCAGGACTTGTAGCGCTCGTAGTCCGCAACGTCGTGGCGGTCACAGACAATCTGCATGGCACGATGGAAAAGGACGCTATCCGGATCTTCCTGGGTGCGCCGGCGGTCGAGCACCGGCGTCAGGTCGGCCCCACCGCCGAACCAGTGGCTGGTCGTGACCACCATGCGAGTATTCATATGCACGGCCGGCACGTTCGGGTTGACGGGATGGGCGATCAGCGACAAGCCCGAAGCCCAGAAGCGCGGATCTTCTTCAGCACCAGGGATCTGGTTGCGGAAGTCGGGGGAGAATTCGCCATAGACCGTCGATGTATGCACGCCGACCTTTTCGAAAACGCGGCCTTCCATCATCGACATGCGACCGCCGCCGCCCTGACCGTTTTCCCTGAGCCAATCCTTGGCGACGAACCTTCCTGGCTCCTGATCGGAAAGAGGTCCGGCAAGCTCGTCTTCCAGCTTCTCGAATTCGGCGCAGATTGCGTCGCGCAAGCTCTCGAACCAGGCTCTGGCAGCCTCTTTCTTTGCTTCAATGTCCTCAGGTAGTCCTTTGGGAAGATTGGGTCGTTCCATTCATGCTCTCCGAAGGTGCGAGCAGCCGGCGGCCCGCGATTCGCACCGTATGTATCGTGATCGTGAATAACAGCAACTCTACGGCGCAGCCAGTGCAGCGACGTCGCAGGAGAATCGACTCGCCAAATTCTCGGTGCGGTATTATGTTCCCTCTCTCAAAGGCGAGGTTTGATCATGAAGATACCCGGACCGCCGCCCCTTGATGGGTTGAGAAGCAGAATATTCCGCTACAGGCAGGAGCATCCTGCCGGTGGAAAGAGCGAGTTCGTTCGAGAGACCTATTGTCTCAGTCGCCCCGACGCACGTGCCAAGGCGCGCGAATGGTTCGATGAATTCCCGAAAGCCGCCTACTGGACCGAAGTCGAAAGCTGGCGTCAGATCGAGGGCGATCGCATCGAATTCACCATGCGGCGCTTGCCGTCGGCGGATTGAACCGTACGAAACGGCCGGTTGCAATGGCAGGCGACGAGCCTGATGCTATTATTGTGTGTTCCTCAACCGGCTTTCGATGAGCAGCCCGCTTTCGTCCAGGATGGGATGAGCCACCGAGACGATGTGGGCATTGATGCGTTTCAGGTCGCGCAGCATATCCAGGTGCAGCGAACTGGTTTGCAGGCTGTCGACGCGGCCGTCACGCAATCTTTCGAGATGGCGTTCCGAAGACTGCTTCTCGAGTTTGCGGACATCGACTTTCACCTCCATCAGCTGCCGGGCGAGATTGAAGTCACGCGTGACAAGGATCGTCTGCGCGATGCGCAGGTTGTCGACCGTCAGGCTGAAGAGGCTTCGAAGCTCGCGATACCCGTCCTCTGAAAAAGTCAGGCCTTTGTCGATCTTCTTCGTTACCTGTTCGGCAAGGCCTTTCTCGATGATGTCGCCGATATGTTCAAGATTGATCGCATAGTCGATGATGACGATGGAGCGCCGGCCGTTCTCGTCATCCAGCCCGTCGCGCCCTAGTTTCGACAGGTAAATCTTCACTTCCTGTTGGATTCGGTCGACTCGCTTCTCGAGCACAGGGACTTCTTTCAACGGCGTGAGGTCGTTGTCATTGAAAGCGTTCTCGGTGCGGATCAGCATGCGCTCGATGAGATCGCCGACGGCCAGAACCTCGCGCGTGGCACTGGCAAGCGCCACGACTGGCGTCTGAAGGGCCTGCTGGTCAAGGAATTTCGGCCCGTCGTCGGTTTGAGGGTCGTTGGGAACGATCCTGAGCATGGTCTTCGATAGCAGGCGCGAGAAGGGCCATGCGCAAATGGCCAGGGCGATGTTGAAGAGCAGATGCACGTCCACCGGCAGCTTGGCTGGCGAGAAATGAAGGCTTTGCATCCAGTCGCCGATATAGCCTGCAAGCGGCAACACGATCAGGCAGCCGATGGCGCGCACGATCAGGTTACCCAGGGTGACGCGCCGGGCGGTCGCTGGGCCAGAAAGCGTTGCCACAAGGGGCGGAACGGCGCCGCCGAGATTGGCGCCGAGCACGAGGACGACCGTCAGCGCCGGCGACAAGATGCCTGTGGACGCAAGCGACAGGATCAGCACGACGACGGCAAGGCTGGACGACGATACGAAAGCGAGCACTGCCGAAAAGATAAGCGCGACGGGCAACGCGCCGTCCAGCAGCCCGATGAAGGCGCCAAGCGCCGCCGATTGCCGCATCGGCGCGGTGGCAAGGCTCAACAGCTGCAGCGAGAGCAGCATGAGCCCGATGCCGATAAGAGCCGCACCCGCTCCCTGCTGCGCCGTCGACTTGCGGCGATAGAGGACGATGCCGATCAGAATGATGAGGGGAGAGAGCCATTCGATGCCCGTCGCGACGATCCAAGCCGTGACGGCGGTGCCGACATTGGCGCCAAGCAGGACGATCTGCGCCATGCTCGGCAGAACGAGGTCGCGCTCGACGAAGGAGGCGATCATGAGTGCCGTCGCGGTGGAACTCTGCAATGCGATCGTCGCGACGAAGCCCGATACGAACGAGCGCGTACTGCTACGCGTTCCCTTGGCAAGGCCGGTTCTCAGGCGGGCGCCGAATGCGCGGGACACACCGTCCTTCACCTGTGCAAGGCCAAACAGCAGCAAGCCGACCGCGCCGAACAGATTGATCATGACGATGGTGGATTCCATTTTTCTTCTAGATCTTTCTCATGCCACCATATCGAAATGATTCCGAAAGCGATAATAACCTACTGAAAAGGCATGAATTTCAGCGCCGAATCCCACTGGATCATAGGATGTGTTTTTGCTTGCCGGCTAAATATTATACGCCTGCTTGAGCCATAGTCCACAGTCGCTTGCGACATATTGGATCAATATTTGCGCACTGCACGTTTCAGTGCGGTTGAGGCGGCTGCAACTCTTCGGGGGAGCCCGATTCAATCTGCGATGTATTCGCTGCCGCGCCAGCCCCGGCAGCAAAGGCCTGCTTGACTTCTTCGATCGTCGCGGGTCGTGGTTTGGGGCCGATCGGCAAGGCCGAAGCAACGGGCTCAGCCGCCGCGGTCGGCAATTCCGGGGAGGTTTCTGTCTCGCGTTCCTCGGCCTTTCGTTTGGCGAGAGGCGTCGAAGCTGCAAGGATTTCCTTAAGTGTCGTCGTCACGGGCAAGTGCCCGTTCAAGTCAGTATTCGTGTGATGCCAGGCATGGGAGACGCGTCGATCGGCATCGATGAACGGGCGGGAGTTGATTTCGCCGAACCAGTCCCATGCGCCCATGACGTCGACCACATCGGTAAAGGCTGGTGGCATCGCGATGCGGGCGCCGATCGTCACGATTTTAGAATGTGCGGCGTGCTTTGCCACCCGAGTTTCCGCTCGCTTGGACAGGTTGTGCAGGGCGGCGGAGAGCACCAGATTGCCCTTGGAATGGCCGACCAGTAAATCGAAGGAGAGGCGGGTGTCTGCAAGAAGCGCCTGCACAGTGCGCGTATCGAGGCTGGTGCGGCCTGCCGGTTCCTCGCCATGCGCACCGACTTTGGGCCGGCCGGCGAGATCGTCCAGCGTTTCGAGAAACGGGCGAAGGCCTCTCAGATGACCGAAGAGGAACAATCCGCCGAATACCTCGGTTATGGCGTCCGCGATGCCGTAGCCGGACACGACGACGGCAACAGGCCCTTGCACGGCATCGGCGACATTGCGGGCGAAGGCGGCAGCGCCGAGTGCCGAGCCGCCGATGCCGGCGACAGCGAGTGCTCGCACTTTGCTACCACCCCGCAACACGAACTCATCCACCGTTTCGCAAAGGCTTATCGCTGCGCCACCGCTCGGCGGAACAATCATGATCGCACCTTCAGCAGCCAGCGAATCGCTGATGTAAAAGGCTTCTTCGGGCGTGATCACCTTGATGTCGTAGAATAGTGCATCCAACGCAAGGTTTCGCTGGCGGAGGCCCTCAAGCGCAAGATTTCGGGCAGGGGAGCGCTGCAGCCGCTCGGGGAGGCTCAATGTGCGCGCGAACTGCGTAAGGGAAAGCGTGAATGCTGTCTGGAACATGGGTCACCTCGCCAAGGTTGCCTGAGTTAGAGCATTCCAAAGCCAAGCTTCTCACACTTCATCCGGCATGCCAACGCCTATCGGGGTGCGACATTCGATCCCGGGGGAGGCGACGACCATTGAGACTGCCGCAGCGCTTCTCCCGATATCATCGCCGCAGACATGGCGACGTTGATGGAGCGCTGTCCCTCGACCATGGGGATGAGGATACGGCCGTCGGCCTTTTCGTGGACATGATCGGGGACGCCGGCGCTTTCACGGCCGAAAAGAAGCACGTCGTCGTCTCGGTAGGCAAAATCGGTGTAGGGCTGCGCCGCCTTGGTGGAGGCGAGCACCAGCCGGCGCCCGCTGTCCCGGCGCCACGTCTCGAAACGTTCCCAGTTGACATGCCGTGTCAGGGTGACGGCTGACAGGTAATCCATGCCGGCGCGCTTGAGGTTGCGGTCGGATATGTCGAAGCCGGCCGGCTCGATGATGTCGACGCCAAGGCCAAGGCAGGCAGCAAGCCGCAGGATCGTGCCGGTATTACCGGGAATATCGGGTTGGTAGAGGGCGATGCGGAGCATGGTCATATGC
>NZ_JAELTU010000685.1 GCF_016429015.1 Rhizobium sp. ASV20
ACCTACACTCCAAGTATTTCGTCGGCAGCGTCAGATGTGTATAAGAGACAGGGTATATCAAGAAAAAAGCCGCAGAAGCAGGCGAACTACCGGACGACGGACACCCGAAAGAAAGCTCCATCAAGCCCGAGTACCGTCTCCCACCGCTCCGAATCGGCGCCGTACTATTACCGGCCGGTCTATTCATGTATGGCTGGACAGCCGAATACAAGGTTCACTGGATAGCACCAATTATCGGCACTGCACTAATCGGTATCGGCAACCTCATCATCTTCATGGTATGCTCCTCCAAAAAAAAAAAAAAAAAAATTAAAAATAAAAGAAAAACAAACAATGGAAAAACTTTCTCTTATACACATCAGACACTGCCGACGAAATTATTGGAGTGTATATATAGGGGGGAGGCGGATCAT
>NZ_JAELTU010000686.1 GCF_016429015.1 Rhizobium sp. ASV20
TGCAAGGAGAGCAAAGTCACAAGCAGTGTTTCGCCGCTCCGCGGGGTCCGCTATCTTGGTAAGCGATATCTTACGTAATCCAGCAGTGCGCCGACAATTCCGTGCCGGACGCAAGTTTAAAGTGTTTGGGCGCTTTTTACGTTTTGACAACGACTTGGTAGGCAGATACTATATTACACCCCTTCCTCCTCGTTCGCCTGACCACGAAGTGTAAACATGTCTGGCGAACCTAGCGCGCCGTGGTGAGTTCTCCTTTGGTTTTATCGTAAAACCGCAACTGACTGCGCAGTGCTCACATAGTCACGCCCAACGACATAGCCTTCGTCTCGGTTCCACTGCGCCCAATTTCAGGGCTGAGACGACGGTCGGTATCCTGGATTTCCACGAATGGATTGGGGACCACTGGGCTATCC
>NZ_JAELTU010000687.1 GCF_016429015.1 Rhizobium sp. ASV20
GTTGACGGCTTTTGTAGGAGTTTTCTCGTTTGTAGAGTTGTTGGCCAGCTCATCCGTATCGTCGTCGTCAGGCTTCTGCTCCTGGCTGAGATGAGACGCGATCCGGGCCTTGTCTGGCTTTATTCCATTCTTGGATTTTATTATGAGCTTTTTCGAGTTATTCTGCTTGAGCTTCTTCTTCTTTGGGCTCGAATCGGATTCATCTTCGTCGTCACTAACATCGCGCTTCCTAGGGCTCGACGCTCGTGATCCCGGGCCGGGAGTTGCCTTTTGTGAGGACGGCGGCGTCGAGTCGTTTTGCGAGTTGCCATTTAGCTTCTGTGCGGCGGCTCTGCTGGCATTCCGCCCGCTATTGCCGATACATGAGCCCATGTGGTTATTTAATCGGGTGACGAGGATGCAGCGCTTGCATT
>NZ_JAELTU010000688.1 GCF_016429015.1 Rhizobium sp. ASV20
CCATTGGCCAGCTGTGCCGCACAGAAGGCGCAGTAGTGACACCATCACAGAGCCTCCGCGTCATTGAAGCGCTGTTGTCTCCCAGAATCAACACGCAAATCACGCTCCTCGGCTTCACGGCTGTCATGTCCCTGCTGGAACGAGTCATGAGCGACAAGACCGAAGAGGCAGCCATTGACCGATCGCTTGAAAAGATTGCAGGCAGCTTACGGCTTTGGATGGGCGGCAGCGCTGGGACGGACAGTGGTCTTGACACTGATGTTAGAGACAAGGTTGTTGAACGCTGCCTGTCAATTACCAAGACCCTTGTCGGCATGGCTGTTGACAGCGGCCATGCCTCGATGAGTGATATGAGCGACGCCGATAGCGTCGATTAACAATCTTGCGCGTTTTACCGATCTACACTTTTGTTT
>NZ_JAELTU010000689.1 GCF_016429015.1 Rhizobium sp. ASV20
TTACTATACTTGACAATTGGTTTGAAACGAGTTACTGCCAAAGTATTGTATGTCTTCTTACTGAAAACCGGAAAAATGGCTTGGGAAGAACATCGAAATACTGGCATGACTTACCGCCGCTTGGGCAAGTCAGGTCTTCACGTTTCGGCAATCGGCCTCGGTGGTTGGCTCACCTACGGAGGCTATGCTGAAGATGAGCAAGCATTTTCGTGCATGAAGAAAGCGTATGACTTGGGTATCAACTTCTTCGACACTGCAGAGAAGTACACCACTCGCGAATCGGAGAGAGGTATGCGTAAGGCGATTAAGCTTTTCGGTTGGACGAGAAGCGACATTGTGATCAGCACCAGTTAGTCTTTCCCGAGACCTGCGTATTGGGAAATAGTCGTCTGACCATTTCTGCTGAGATCTTC
>NZ_JAELTU010000690.1 GCF_016429015.1 Rhizobium sp. ASV20
GTCATCGTGACTGTAAAAGTGCAAAAAACAGAGAGAAATTTATTCTAATTTTGTTGTAAATTTTTAGTGACCTTGCTTGACCTGGACTTGCCTCATCATAACAAGCACGACATGTAATTCCAGTAGCATCTCGTCTTTTTCTACGGCGTATCCCGCCTTGATTCAAATAGTCTCGTTTCTTTCACTTGAACTACGAGTTAGACAGCGGGAGGCTTTTGCCCATGGTGCCAAATAGCGCAGGCGTAGCGTCGCAGTGTAATTTCCCCAACCCGTCAATATCGCGTTTTAGCGCCGGCGGCTAGTTGGGTGTTGGAGAATACTAGTATAATACTAGTATCCTTATCCTCGTAGTATATTAGTCTACTGAGGACACTAGACTAGTCCACTGACCAGAACACGCCCCTATACTCTT
>NZ_JAELTU010000691.1 GCF_016429015.1 Rhizobium sp. ASV20
GTCGGATGGCTGGCGAAACAGCGAAGCTTTTTCGAGCTTGGGGCTTTGACGCGCTCGACGGTCGACGATCGAATCTACCTTTTGCAGATAGGAACACTCGGCCGAATAGGAGACTATATATCCTTGAAAATCAAAGTTGAAAATACGGCAAGGTGTATTCTGGAGTGCCTTAGTAGTCGTTCTTATCCGGTCCTTTCTCCAGGCCACAGGCAGAAAGATGTTGAAGCTCAAGCACGACCAGGCATGCAGTTCGTGATGGGACCGGGGCCAGGCCGGGCAAAGAAAGTATCGGTTAAGCGCAACTCCCGCCTTAGTTGCATGCACACTGCACTCATTGCTGGCGCGCAGAACAGCACGCGGAGTGGAGCACTACGGGCCCGCGACCATACAACAAGCACCAACAGCTTTTTCT
>NZ_JAELTU010000692.1 GCF_016429015.1 Rhizobium sp. ASV20
GCATCCTTTCGTATCAGCTCGACCCATTCCTGCGCATCCTGCAACGTTGGAGCTTGGAGGTGAAAGTTCTTGGACGGCGAGAAGAGGCCAAAGACATTGTCGCGCTTGTGCTTGGGGTCTTTGAGAAGAGCAATGGCGGAGAGATCGGACAAGTGTATTTGATGTCGCAATTTCGTTTCCTTGTCGTTTTTGTACATGGAAAGGCAGTTGGGTCGGAGGACAATGTAAACGGGTTTCCATTTCTGCGTGGGACTGTTAGCAGGGTCTCGTCGGCTAGGTAGGGGGAGGTGGCTGCAAGCGCACCTTTGTCTTTGTGCGCTTCTCTACGTATCCAGATTTGATGACTCGATCAAACTCGAAGCAGCCATTGCTGTTTACCATAGCAGGGTCGGCATTCAGGTGGCTACCCTGG
>NZ_JAELTU010000693.1 GCF_016429015.1 Rhizobium sp. ASV20
GAGAGGGAGTCAGGTGTCGTCTCGCATTATCACCATATTCGCCATGGCTTTGTGAGGACGCTGCTGAGCTTTCTTTGCTAACCTCTGGGCTCAAGCGAACAACCTTGTCCAAAGCAGTGACAAGAGACTCGTCCCAATCCAGAACAGCTTCTTCAATCCATTCCTCTTCTAGCTGAGTCTCATAAGGGGCAATTGATGGCGTGGGTGGTTGGTTTGCGGAAGTTGGCTCGTTATTGCACTTGAGCTTGACAAGGCGTCGGTAGACTATGCGATTCACGGTATTCGTGGTTGTGTCGGCAATCAATACAGAGCAAACATCGGCCCAGCGCTCTGCCATAGCGGCCTCCTTGGCATTCAGCGGTGGAGGAGTAGGTTCAGCTCGCATAGCCGCCTTGACCTTGTCATACAAGCC
>NZ_JAELTU010000072.1 GCF_016429015.1 Rhizobium sp. ASV20
TTCCAATAGGGATTGGCCGTCGCAATCTCGGCGGCACGGTCGAGGTCCGCCTCAGGCAATCCGATGTCTTTGAGGGCCGTTGGCGCGCCTATTGCCACAGCAAAGTCATGCAGCGCCGCGCCGGGTGCCGATGCACCGAAGATCTCGGCGATCGGCTGCAGCTCGGCAGCGGCGGCGCCGGAATTGAAGGCGATGGCATGCGGCAGGACGATCGCGTGAGTTTCCGCGTGAGGCAGATCGAATGTCCCGCCGAGCACGTGGCAGAGCTTGTGATGCAGTGACATGCCGACCGTGCCCAGCACCGTGCCGCAGAGCCAGGCGCCGTAGAGCGCGGCGCTTCGCGCAGACAGATCTCGCGGCGCTTTCGTTATTTGCGGCAGGGCTTCGGCCAGCGCTCTCAGCCCCTCCACCGCCATCAGTGACGAGATAGGATTGCGATCGCGGGCATAAAGCGCCTCGGCGGCATGGGCCATGGCATTGAGGCCGCTGGTCATCGTCATCGAAACGGGCAGGCTGAGCGTAAGTTCCGGATCATAGATCACCACTTCCGGCAGGATGGAGGCCGCACGCACGGTTTCCTTGCGGCCTGCCTGGGTTTGCCCGAGGATTGGCGTTACTTCGGAGCCGGCATAGGTGGTAGGGATGACGATCTGCGGCGTATCGAGGCGATAAGCGATCGCCTTGCCGAGGCCGGTGGTCGAGCCGCCGCCGAAGGCGACGGTGCAGTCCGCACCGCTATCCTGCATGGCCTGAAGCGCTCGTTCCGTGATCTCCATCGGCGTATGCATGGTCGCCTGCGCAAAAATTCCGACGGCGCGCTCACCTAGCAGCGCGGCAATCGCCTTGGCTTCCTCAGCTTGCTGTGAAGTGGAAAGAACAAGGGCTCTTGTGCAGCCCAAGTCGGCAACGGCCTCGGCCACCTGCGTCCGCGTACCGGCACCGAAAACGATCTTTGCAGGCGATCCCTGGTAATTGAATGCTCTCATCAGTTCCTCCCCCAGCTGCGGAACTTGCCGCCGTGGCTGGTCACTCTGAATGAGAAGACTGTAGCGGCGGGTCGAGATAAATCCGAATGATGATACTTAAGAATAACATACCAATATGGTATGTTATGAAGAGGGACACTGAGAGGAGATACGGTCTTGCAGATCGATCCACGCCATCTGCTACAGATCTGGGCTATCGTCGATGCGGGCGGTCTGTCGGAGGCCGCGGCAACGCTCGGCATGACGCAGCCCGGTCTCTCACGCACGATCGCCTATCTAGAAAAGCGACTTGGAGAACCGCTCTTCCTGCGCAACCGCCGCCCGATGGAACCGACGCCTCTGTGCCGCGATCTTGCCGATCTTGGTGCCGCGGTGCGACGCGCCACGATGCGGGCGAGCGATGTCGCCGAGTCATTCCGACGCGGCGAACGTGGCGACATCAGGATTGGCGGCACGCCGTTCTTCATGGATGCGCTGGTTTCGGCGATGGTCGGAGGCTTTCAGAGAACGCGACCCAATGTCCGGATCGAGCAGGTCTACGGCTATACGGCGAGCCTTGCCGAGAAGATCAGGACGGGGCAACTTGATCTTGCCATATGTCCCGTCGAAGTTTTTGCCGATAGCGACCTGACCTTCGACTCGATCCTGACCGGGCGCAATGTCGTCGCCTGCCGTGCTGGTCATCCGCTTCTGGCTTCCAAGGCGCTTCGGCCCGCCGACCTTTTGCAGTATCCCTGGATAGAGCCGCCTGCTGGCAGTCCGCTCAGCACCGATCTTAGAACCGCATTGATCAACCTCGGCGCCGAACATGTGCGCATCAATTTCTCCGGCGCCTCCTTGGCCGGGATCTTGGCACATCTTGCCAATTCGGACGGTTTGGCAGTGCTTCCCTTCGGTGTGGTCTTTGCGCGACGGGACACCGATAATATTACAGCACTGCCGTTGCTGCCGAGTGGTGTGCCGCGTGCCCTCGGCTTTGTGCAATCAAGGCTGATGCCACCGGGGCCTGCTGCGCTGCAGCTCAAGATGCATGTCCTCTCTGCATTTGCCGGCCTGAAACCGGAAATGGAGCGCTATGCGCTTCATTGCGGGATTGGCGGAATTACCGAGCGGCCCAACTTGACAGATTGAGGGCTTGCAACTTCGATTTATCGGCGGTTCCGGTCCAATCAGGGAGCAGGCGATTTACCGTATGACACGATCCATGCCGGTGGCTCCTGCTCCTTGCTGCCGTCAACTTTCACGCCGCGATCACGCGCCCAGCGATATCCCCACATCGGTCCGAACTTGGTCGCGAACCGGGGCTGAATGGCATAGGCCGGATGGGCCTGTGCCTCGTCGAGCGATACAAAGCGGTAGCCGGAAGCCTGGAAAATTCCAAGCAAGCGATCCATGACCGATGCGTTGAGGCGGTTCAGGTGGAGCAGCATGACCGCGGGAGGTTCGCAGCCGAGAACCTGCCTGTCGAGATCGGCATAATAGACGATTTCGGCTTGGCTATAGTCCAGATAGGCGGTTTCGATACGGCGGCGCATATCCTCGTCGCCAACGGTCAGCGCATGTTCATGCGCGGCGTCGAAAAGATAATCGGACGTATCGATCGTCGACGCCGCTATTCGGTAGCCGCGCTCTCTGAGCGCGGTTTCGAAGGCCTCCCGCCGATCGGCGGTGTCGCCGACATGATTGTAGGGAAACCTGAAGAACCTGAGTGATCGTCCGGCCTTCTGCGCCATCGGGCCGATGGTGGCTTCGCCGTCCGTCACCTCGCGGCGGAATTCGTCAATGCTGAGGTCGTTGCTATTCCTATGGCCAAAAGAATGGTTGCCCAATTCGAGGCGTCCTTGATTCCACGGCGCGAGCAGGACTTCTCCCAACTGTCCCAATGCTCGTACGCGTCTTTCAACCACAAATCCGGTTGCAGGCGCGCGATAGCGGTCCAGAGCTGCCAGTATCGATGCGTTCGCATCTCTTGCCGCGTCCAGCGTGTTTTGAGCTTCAGGGTCGCCGGCAGTGCTGTAGGGAAGATCGTCAAAGGTAATTGCCACGCTTCGCTGTGATGGTGTGGAACAAGGCTCTTGCCGCAAGGCTTGAGCGCCGGCGGGGTATGAAACAGCAGCAAGCGCCACGGCGCTCGCTATCGCCCATCGAAACAAGGGCCGAAGGCCTCTCGCAGTGCCTGTGCTTTTTCTGTGAATCGACTGCACTGGCTTCGCTACACCTGGACACATCAATGCAAGGCTAAAGCGCGATGGTTGCAACAGCATTGCGTGTGTCGCGAATAATCACTCCCGGTGAAGCGCTTGGAGCCACGGCGTAGTATGACGGCGCCGAGGCTCCATAGTTAGGCGAGATAACGATGGGCGGCCGTTAAGCCGTCACCATGGTTGACGCCGCGGCGCCTTCCATCTGCTTATCGGGCGAGCCTTATCAACTCGGTTGGACTGTCGATAATGAGGTCCGCTCCCGCGGTTTCAAGCTCATCCCGGTTTCCATAGCCCCAGAGAACGCCGACGGCGCGCATGCGGTTGGCATGGGCACCGATGATGTCGAATTTCCGGTCGCCGATCATCAGGCAGTCCTCGGCTGCGAGCCCGGTATCCTTGAGAATATGCGCCAGCAGTTCCGGCTTGTGGTCCAGGCCGGTACCTGGAACGGAGCCATATATGCCCTGGAAGCGGTCCGACAATCCGTGATTGTCCAGGATACGCTGCGCGAAGGTCTGTCGCTTCGATGTCGCCAGAAGGAGGCGGACGCCTCGAGAGTGCAGCTCGACAAGTGTCTCGCGGATCCCGGGATAGAGTTCGCTCAACAGAAGGCCCCGGTCCCCGTAGTCGGTGCGGTAGGCGTCGACTGCCTCTGCAACACGATCATCGCCGAAGGAGCTTAGAAGATACCGCATCACATCCTCGATAGGCGGTCCTATGATCGAGCGGATATCCATCTCCGGGTCGGTTTCGTGGCCGAGGGCACGCAGCGCCGCGCGGCAGCTGGAGAGGATACCCGGCTGGGAATCGACCAGCGTTCCATCGAGATCGAGAAGGAGGTTGGAAGCGGTGTGAGGCACGAGGGCTCGCTTTCTTGATGTGAGTCAAAGTAGGCGGTTCATAAATGCTGATATCGTGGCCATGGGTCAACGGAAGCCATCGGCAATAGGGTGGTGGCCGCGTTGCTTTTTCCAGAACGTAGGGTCGACTTGCGGGTGTTTTCGATCGCAGTCAACCTTTCCGTGTCGATATCTCCCTGCGAAATGCAGCGGGACTTCTTGCCGTCCACTTTCGAAAGGCGCGATGGAAGGCGCTGGGTTCGGAAAAGCCAAGGCGTGTGGCGATCTCTCCGACTCCGAATTCGGTCGTTTGCAGCATCTCGATCGCAAGGTCGCGGCGGATCTCATCTCTGATGGCAGCGTAATTCTGGCCCTCGGCATGCAGGCGATGGCGCAGGGTGGAAGGCGACATGCGCATTTGTGCAGCAAGATCATCGAATGCCATCCAGGAGGTTGGCGGCAATTGTCTGAGCCGTTTGCGCACGCTCGCGGCCAGGCCAGCATCGTAGCGGTAACGTACGAGGATGTTGGCCGGCGCATTGCGCAAAAACTGCTTCAGGGCCTGCTCGCTGCGCGTTACCGGGAGCTTGAGCAGCGAAACATCGAATGCGAGCCGGCTGACCGGTTGCGAGAAGCGCACGGGCGCTCCGAAGAAGTGCCGGTAGTCGGCGCCATGATCCGGCTCGTCGCAGCGAAAATCGACCATACGCAGGGGAATGCGGCGGCCGATGAGCCAGCAGGCGATGCCGTGCAGCAAAATCCAATAGGTACGATAGGCAAAGGCCGAGCGCGCGCCGGTCAAGTCGGTCAGCACCACATGCGCCAAGCCGTCGGCCACTTCGATGTGTCCTTTCGGGTCCTCCAGTACAATGTTCAAAAACCGCAATGCTCGCCGTAGCGCTTGGTCGAGGGTTTTCGCGTGGAGGATGCAATGACAGAGCAGCGTGAAGCTGCCGCGGCGCATGGGTCTGCCGCCCATGCCGAAGAACTCATCGTCGACTTCGGCGGCAATGGCGAGCCAGAGCGCGCCGTAGCTTTCGGCCGATATCGGCGCGTCGACGCGCGTGGGGAGGCCGAGGGCCGTCAGGAGCCGTTCGGACGATTTTCCCTGTCGCCGCAAGCAGTCGAGCGCCTCTTCCACGAAAAAAGGTGATATCATCCGCCGCGTGGCTTCCGTCATCGTCATGCCTTATGAAACATGGTAAAACTGGCCGATGGTTTGAGACGCTTTTGTCATCGAATGCAATATCGAGCGGAGATAGAGTAAAGCAAGGCGCGGGGAAAATCGCGTCATCATGGGGGATACGATATTGCGGGTGACCGCATGACGTGTGGAGGCCCTCAGCTAAAATCGACTGGGCTAGAGGAGAGCGACCATGTTGATCCGCGGCAAGACCTTTGTCGTTACCGGTGGCGGTTCGGGCCTCGGGGCCGCGGTCGCGCGGATGCTCACGGGTGATGGCGCCAACGTCGTCATCGCCGACGTCAATGCGGATGCCGGCGCAGCCATCTGCAACGACCTCGGAGCTACCGCTGCTTTCATCCGGACTGATGTTACGCAGGAGAGCGATGGCCAGGCTGCCATCGACTTGGCGCTGGAACGCTTTGGCCATTTGCACGGGCTGATCAATTGCGCGGGCATCGCTCCCGGTGAGAAGGTGATCGGTCGCAACGGCCCGCACCGGCTCGACAGCTTTAGCCGTGCGATCGGCATCAATCTCATCGGCACATTCAACATGATCCGGCTTGCCGCGGCGGCAATCGCAAAGCAGGAGCCGGATGCAGACGGCGAGCGCGGCGTCATCGTCAATACCGCCTCGGTTGCCGCCTTCGATGGACAGATCGGCCAGGCAGCCTATGCCGCCTCCAAGGGCGGTGTCGCCGCCATGACATTGCCCATAGCCCGCGAGCTGGCTCGCAGCGGCATTCGGGTTGTCGCGATCGCGCCTGGCATTTTCGAGACGCCGATGATGGCTGGCATGCCTCAGGAGGTACAGGATTCGCTGAGCAAGAGCGTGCCGTTTCCGCAGCGTTTCGGCAAGCCGGTGGAATTCGCCGCCTTGGTACGCCACATCTGTGAGAACGTCATGCTGAATGGCGAAGTCATCCGTCTCGATGGCGCGTTGCGCATGGCATCGCACTGAGGCGGGCTTGTTACGGGAGGTTTTGATATGACGCGAGAAGATCCGATCGTCATCGTAGGCGCGGCCCGCACTCCAATGGGCGGCTTCCAGGGAGATCTTAAAGATTGCACCGCGCCGGAACTCGGTGCTGCCGCAATCCGCGCTGCACTCGAGCGTAGCGGCGTCAACCCGGATTCCGTGGAGGAGACCGTTTTTGGTTGCGTTCTGCCTGCCGGCCAAGGCCAGGCCCCAGCCAGGCAGGCCGCAATCGGCGCTGGCCTGCCGTTTGCGACGGGAGCGACCACCATCAACAAGATGTGTGGTTCCGGAATGAAAGCCGTCATGCTGGCACATGATCTTATTTCGGCGGGCAGCGCATCGATCGCGGTTGCCGGTGGAATGGAGAGCATGACGAATGCGCCGTACCTGCTCGATCGTGCCCGCGGCGGCTACCGGCTCGGGCATGGCCGTGTCATCGACCATATGTTCCTCGATGGGCTCGAGGATGCCTATGACAAGGGGCGCCTCATGGGCACCTTTGCCGAGGATTGCGCCGAGGCCTACCAGTTCACCCGTCCCGCGCAGGACGACTATGCCGTCACCTCGTTGACCCGTGCCCGCAACGCTATCGAGCAGGGCGCGTTCGACGCCGAGATCATATCTGTCACCGTGAAGGCAGGAAGATCGGAGCTGGTCGTCAGTCGCGATGAGCAGCCGGGGAAGGCAAAGCTGGAGAAGATTCCGACGCTGAAGCCGGCATTTCGTGAAAACGGCACCGTAACAGCAGCAAACGCATCATCCATATCCGATGGAGCCGCGGCGCTGGTGCTCATGCGTCGATCCCAGGCGGAGAGCGAGGGCATCACCCCGCTTGCAACGATCGTCGGCCATGCCACGCATTCCCAGGCACCCAATCTCTTCGCGACTGCGCCGATCGGTGCGCTGCGAAAGCTGAGTGAGCGCACCGGCTGGAACCTTCGCGACGTCGATCTGTTTGAAGTCAATGAGGCTTTTGCCGTTGTCGCTATGGCGGCTATGCGGGACCTCGACCTGCCGCATGACAAGGTCAACGTTCACGGCGGTGCCTGCGCGCTTGGCCATCCGATCGGGGCATCCGGCGCACGCGTACTCGTTACCTTGCTTTCCGCATTGAAGCGCTATGACATGAAGCGTGGCATGGCGACACTCTGCATCGGTGGCGGCGAAGCGACGGCAATGGCCGTTGAGCTGAATTGACCGGTTTCGAGGAGGAGATCGCGACATGATCCTGAGCGAAGACCAGATCCAGATCCGCGACATGGCGCGTGATTTCGCCCGCGAGCGGTTGGCTCCGGGTGCGGCCGAGCGAGACGAGAAGAGCCGCTTCCCTCGCGAAGAATTGAAGGAAATGGGCGAACTTGGTTTCCTCGGCATGCTTGTGCCCGAAGCCTATGGCGGCTCGGAAACAGGCGTGATCGCCTATGCCGTGGCGCTTGAGGAGATTGCTGCCGGCGACGGGCCTTGTTCGACCATCATGAGTGTGCACAGCTCCGTCGGCTGCGTACCTATCCTGAAATACGGCACTGAAGAGCAGAAACAGCGCTTCTTGCCGAAGCTCGCAAGCGGCGAATGGATCGGCGGCTTTGCCCTCACCGAGCCGCAGGCAGGCTCGGATGCCTCCAACTTGAAGACCCGCGCCCGCCGCGACGGCGATCATTATGTCATCGACGGCGCCAAGCAGTTCATCACATCGGGCAAGAACGGCAATGTCATCATCGTTTTTGCAGTCACCGACGCCAGCGCCGGCAAGAAGGGTATTTCCGCCTTCATCGTGCCGACCGATACGCCCGGCTACGAGGTCGTGCGCGTCGAACACAAACTCGGCCTGCACTCGTCCGACACATGCCAGATCGCCTTCTCCGGCATGCGCATCCCTGCCGAAAACCGGCTTGGCGAGGAGGGTGACGGCTACAGGATCGCCCTGTCCAACCTGGAGGGCGGCCGCATCGGTATCGCGTCGCAATCCGTGGGCATGGCACGCGCGGCCTTCGAGGCAGCGCGCGATTATGCCCGTGAACGCACGGCATTCGGTTCACCGATTATCGATCATCAGGCGGTGGCCTTCCGGCTTGCGGACATGGCGACCCAGATCGAGGTCGCCCGTCAGATGGTGCTGCATGCAGCGCAGCTGAAGGAAGAGGGGCAGCCCTGTCTCACTGAAGCTTCGATGGCCAAGCTGTTCGCCTCGGAAATGGCCGAAAAGGTCTGCTCGGATGCCATCCAGATCCACGGCGGTTATGGGTACATGGCGGATTATCCCGTGGAGCGCATCTACCGCGACGTCCGCATCTGCCAGATCTATGAGGGAACGAGCGACGTTCAGCGCATCGTTATCGCACGTAATTTGTAGAATGTCTGGGATCGTGTTCACCGTGGGGAGCAACCGGGGGCACGATCGACAATGGAGGTATGACAGGGCATGAACGAGGTTCCAAATCTGAGCCTGCACGTCCCCGAGCCGGCGGTTCGGCCCGGTGGCCAGCCGGATTTTTCCACCGTCAAGATCCCGAAGGCCGGATCCGTTCCTCGGCCATCGGTCGATGTGGCGCCGGAAGAAATCCGCGATCTTGCCTATTCCATCATCCGCGTGCTTAACCGCGACGGTGAGGCAGTCGGTCCCTGGGCGGGGTTGCTCTCCGATGAGGAGCTTCTGACCGGCCTGCGCAACATGATGAAGCTCAGGGCCTTCGATGCCCGCATGCTGATGGCGCAGCGCCAGGGTAAAACCTCCTTCTACATGCAGCATCTTGGCGAGGAGGCGGTCAGTTCCGCCTTCCGCAAGGCGCTGAACAAGGGGGACATGAATTTCCCCACCTACCGTCAGGCGGGTCTTCTGATCGCCGACGACTATCCGATGGTCGAGATGATGAACCAGATCTATTCGAACGAGGCGGATCCCCTGCGTGGCCGGCAGCTGCCGATCATGTACTCGTCGAAGGACCATGGCTTCTTCACCATCTCCGGCAATCTTGCCACCCAATATGTCCAGGCCGTTGGCTGGGCCATGGCGTCAGCCATCAAGAACGACACCAAGATCGCTGCCGCGTGGATCGGCGACGGCTCGACCGCCGAATCCGACTTCCATTCCGCGCTGGTTTTCGCCTCCACCTACAAGGCGCCCGTCATCCTCAACATCGTCAACAACCAGTGGGCCATATCGACCTTCCAGGGCATTGCCCGCGGCGGCTCGGGCACCTTTGCTGCCCGCGGTCTCGGCTTCGGCATTCCGGCACTGCGCGTCGACGGCAATGACTATCTGGCCGTCTATGCCGTCGCCAAATGGGCGGCGGAGCGCGCTCGGCGCAATCTCGGCCCGACCTTGATCGAATATGTCACCTACCGCGTCGGCGCCCATTCCACGTCGGATGATCCAAGCGCCTACCGTCCGAAAACCGAGTCCGAAGCCTGGCCGCTCGGCGATCCGGTGCTACGATTGAAGAAACATCTGATCGTGCGCGGAGCCTGGTCGGAAGAGCGCCACGCCCAGGCGGAAGCCGAAGTGCTCGATGAAGTCATCGAGGCACAGAAGCAGGCCGAAAGCCACGGCACGCTTCATGCCGGCGGCAAGCCGTCGGTACGCGACATTTTCGAGGGCGTCTATGCGGAAATGCCCGCCCATATCCGCCGCCAGCGGCAGAAGGCAGGTTACTGACATGGCAAGAATGACAATGATCGAGGCGGTGCGCAGCGCCATGGACGTCTCGATGGGACGAGATGACAATGTCGTCGTCTTCGGTGAAGACGTCGGCTATTTCGGCGGCGTCTTCCGCGCTACGCAGGGGCTGCAGGCCAAGTATGGCAAGACCCGCTGCTTCGATGCGCCGATCAACGAATCCGGCATTCTCGGCACAGCGATCGGCATGGCCGCCTATGGCTTGAAGCCCTGCGTCGAAATCCAGTTCGCCGATTATATGTATCCGGCCTACGATCAGATCACCCAGGAGGCGGCGCGCATCCGCTATCGCTCCAACGGCGACTTCACATGCCCGATCGTCGTGCGCATGCCGACGGGCGGCGGCATTTTCGGCGGTCAGACGCACAGTCAGAGCCCGGAAGCACTGTTCACCCATGTCTGCGGCCTGAAGGTGATCGTGCCCTCCAATCCCTACGATGCCAAGGGCCTGCTGATCGCGGCGATCGAGGATCCGGATCCGGTGATGTTCCTCGAGCCGAAGCGGCTCTATAACGGCCCCTTCGACGGTCATCACGAGCGGCCGGTCACGCCCTGGTCGAAACATGATCTCGGGGAGGTTCCGGAAGGGCATTACACGATCCCGATCGGCAAGGCGGAAATCCGGCGGCCCGGCAGTGCGGTGACCGTTGTTGCTTATGGCACGATGGTGCATGTGGCACTTGCCGCAGCGGAAGAAACGGGGATCGATGCCGAGGTGATCGACTTGCGCAGTCTTCTGCCGCTCGACCTCGATACCATCGTCCAGTCGGTGAAAAAGACCGGCCGCTGTGTCGTCGTACATGAGGCGACGCTGACCTCCGGCTTCGGCGGAGAAATCGCTTCGCTGGTTCAGGAATACTGCTTCTATAGTCTCGAGGCGCCGATCGTGCGTGTCACCGGTTGGGACACGCCTTATCCGCACGCGCAAGAGTGGGATTATTTCCCCGGTCCCGCCCGCGTCGGTCGGGCGTTGAAAGAAGTGATGGAGGGCTGAAGATGGGTGAATTCGTCATCAAGATGCCCGATGTGGGTGAGGGCGTGGCCGAGGCGGAACTCGTGGAGTGGCACGTCAAGCCCGGCGATCCGGTCCGCGAGGATATGGTGCTCGCAGCCGTCATGACCGACAAGGCGACGGTGGAAATTCCGTCTCCGGTCGAGGGCGTCGTGCTTTGGCTTGGTGCGGACGTCGGAGACACGGTCGCAGTCAAGGCGCCGCTTCTGCGCATCCAGATCGCCGGAGAGGATGGGGGCGGAGCGGAAGTAGCCTCTCCAGCCGCGATGGAGCCAGCCCCGAAAGTCGAGCAGGCTAAAGACAGGCCTGCAGTGGATGAGCCGACCGTGCCACCTCCGGCCAGACCGGCTAGCGAGACCAAGATCATTCAGCCGGAAAAAATCGCGGAGCGCTCCGCCGCTCGCGAACCGGCAGAGCGGCCGCTGGCCTCTCCTGCCGTGCGTTTGCGCGCCCAAGAGGCTGGCGTCGATTTGCGTCAGGTTATTGGTACCGGTCCGGCCGGGCGTATCGGCCACGAGGACCTCGAACAGTTTATCGCGCGCGGCGCACAGCCGACTGCCGCCGTTGCGACCGGCCCGGCGCGGAAGACCGATGTCGAGGAGATCAAAATAACCGGTTTGCGCCGTCGCATCGCTGAGAAGATGCGTCTTGCAAGCTCGCGTATTCCCCACATCACCTATGTCGAGGAGGTCGACGTGACCGACCTCGAAGATCTGCGAGCAACGATGAATGCTGGCCGTAAGCCCGACCAGCCGAAACTGACGATCCTGCCTTTCCTGATGCGGGCGCTGGTGAAGACGATTGGCGAGCAGCCTGGCGTCAATGCCACCTTCGACGACGATGCCGGTGTCGTCACGCGCTACGGCGCCGTCCACATCGGTATTGCCACGCAAACGCCATCCGGCCTGACGGTGCCTGTCGTCCGGCACGCCGAGGCCAGGTCGATCTGGGATGTCGCTGCTGAGCTTACGCGCCTCGCGGATGCCGCGCGCAATGGCACGGCCGCACGCGAGGAGCTGTCCGGCTCCACGATCACCATCACCTCGCTCGGCGCGCTCGGCGGCATTGTCACCACGCCGATCATCAACCATCCGGAAGTCGCGATCGTCGGCGTCAACAAGATCATGACCCGACCGGTATGGGATGGCAGTCAATTCATTCCACGCAAGGTGATGAACCTCTCGTCGAGCTTCGACCATCGGATCGTCGACGGTTGGGATGCGGCTGTCTTCGTCCAGCGGATCAAGGCGCTGCTCGAAACCCCCGCACTGATCTTCATCGAAGGCTGATGACATGAAAGAAATCGTCTGCAAGCTCCTCGTCATCGGCGCCGGCCCCGGTGGCTATATCTGCGCCATCCGTGCCGGCCAGCTCGGTGTCGACACAGTCATCGTCGAATCGACGAAAGCCGGGGGCACCTGCCTGAATATCGGTTGCATCCCGTCGAAGGCGCTCATCCATGCGGCCGAAGAATTCGAGAAGGTCCGCCACATGACCGGCTCCAACGCGCTCGGCATCACTGTCGAGGCGCCGAAGCTCGATCTCGCTCAGACCATTCGCTGGAAGGACGGGATCGTCGGCCGATTGAACAGCGGCGTTCTAGGCCTCTTGCGCAAGGCCAAGGTCAAGATCGTGCACGGGCAGGCAAAATTCCGAGACGGCAAGACGGTCGAGGTCGAGACCGAAACAGGCACCCAGATCATCCGCGCCGAAGCGGTTGTCATCGCGACCGGATCCGAGCCGGTCGAACTGCCATCATTGCCCTTTGGCGGCGCGATCCTTTCTTCGACAGAAGCGCTGTCGCTGACAAGCGTGCCGGCGAAGCTTGCTGTCGTCGGTGGCGGCTATATCGGCCTGGAACTGGGCACGGCTTTTGCAAAGTTGGGTGCTGAGGTCACCGTGGTCGAGGCAACCCAGCAGATCCTGCCGCAATATGATGCCGAGCTCGTCAAGCCGGTCGGCAAGCGTTTGGGCGAACTTGGCATACGGGTGCTGACCGGGGCAAAGGCAAAGGCCTATTCGGGGACGGCTTTGGTGATCGAGACCGCCGGCGGTGAGGAGGAGCATATCGCCGCCGACAAGGTGCTGGTCACCGTTGGCCGTAAGCCTCGCACGGAAGGTTGGGGTCTCGAAGAGCTCGATCTCGATCGCGCCGGCCGCTTCATCCGTATCGATGAGCGCTGCCGCACCTCCATGCGTGGCGTTTACGCGATCGGCGACGTCACTGGCGAGCCGATGCTCGCACATCGAGCCATGGCGCAGGGTGAGATGGTTGCTGAGATCGTTGCCGGTCGCAAGCGTGCCTGGGACAAGCGTGCCATCCCGGCCGTTTGCTTCACCGATCCGGAGATCGTCACCGCGGGTCTCTCGCCCGACGAGGCCCGAGCGCAGGGTTACGAGGTTCGCGTCGGTCTCTTCCCGTTCAGCGCCAATGGCCGCGCGATGACGACCCAATCGGAAGATGGTTTTGTCCGCGCCGTGGCCCGCACGGATACGAACCTTGTTCTCGGTCTGCAGGCTGTGGGAGCCGGTGTTTCGGAGCTCTCGAGCAGTTTTTCTCTGGCGCTCGAGATGGGAGCGCGGCTGGAAGACATTGCCGGCACTATTCATGCTCATCCGACACGCAGCGAAGGTCTGCAGGAAGCCGCATTGAAAGCGCTCGGCCACGCCCTCCATATTTGATGTGGGGTTCGCGAGCCTGGGCGAGGGGGAACGGGAGGCGCGCCTCTCGAAGATGAGGACGGGCAGGAAACGGGTGGTTTCGGCCCGAAAATGGATTGATCTTGTTGGCGAAACCACGTCAACGAGGATCCCCGTGAACAGCTCCGCCCCCTCTTTTTCCGATGCGTTCCGCCGCATCGGTTGGTCCAATTTGCTTGCGCAATTCTCCGAACAGATTGCGCTTGCCGCTGCGCCGCTCGCAGCCGTCCTGCTTCTGTCCGCTGGACCATCCGAAACCGGATGGCTGCAGACTGCTCAGACGCTTCCGTTCCTTTTACTTTCCATCCCGGCCGGCCTCGTCGTCGATCATGCGTCGCGACGCAAGCTAATGGTGGCGTCGGAGCTGCTGCGCGCGTTGTCGCTGGCGGCGATTGTTGCCCTGCTGTTGCTCGGGGCGATGAACCTGCCGTTGCTTGCGGCTCTCGGCTTCGTTGGGGCGATCGGCACGGTATGTTTCAGCGTCGCTGCGCCGGCGCTCGTCGCCTCCCAGGTGCCGCGCACGCAGCTTTCGGATGCCAATCGTTGGCTCGAGCTTGCCCGCAGCGCCGCATTTACGGCAGGTCCGGCGCTTGGTGGTGCTCTTGTCGGCTGGACCGGGGCGCCGACCGCTTATGTGTTGGCGACCACGCTTTCGCTCCTGGCTGTTTTCTGTCTCGCCGGCCTTCCCCGGGACGAGGTCTTAGCCAAGCAGAAACGCGACCTGCTTCATGATCTCAGAGAAGGGGCCGGTTTTGTTCTGCGCCACGATCTCTTGCGGCCGATTCTTGTCACCGCCGTTTTCTTCAACATCGGCTGGTTCGTTCTCCAGGCGATCTATGTCGCCTATGCAGTGCAGGATCTCGGTTTGACGGCTACCGAGGTCGGGATCACCCTCGGCATCTATGGCGGAGGTATGATCGTTGGCGCGTTAATGGCACCAGCACTGGCTCGCCGCGTGTCATTCGGCACCACTATTCTGCTCGGGCCGATCGGAGGCTTTGGCGCCGCCTTGATTATGCTGCTGACCTTGTGGCTGCCTTCGGTCTGGATTGCCGGCTTGAGCTTCTTTCTCTTTGGTGCCGGGCCGATCCTGTGGGCGATTTCGACGATGACGCTTCGGCAGGCGGTCACGCCCAATGCCATGCTTGGACGCGTTTCAGCTTTTGTCATGACGGCGACCCTTGGGGCGCGGCCGCTTGGTGCTGCCATCGGGGCTGCCGTTGCCGCGCATGCCGGCGTGACCGCATGTCTTGTTGCTGCGGCTGGGTGTTTTGCTATTCAGCTGCTGGTCATCATCGGATCCAGCGTGCCGAAATTGCAGCAGTTGCCCGATGCGATTTAAAGCGCTTCCGCACACTCACAGCTGCGAACGCACCGGTCTCCTCATGGCCCTCGCGCTCAGACGGAAACCCGCCGTCACGGATCGTCGCGGGGTAGGTGGGTTGGAGCCAAAGTGATCCTGCCCATACGGGCAGGTCGTTAAGCTTGCGGTAGCTGCTAATATTCGAATTGCCGGCTTGAATGCCACCCCAAGCTGGGACAGCAAAGTGTCCGACGGCGATAATCATGCCTCAACCATCGTCGTCGGACACTTACCCCTTCCATAGAGACAGATCGTTTGTTGAGGCGTTGCCTGGGCGTTTTCCCAGATGCCGCTGCCTTGAGATGACCTCGACTGCTTGTGTCGTGGAAATAGAGCGCGGTTGTATCCGCTGTCCCTCCAAGCGGTGATGTGAGCCGGCCTACGTCTTCGAGGCGAGTTCTATCGTTCTGTCCAGCGCAGTGGCAAAACCTTTCAACGATATTGAAAAGGCCACCTCCTTTTCGCTGTCACTCGCGAAGGCGCCGAGCTTCAATACCTTGCCGCCGCGCAGGGACTTGACCGTTGCGTCGGTGAATGACAGCTGGACAATGCACCCCGTCGGAATGCACGTGCGGAAGCGCGATGGCTTGGCGCCTTTTGCATCGTCGACCGCGAAGCTGATGCCTTTGTCGAGATAGAGGCCGAATGGCAGTGCCAGCCTGCCTTGTAACCCGCCAGCTTCGGCCGGATGGAGTTCGATGGTCAACACGTGTTGTCCGCTTTTGTGAAATTGCCGTTGCGACAGAGTGCAACGCCTTTCGCTTCCGTCTGCAGTGCATGTCACGTTCCAATCCTCATAAGTCTCGGAAAGCGAGGAGGGCACGACTGCTGCCTCGTTGTGCACTTCTTCGCCGTGAAGTGGTCTGATGGCGACAAGAGCCGCCATCAGCACGAAAATGAAACCCACCCTGCGCATCAGAAGCGGACGTTGAGCTTGGCGTCGATGCCGTTCTGGCTCGAACCGGAGCCAAACTGGCCGGTGTAGGAAAAGCCGAGATTTGCGTTCTTGCTGAGCGCAAAATCGAGGCCGGCTTCGATGATCGCGGCATCCTCAGCAATCGGCGTGCCGGCAACCGAGAATGCATTGCCCATCGAAAAGCCCAGTGTGGAATGCGGCGTTGTTCCGCCATAGGCATGTTGCCAACCCACCATGCCACGCATCTTCGTATCGATGCCGCCAATGGCCAAAGCCGTGGACGCGCGCAATCCGAGGGTGGTGAATGTCGTGTCGCTCGTATCGCTGCTGCTGGCAAGCGCCGCGGCAGCACCCCGTTCGACGAAGCTGTCGGTGTGAAGGCTGACATAGGAGAGATTGGCAAATGGCTCCAGAGCGACAGGCGATAGGTCGATGCGGTAGCCGAGTTCGCCAAATGCCTGGAAGGTGCCTGCATCGTAGTCGGCCTTCAGCCGATCCTTAAAGCCCGGAAAAGCAACCGTTCGGCTCGTATCGATGGAGTGCCAGGTGTAGGCGACACCCGACCGCAAGGCGACGTCACCCCAGCGGCCACCGCCGTAGATACCGAGGTGGTAGTTGTCGCTGCTACCCTGGGACAGGCGGCTGTCGACATCGAAGTTGGACCGGCTGTAGCCGGCCAGTATGCCGATCCGGGCGCTATCTGCGACCGCAGCGTCGAACCCTGTGACGAAGCCGCCTGCAGACTGGTCGAGGCGGCCGGTATTTCCGTTGCCTGCCGTGCTGCTCCACGAGCCGAATGCCTGGCCCCAGCCGACAATCGGTTGCGGTTCGACCGTCGCTGCCGCAATCGCACCAGCTGCGGCGGTCGCAGCGGGCTTGTCGTCGGGACCATAGGCGAGAATGGGAACCCTGGTCGCTGCGACATCGTCGAATGCGGCGCGGATACGATCGTTGACGGCGTTGCGCAGCAGACTGCTGTCGTTGACCAGAGCGGTTTTCGCCGCGGCATGAACTTCACCGGACAGCAGGCCGAAGGCACCCCGGGCTTCGTTGCCATCAAGCAGCAGCAACGCATTGTAGAGCCCGAGCGACGGGCCGCTCTGGCTGAGCGTATTCAGCGCCAGTGCGACGTTCCGCTGGTTGGTTGTTGCCGTCACGCCTTCGAAGACGCCTGGCGCGGGTTTGCCCGAATTGGGATTTTCTCCGGTATTGGGGTTGGGTTCATTGGGCTTCGGTTCTTGCGGTTTGGGCTCGTTGGGGTTCGGTCCCGTATTCTTGAGCGCGATCTTGAGGTCGACCTGCTTTTCCTTCTGGGCGAGCGATACGTCGAGAAAAGCCGATTTGGAGACGGCTTGGGCGAATTGTCCTTCGATGCCGCGCTCGGCGGTCAGGATCGTATAGGTCTGTCCGTTCTGGTAGCTAGTGGCCGCGTCGAGTGCTGTAACGCGGACATCGACGCCGCTGCGGATGGTCGCGATGCCACTGCTTGCAACGCCACCCTCGATGGTTCTGACATCGATCCTGTCGGAGATGCCGTTGCCGGCAACATCCGCCTCGTAGATCGACCCGACGGCCATCTCAAGCTCTCCGGCAATCGTCAGGACACCAGTCGAATTATTGCCGGGTGCGATGATCGCCTTGGTGTCAACGTAGGTATCGCCGATAGTGCCGGAGCCGCCGAGGCGACCGAAAGCCGTCGAATTCGGATTGGTGGCTCGATTCAGGTTCTCCCCCCAGACCATGACGGAATTGGTGTAGGTTTTCCCACCGAATGCGTTTGTTTGAATTCGCCCCGCTTCGCCATCGACGATCAGGGTTCCGTCCTTCACGTCGAATTTCGTCGTGCTGTAGCGCAGTCTGTCGTTCGCGTTGCCGTCATTGTCGGCTGTATCGAGATTGCCTTTCAGTACCAGCTTGCCGCCGGCCACATTCACCTTGCCATTGAATTTCGTCAGATCGCCGCTGAGGATCGTCTCGCCGGCAAACGTATTGATCGTGCCCTTGCCGCCGATCGTATTGGCAAAATCATATGCGCTATTCGTGTGATTGAAATTGAGGTTGCCGTCGCCCTTGCCGAAACTGATGCCAGCCGAGGGCGAAACCGTTCCTGCCCCTTGCGCCGCAAGTGCCGTTACCCCGCCCACGCGCGAATGCTCGACCTTGCCACCGATGGTCAGGCTTCCCATGCCTTCCTGGATGAAATTGCCGCTGCCGGAGATGATGATGTTGCCGGCGGAAAGCTTGGCGCCATTGGCGATCGAGAGATTGACGCTCCCTTCCTCGCCGATCGTCAGTTTGTCGTTGACCTTGAACTCGCTGCCGGCGCCGTCGACGGCCATGGTGATGAGGTCGACGCTTTCCTGTTCCTGAAGGGTAGCCGTGCCGGTGGAAACGACTGCGCCGTTCTCGATCAGAAAAGTATCGCCGATCATGAAGTCGCCACTGTTGATCCAGCGCGAGTTCTGGCCGCTGACGGAGACTTTACCGTTTTCGAACGCCACTTGCTTCGAATTGATCAAACCGCCGTCCTCAATGACGATCTCGCCATTGTTGTTCGACAGAGCGCCAACGCTCACCCCGAGATAGTCGGTGGTGAGTGTGGAACCTGAGCCGCGAACTGTGAGCTTTCCGTCGCTTTCCATCAGGCTGCCGATATAGACGTCGCCGCTCGATACCCTGCCGCCATTCTCGATGGTCAGCGTCGCCTTGCCGCCGTAGATGCCGGTACCGAAACCGCCGACATACAGCTGGCGTGAAGCGCGCGGATCGGGGTTGACGATATCCCAGCTTGAACCAGGCCCGGAAACGACGACTGCGCCGACAGAGCCTCTGCTGTCGGCGATGTAGCCGGCCGTGCTCTTGACATTGGCCCCGTCCTTGATCGTCAGGGTCGCCCCTGCCGCATCGCCGCGCACGACGAGCAGATCGTTGATCGTATGATCCTGATCCCAGCTCGTATCGGTGTTCACCAGCAGTCCAGCGGCATTAGCCGTCTGTGAAACGATCGGGGTCCCTGCGAGCATCAGGGAAATGATGCCGACACGAGCGAGCATGGTTGAACTCAAGAGGTGTGTCCGCAATCCGTCCGCATGGTTGTCGATAGTCAATGTCTGCCCCTTTCCATTTGCAATCATCTGCGCAGTCCTCGCGCTCGCCGCCAGGGGAGGCGCGGGTCATGGGGCGCTATACCAAGGCGCAGAAGCAGGAGAATTCGGCTTTCTGCCAACGACAGATTGCAGCTGCGAAGGGCTGTAACTTTCTACGAACTGCTTGATTTTGCCGACGAACGGCAATCGACAACCGGTCTTGGCTGAAGGATAAATACGGCATGAAACCAAAGGATGCAGCGGAATCATCGGACGAAGCCGCCCATGTCGCCAGCGTGCTGCGCGCCACGCTCTGGCTCGTCCTGCTCTATTGGTTTGTCGAGTTCATCGTCAGCAGCGTCATGTGGGGAATACTCGGGACCGACCCCATCATGTCCGCGCCGGGAAAGCTGCTGCTGATGCTTTGCAGCATGGTGTCTTCCTGCGGCATCTCCGCGGCCCTGTTTCGCGTCCGCCACTGGCACATCGCAGCCAAGATCGTCGTCGGTTTTTCCACTTCGCTACTGGCGGCCTTTGCCAATGCTGGCATCGATTTCCTGATCTACCTCCTGTTCGTTCGCCCGGATCCGATTGCTGTGAATTGGACTAATGTCGGATACACGCTCATCTACGGTATGGCCGTTTTCCTGGGTTGGTCGTTCTTTTTCGTCGCGCTGCTTTACAGCTTCGAGTTGCGCGAGCGTGAGCGACGTCTTGCGATCAGCCGGGAGGAGGCTCTTTCGGCGCAGATGCGTGCGCTGCGTTATCAGGTCAATCCGCATTTTCTGTTCAATACGCTGAATTCCATCGCCGGCCTGATCGAAGAAGGCTCGAGCGTCGCGGCGGGGCGAATGGTTATGTCGCTATCCAACTTTCTGCGCACGACATTGGAGCTTGACCCTCTGCAGGACGTCCGGCTTGCGGATGAGCTCGCGCTGCAGGCTGGTTATCTTCACATCGAGGGCGAACGTTATTCCGACCGCATGACCTTGCAGATCGATATCGCCAGCGGACTTGAGGACGCTCTGGTGCCAAGCCTGATCCTGCAGCCGCTGATCGAGAATGCCGTCAAGCATGGCGTCGGCCGCTCATCGCATAAGGTGGAGATCGTAATCAGCGCATCGATAACGGGGTCTGCACTGGAGGTTTCAGTTGAAAACGATACAGCCGTCGAGGTGGGCGGCCAGAACCGCCGCTCCCACAGCACGGGTGTCGGTCTGCGAAATGTGGCCGATCGCGTTGCATCGCGGTTTCCCGGCGTTGGCGGCCTGGTCGCGGGGCTGGTGTCGCCGCAGCGTTTCAGAGCCACGATCACGATGCCGCTGAGGCTGGCATGACCGATGCGCGTATGAGGCCTTTGTCTGTCCTTGTCATAGATGACGAGCCGCTCGCCAGACGACGACTGGTTCGTCTGATCGGCCAGACCGCCGATGCGGAGGTGGTGGGGGAGGCTGGCAATGTCCAGCAGGCTTTCCTGCTGATCGCGGAGATCGAGCCGGATGTCGTTCTCCTCGATATCCAGATGCCCGGCGGCACGGGTTTCGATATCATCGAGCGGCTTGATGGTAACGTGCCCGCCGTGATTTTCGTGACCGCTTTCGACCATTATGCCCTCCAGGCTTTCGGGGCCGCTGCGGTCGACTATCTCACCAAGCCGATCGAGCCGGGTCGCCTGTTTGCAGCACTCGAAAGGGCGCGATTGGCGGTCGCGGCGCGAACGAGTGCTGAACGCATCGCTGAGCTCAGCGAGACCGTACAATCGCTTCGGCAGGCGCTACGCAAGCATGAGACGCAGGCGGCGGATCTCTGGATCAAGTCGAGAGGCGAGTTCATTCGGATCGGGCTGGATCGGGTCGTGCGGTTCCAGGCGGAGCGCGACTATGTTCGCATCCACATAGACGGCAGAACCTACCTGCATCACGAAAGCCTGTCCTCCCTCGAAAGACGTCTCGATGCGAAGGAGTTTCTTCGGCTTCATCGTAGCTCGATCGTCCGCCGCGACTGTATTATCGGTTTCAAGCAAGCATCCTTTGCGACGCTGGTGGCGATGCTATCGGACGGTAGCGAAATCCGGGTTGGGCGAACCTATTCCCAATCCGTTCGTTCCATGACCGGAGAGCGACCCTTTCCGCCGTCGAACTGACCTGCCGCATCGCCGCCAGTCTGAACAGCCGCTGGTGCAGTCGTTGAAACGGATCGCGGCCGGAATGAAGGTTCCTGCCAACTATGTCCGCGCAATCATTTGCAAGCTGCTGAGCGCGACCGTCTTCGCCATGTAGGCGGAGCCCGTGTCTCCACAAAAGCAAAAGCGGTCCAGTCTAGGGAAAAAACTGGGCCGCCTTTCGCTGGACTGGAGGTCAATCTAATTCAGCACCCTAATGATAAGATCGACTTATCATTTGTCAACCACTAAAATCGGCACGGATTCGCCCCTGGATTCGACATGGCAGACGCCTTCCATATCGATGTGGAATCGAGGTGTTGACGACGCCTACTGGGAACCCGCCGCCGGCGCGATGGCCCTTGAGAACTTGACAGAATTTGTTCTGTCGACCTGAGACGGCGAGACAACGAGCGGGTTGGCGGATCTGCAAAGAGCGTTTGTGCGGTCTGCAAAAAAAATCGCGTCCTGGATGTCGGAACCGCTCTTTCTCCGCCGTCCTTGCAGCATCAACTGCTTCAATTGGGAGGAATATCGTGGAAAACGCTCAATCGGCTTGGCAGACTGCCGCCATTCTCATCGCTCGCCTGATCTTTGCCGCCGTCTTTCTGATGGCGGTCTCGTTCAAGTTCATGGATATGGGTGCGACTGCCGGCTACATCGCCGCTGCAGGCTTTCCATTCCCGCTGTTTCTGGCCTGGTGTGCTGCGATCCTGGAGGTATTGCTGGTCGCTGCGTTCCTCTCCGGGGCTTTCTTCACTCCAGCAGCGATTGTTGCGGCCGTTTATGTGGTCTTTCTCGGCTTTTCTTTTCACGGTCCTGCACGGTGGGCTGCCAACCAAGCGGAGTTCGGCTTCTTCGTCGACCACTTCACCTTCCTGGCGGGACTGTTCTTTGCCGCCGTACATGGGCCGGGCAAAGTGCTTGCACTCAGGATGACTTGGCCAGCCAGCGCGTGAGCGTGTGGGTTGCGCCGGCAGGCGCCGTTTCCGGTGCTAATGCGCTTTTTCGGTAGCGAGCCGGCGTTCCAGCCACAAACTATACCGGGAGGCGGCAAAGCTGATCGCGAAATAAATCGCGCCGGTAAATACGTAGGCTTCGGTGTAATAGCCGAGCCATGATGGATCGGTTGCCGCGATCTTGCCGGTGTTCAACAGATCCGAGATGCCGATGACGGCCAGCAGTGACGTGCTGAGCAAGATGCCGATCGAGAGATTGACGATGGCAGGAATGACCGCCCGTAAAGCCTGCGGGAGAACGATAAGCTGCGTCGTGCGCCAATAGCCAAGACCCAGGGAGTAAGCGGCTTCGATCTGGCCCGAAGGGATCGATTGCAAGCCTGCCCGGATGACTTCCGCAAGATAGGCGGAGACGAACAGCGTGATGCCGATCTGAGCCCGCAGCAGCTTATCGAGCAATGCCCCATTCGGCAAAGCCATCGGCAGGATCAACATGGCAACGTATAGAACGGCAATGAGGGGGATACCTCGCAAGCACTCGATGAACGTCACTGCAAGCACGCGCAGGATGCCCATTGACGAACGGCGCGCCAAGGCCAGAAGCAGCGCCACGGGAAACGCAGTTGCAAGACCGATGACCGATACAAGGAGGGTGATCGGCAGCCCACCCCACTGATTGGTCGGTACGGGCGGCGAAACAACAATCCCCGCCATGAGAAGCCAGACCAGCACGAGCGCAATCGGCCAGAATATCAGCAGCTTGAAACCCCAGGATCTCGGGTCGGCCGATATGAAAAGCAACACAAGAATACAGACGATCGCGAGCGCGGGGCGCCACTGCAATACGGGGGGATAGAATCCAAAGACGATGAAGCGGAACTTCGCGACGATGAATGCCCAGCAGGCGCCGGCGCCTTCGACGCTGCAGTCGCTGCCGGTTCCGCTCCAGATCGCGGCGCTACCCGCCCAGCGCAGGAGAGGAGCTGTCATCCAAAGCAGGATTGCGAGGCTGATGATCGTTATGATGGCGTTCGGCCAGTTGTCGAAGAGACCTTTCGAAATCTGACGTCGACGCCGTCGGGAGAGACTGATCTGCAGTTCACTCATTGACGCCGGCTCCCTCTCAGCGTGATGCGCCTGTTGAAGAGATTCATGGCGAGAGAGACGATCAGGTTGAGTGTCAGATAAGCCCCCGCGATAATCGTAATCGCCTCGAGCGTCTGTCCGGTGGTATTGGCAGTCGTGTTGCCGACGTTCACCAGATCCGGATAACCGATCGCAACGGCGAGGCTGGAATTCTTCGTCAGATCGAGATAGCTCGACGTCATCAGCGGCGTTATCACCCGCAATGCCTGTGGGAGCACGACCAGGCGCATGATGTGGCCGGGGCGCAGACCCAGTGAGCGAGCTGCTTCCCATTGTCCGCTCTGCACCGATTGGATCCCGCCGCGCACGATCTCGGCAATGGTTGCCGCCGAATTGAAAACCAGACCGGCAAGCAGGCCAGCAAATTCAGGGCTTAGCGACAGACCGCCTGAAATGTTGAAGCCGCCTTTGATCGGCAGGTCGAGATCGACGCCGCCTCCCGTAAGCCAAAAGGCCGCCGCTGCGGCAATGATGGCCGCCAGACCGATCTGGGTGGCATAGAAGGGACGGCCGAGAAGCAGACGCCGCAATGTAACGGCTACGGCAAGTCCGCAGAACAAGGCGAGCCCGATGCTTGTGACGGGCGAATTTCCGGCAAGCACGAGCTTTGGAATATAGACGCCGCGATTGCTGAGATAGGCGCCGGCTATTTCTGTTGCGTGCCGGGCGGCAGGAAGGTTGTGAAAGATCGCGCTCCAGAGGAAGAGCTGCAGCAGGAGCGGCGTGTTACGGAAGATCTCGACATAACAGCGAACGAACGACGTCAGGATGAGGTTGCGGGTCATCTGCGCAACGCCGAGCGCGGTGCCAAGCACCGTCGCGATGATGCAGCCAACGAAGGCGACGTAGATCGTGTTGACTAGTCCTACGAGCAGCGCCCGCCCATAGTTGTCCGACGACGAATAGGCGATCAGGCTCTCGCCGATTTCAAAGTTTGCCCTTTGCGACAGGAAGGCGAAGCCGGGTTCGATGCCGAGCCGATGCATGGTGGCGATGATGTTGACGCCGAAATACCAGAGCAATACGCCCAAGGCGAACAGGACCGCCGCCTGCGCTACGGACGCGGGACCAAGCCAGAGGCGAACACGATGAAGGGGGCCGGGCTTCGAAAAGCCCGACCCCGAGTGACGAGAATGCATCTGCAACTGATCCATCGAACCCGTCTCAGCGGAAAGGCGGCGAATAGATCAGGCCACCCTTCGTCCAGAGCTGGTTAAGGCCTCTGTCGAAATTAAGCGGCGTGCCCTTGCCGACGTTGCGCTCGAATATCTCGCCGTAATTGCCGACGGCCTTGATGATATTGTAGGCGAATTTCGGATCGAGACCGATTGCCTGGCCGAGAGAGGGATCGACGCCGAGGAAGCGTTTGATGGCCGGATCGTCGCTGGTAAGGAATGTATCGACATTGTCCTTGGTGATACCGAATTCTTCGGCCTGGATAGTCGCGTAGACGGTCCAGTTGACGATTTCCAGCCATTGATCGTCGCCTGCGCGGACGGCCGGCGCAAGGGGTTCCTTGGAGAGCCGTTCCGGCAGCAGTATATAGTCGTCCGGCTTTTTGAGCTGCGTGCGCTTTGCCGCAAGATCTGTGGAGTCCTGCGTCAGCGCATCCACGCGACCCGAATCCAGGGCCTTGGTGAATTCGGCTGTTTCCTCGATTGTCACCGGTGTGAACTTCTTGCCGGACTTGCGGAAGAAGTCGGCTATGTTCAGCTCGCCGGTCGTTCCGCTCTGGATGCCGATCGTGGCTCCGTCCAGATCCTGACCCTTGGTGACGCCAAGATCCTTGCGCACCAACAGGCCTTGACCGTCGTAGAAAACGACCGGTCCAAAATGGAAGCCTAGCTTGAATGCACGGGTGATGGTTTCCGTGACGCCGGAAAGCAGAATGTCGAACTCTCCCGATTGAAGAGCGGGCAAGCGCTGCTGCGGCGAGGAATTGGTAAATTCCACCTTGTCCGGATTGTTGAAAACGGTAACGGCAAGTGCTCGCCCGAAATCGATGAAGAAGCCCTGCCAGCGGCCGCTGCTGTCCGGGGTGAAGAAGCCCGGCGTCGTTCCGACGCCAACCTTGATGAGGCCGCGCTCCTTGATCTTATCCAGTGTCGGGCCTGCATTGGCCATGTTTGGCAGCAGCGTGGCGGCGGCAATCATTGTTGCGGCGACAGCAGCTGTCACGCGCCTATGCACGTTGGTAATTGCTTGCATGAAATCTCTCCTGAAAGTGCCTGTCCCCAGCCCGGGACGTTGATTGTTGGGAGGATCAGTTGGTCCCGGGCATTCTTAAGTTATGTGCTTATAATCTATAGAATAGGTATATTACTTTAATGATGATGCTCTCGAAGAAACAATTTGCTCATTTGGCATCTCTTCTTGCGGTGGCAGTAGAGTCACCTGTTTGTGAAATATATTTCATCGTGTGAATTATATTGACAATCGACTTCACGCCAAGCTAACTACCCTCACCGGGGTTCGAGGAGGAAACCCGGTTTCACAAACAAGGCGCGATACGCGCTCTCGGCTTTTTGGGGAGGGGCTTCGGCCTCGAGGAGGAATCTTGCGCAATTTTCTAAGCACGACCGCGATGGCAGTCCTGGCCGCGGCGGCATTTGTTTCCACGGCAGCTGCGGCCGAGCCGGATAGTCCGTTTCGTTGCAAGCCCGGCGAAAAATACGTCATGAACGTGATGGTTTCGGGCGTCGAATACTGGTTCCCGGTCTATGAGATGTTCAAGCAGGCCGGAAAGCAATTCGGCTGCGAGACCGCCTATACCGGCACGCCGGAATATGACGTCAACAAGCAGATCGCTACATTCGACCAGGCACTCGCCCAGAATCCGGCCGGAATTCTCGTTCATCCAATGAATTCCGATCCCTTCATCGAGCCGATCAACCGCGCGATCGATCAGGGCACGGCAGTCGTCACCTTCGCAGCGGACTCACCGCTCTCAAAACGTATTTCCTTCATCACCTCGGACAATTCACGCGAAGGCGCATATGCCGCCGACGCGATTGCTGCAAAGCTGGGCAGCAAGGGTGAATATGCGGTTTTGGAGAATCCCGGTCAGGACAATCACGACAAGCGCATCGCGGCCTTCATCGCCCGCATGGAAAGCAAATATCCCGAGATGAAGCTTGTCGGCCGCGCTGCGTCGAACCAGGATCCGAACAAGGCCTATCAGGGACTGATGAGCCTGGTGCAGGCGCATCCGAACCTCAACGCCGTGTTCATGCCGGAGGCGAACTCCGCAATCGGCGCAGCTCAGGCCAACAAGGAAAGCGGCGGCAAGATCCTCGTCATGTGCGCCGACGTCAATGCCAACATCCTCGACATGATCAAGGCTGGCGAAGTCTTCGGCTCGATCAATCCGAACCAGGGCATGCAGGGCTATATGGGCTTCATGATGCTGTGGCTTGCCAAGCATCCGGAGCTGATCGATCCCATGAACGATGCCAAGCGCTCCGGCTTCAACCCGATGAGCATTCCTTTCGTCGATAACGGCCTGTCGATCGTCACCGCCGCCAATGCCGACGACTTCTACTGGGACAAGTACCTGAAGCGTCGCGGCACGAAGGGTATCGAAGAATAAGGTCTGAAAACGGCGGCTGTCCGGGATGAGGAATCTCGGGCAGCCGGCAAAGGGGGAAAGGGGAGATGCTCATGACACAATCACCAGTCCTGGAGATTCGCAATGTCAGCAAGCGTTTCGGTGCGATCAAGGCGCTGACCGATGTGAAGTTCACGCTCGAAAGAGGTGAGGTGCACGCACTTTGCGGTGAAAACGGCGCCGGTAAATCGACGCTCATGAACATCATCGCCGGTGTATTGCAGCCGACCGAGGGGGAAGTCTTCATCGATGGCGCGCCTGTGAAGATTGCGTCTCCAGCCGTGGCTCAGTCGTTAGGTATCGGTCTCGTCCATCAGGAAATAGCACTTTGCCCGGATGCGACCGTTGCCGAGAACATGTTCATGGCGGCGACAAACCGACGCCGCTCGCCATTCATGAATTTTGCCCGACTGGAGCGGGAGGCGCAGACTGTGATGAACCGCCTTGCGCCGATCGATGTCCGCCGGAAAGTCGGCGAACTGCCGATTTCAAGCCAGCAACTCGTCGAGATCGCAAAGGCGCTGACGCTCGATTGCCGCGTCTTGATTTTCGATGAACCGACGGCGGCTCTGACGGTCGCCGAGGCACAGGTGCTCTTCGGTATCATCAACGATCTGAAAGAGCAGGGCATATCCATCATCTATATCAGCCATCGCATGGCCGAGATTTTCAGCCTCTGCGATCGCGTGACCGTGTTTCGCGACGGACGCTACGTTTCGACCGAGCGCGTGTCGGACATTACAGCCGAGGATGTGGTGCGCCGCATGGTTGGCCGCGAGATTACCCAGCTCTATCCGGAAAAGCAGGACTTCGCCGAACGCAGCGCCGAAACTCTATTGTCCGTTCGCAATCTCGGCGATGGCAAGCGTTTTCAAAAGGTCAGCTTCGAATTGCGCAAGGGCGAAATCCTCGGAATCGGGGGGCTGATCGGCTCCGGCCGGACTGAAATCGCGGAGGGTATTTGCGGACTGCGCCAGACGACGGAAGGCGATGTTCGACTGCATGACAAGGCGCTTCGAGTGGCCCGCTACGCAGATGCCGTTCGCGCCGGCGTCGTTTATCTCTCCGAGGATCGCAAGGGTTCCGGCATTTTTCTCGACCTGTCGATCGCGCAGAACATCTCCGCCCTCGATCTCAGGTCGTTGACGGGGTCACTCGGGCTCTTGAATGCAAGGGCGGAGGCGGATCGCGCTGAAGAGCTCGCGCACCGGCTCGGTGTGCGCATGGGTGGTATCGGCATGCCGGTTTCGTCGCTTTCGGGCGGCAATCAACAGAAGGTCGCCATCGCCAAGCAATTGGCTGTTGATCCGAAGATCATCATTCTCGATGAGCCGACGCGCGGCATAGACGTCGGCGCCAAGTCCGAAATTCATCGCCTGCTGCGCGACCTCGCGCGTTCCGGGATCGGCATTATCGTCATCTCGTCGGAATTGCAGGAGCTTCTAGGTCTGTGTGACCGGGCGATCGTCATCCGCGAAGGTGCCGTCGCGGGGGAGGTCGAGGGTGAGGCCATGACGGAGGAGGCGGTCATGAGGCTCGCCTCCGGTGTCGGTGCGCAGCAACACCTCAAAGCAAAGGCATCAGCACATGCCGTCTGAGAAAAGGGCAGAAACGGGAGATGAGACAATGACAGATCACGCTTTGGTCGCGACGAGGGAGCCTGCGTCCTCCTGGCGGAAGCTCGGGACAATGCGGGAAGCGGGGCTCATCGCCATCATTCTCGCGCTGTGTATCGTGATGAGTTTTGCTTCGCCACATTTTTTGACGCTTGGCAATTTCAGGGCCATGCTGATGTCGTTCTCGGTCGAGGGTATTGTTGTCGTCGGCATGACCATCCTCCTGATCGTCGGCGGCATTGACCTTTCAGTCGGCTCGGTCGTCTGCTTCTCGATGGTTCTGTCCGGCTCGCTGTTTCTGATGGGGATCGATCCGTGGAGCGCCTCGCTGATCGGCATTCTCGCCAGCGCCCTGATCGGCTGTGCCATGGGCTTCTTCGTGACAGTCATTGGTCTCAATCATTTCATCACATCGCTTGCAGCGATGGTGATCGTTCGAGGTTTTTGCCTCATCATCACCAAGGGAACGCCGCTCTCGCTGTTCACGTTGCCGCCTTCCTTCAAGGCGGTCGGGCAGGGCACGTTTTACGGAATACCCTATGTGATCCTGATCTTCGTCGCGGTGGTCGCCATCTTCGACTTCCTGCTGCGCCGCGCAACGGCATTCCGCAAGGTCTTCTACACCGGCAGCAATGAAAAGGCGGCGCTTTATTCCGGGATCAAGACCAACCAGGTCAAGTTCTGGGTCACGGTCCTCTGCACCACGTTGTCCGGGTTTGCCGGCGTGATCTACATGTCGCGCTTCGGCGCGGCAACACCGACCTTCGGCGTCGGTATGGAACTCAACATCATCGCGGCGGCCGTCATCGGCGGGGCATCCTTGAGTGGCGGCTCCGGGACGATCCTCGGCGCGATTCTCGGCATCGCGCTGCTTTCGGTGGTCACGAGTTCGTTGATTCTGCTCAATGTCTCGGTCTATTGGCAAGACATGATCAAAGGCTGCATTCTTCTGACTGCCGTCTCCATCGATCACTTCCTTCATAAGCGGAAGGCTGCCTGACATGCCCCTTGCAAAGCCGAAAGCCCCATCTGCGCCGCGAGAAGAAATCGTCATCGCGCGCCAGATGCACCAAGCCCTCGTCCTGCACTTTCTCGAAGGTCTGACGCAGGCGCAGATTGCCGACCAGCTCGGCATCTCGCATGCGACGGTCAATCGGCTGATCAAGCGCGGCCGCCAGCTCGGCCTCGTCGAGATCAAGATCAAATCACCGGTCGAACCCTTGGTCGACATGGAAGAGCAGCTTCTCGCGCTCGGCGGGATCAGCCGCGCCATCGTGGTGCCGACGGTATCGGACAATCCGCAGACGGCTCTGCAGGCCGTCGGCGAGGCGGCAGCCCGCTTGCTTGTCGAACATATTGCGGATGGCGATACGATCTGCATTACCGGCGGCAAGGGTGTCAGTGCCGTTGTCGCCGGTCTCCAGGCGCCGCGCCGTTTCGACGTCTCGGTCATCCCCGCAACCGGCTGTGTCCAGGGCAAACACTATACGGATGTCAATCACGTTTCGACATTGATGGCGGATCGTCTCGGCGGACACTCGTTTCAGATCCATGCGCCTCTGTTTGCCGACAGCGCGGCCGAGCGCGACATGCTGATCAACATGCGTGCCGTCGCCGACGTCTTCCGGCAGGCGCGGGAGGCGAAGATCGCCGTCGTGGGCATCGGCTCGATCCTTTCCGACGACTCCAGCTATTATGATCTGCATCCCTCTTCGAGCACGGACCGGGTGGCGATCGAGCGGTCCGGCGCTTCGTGCGAACTGCTTGCGCATCTGCTCGATGATGAGGGCCGCGTTTGCGACTACAGTCTCAATCGGTCCCTGGTCTCGCTCACTCTTTCGGAGTTCGCCTCGATCCCGACGAAGATCGGCGTGGCGAGCGGCCCCAACAAGGCCGGCCCGATCCTGAGCGTCATGCGCGGTCATCATCTCGATACGCTGGTCACCGACGAAGCGACAGGTGCCCGCGTTCTGGCGCTGGCAAATGGGAAAGGGCAGTACGCATGAGCGGCCAGCAATTGACACGCGAGATAGGCAGATCCGGCGTCCGCGCCTCGGCAGTCGGTCTTGGAACATGGGCTATCGGTGGCTGGATGTGGGGAGGAACCGACGAGGCGGAATCGATCTCGGCGATCCATGCGTCGCTCGACGCCGGCATCACGCTCATCGATACCGCGCCGGCCTATGGTCTCGGGCGGTCGGAAGAAATCGTCGGCAGGGCGCTTGCCGGTCGTCGCGACAGGGCAGTGATCGCCACCAAGTGCGGCCTTGTGTGGCATACCGGCAAGGGCAGGCATTTCTTCGATCAGGATGGCAAGCCAGTTCACCGCTATCTCGGCCGCGATGCGATTTTCTACGAGATTGAAGAGAGCCTGCGGCGCCTCGGCACTGATTATATCGATCTCTATATCACCCATTGGCAAGATCCAACGACACCGATCGACGAGACGATGCGGGCGTTGGAAGATCTGAAAACCTCCGGAAAAATCCGGGCGATCGGCGCCAGCAACGTCAGCGCGCCGGAGCTCGAGGCCTATATTGCGACCGGCGGCCTTGATGCCATCCAGGAGCGCTTCAGTATGATCGATCGGGAGATTGAGAGCGAATTGCTGCCTTTGACGCAGTCGAACGGGATTTCCACCCTCAGCTATTCCTCACTGGCGCTCGGTCTCTTGTCCGGCACGGTTGGGCCGGAACGGATCTTTTCCGGAGACGATCAGCGACGGGACAATCCTCGCTTTTCCGTTTCGAACCGTGACAAGGCGCAGGCCTTCGCAAGGACAATCCGGCCGATTGCCGATAGGCACAATGCGAGTATCGCCCAGGTCGTCATCGCCTGGACACTGACGCAGCCCGGCGTCACTTTTGCGCTTTGCGGAGCCCGCAATCCCACGCAGGCGCTCGACAATGCCCGCGCGGGGACCATTCGGCTGGACGGGGATGATCGATCGGCCATCGAGGCAGCTATCTCAGCAAAGCTGATTGATATGGACAGGTAACGGATCGCCATCATGAATCGTAAAGAAACGTTGGACGGGCTTCGCCGAAGCCCGAAGGTGGACGTGTGTGTCATCGGCGGCGGCATCAACGGCATCAGCGCCTTTCGGGAACTGGCGCTGCAGGGGCTGAATGTGCTCCTTGTCGAGAAGCATGACTATTGTTCGGGAGCGAGCGCTGCACTGTCGCGCATGGTGCATGGCGGCCTTCGCTACCTTGAGAATGGCGAGTTCAAGCTGGTGCAGGAATCACTTGCCGAGCGCGACCGACTGCTGCGCAATGCCCCGCATTATGTGGCGCCACTGCCGACGACCGTGCCCGTCTTCGATATATTTTCCGGTCTCGGCAACGGTCTGGTCCGCTTTCTCGGACTGTCCCGCCGCCCTAGCCGTCGTGGTGCGATCGCAATCAAGGTCGGTCTCAGCATTTACGATTTCCTGACGCGCAAGCGGGCCATGATGCCGCGACATCAGTTTCGTGGCCGGAGCGGCACGCTGGCCAAATGGCCGGCTCTCAATTCCGCCATCAGGAGTTCGGCCACCTATTACGACGCCTGGGTCAGCCATCCCGAACGGCTCGGCATCGAGCTGCTCGATGATGGCTTGTCTGCGGGACCAGCGGCGCAGGCTTTGAATCATGCCGAAATACAAAGAACGGGCGGGGGCAGCTATCTCATTCGTGACACGCTCGCCGGAGCATCGGCGACGATCGAACCCACCCTTATCATCAATGCAACAGGCGGATGGATCGACATCACCAACGAGGCTCTCCTTAAACCCGAAACACGGAAATCCCCATTGATGGGCGGAACGAAGGGCTCCCATCTGATCATCGACAATGCGGCACTTTATGACGCCCTGGCCGGCCACATGATTTACTACGAGAATGAGGATGGTCGGATCTGCATCCTCTTTCCGTATCTCGGCAAGGTCCTGGTGGGCTCCACCGATATCCGGATCGACGATCCGGGAAGCGTGCGTTGCGAGGCGGATGAGCGGGACTACATACTGCAATCCCTGTCTTACGTCCTGCCTGACATCACAATCCGGCCGGAGGATATCAGCTTCCAGTTTTCGGGCGTGCGCCCTTTGCCGGCGAGCACCGACAGCTTTACGGGCCGCATCCCGCGCGACCATTTCTGCACGGTCGTGGACGGAGATGATGGCGACCCGTCGGTTCTGTGCATGATCGGCGGCAAATGGACGACTTTCCGTTCGTTCGGCGAGCTTGCGGCCGATCTGGCGCTTGAACGACTTGGGAAGCAGCGCCGCATTTCGACGGCGAACCGCGAAATCGGTGGCGGGCGGAGGTTCCCTCTGGATCGCGCGGCGTGGATTGCTGAAGTGGCAGCCGAAAAGGGAATTTCGGGCAGTCGCATGGCGACGCTTTTCGGCCGGTACGGCACGCATGCGGAAGCAATTGCCGGCTTTATTGCGATGGCGCCGGATGTACCCATGCCGCAGGCGGATTACTCGCAGCGAGAGCTTATCTTCCTCATCCGGAATGAAGCGGCGGAGCATCTTGACGACCTTCTGCTGAGGCGGACCACGCTTGCCATTTCAGGCGCTCTTTCAGCGCAGATGATGGACGCCGTGCTCGATCTGCTGGCGGCGGAAAAGGCCTGGACGCCGGCTCAGCGCAGCGCCGAGCGCCAACGTTTTCTCACTCTCTTGCGTGAACGCCATGGCGTTGCCGAGAGCACCCTTTCCGAACGGAACGAACAAAGGAGCATGGAATGCGAAGCAACAGCAAAGTCCGGATGAACCGGCTGTTCAATGGCGGCCGCTGCCTCGATGTGGCAATCGATCACGGCGTCTGCAACGAGCCTTCTTTCCTCAATGGCCTCGAAGACATGACGGCGGTCGTCAACGCCCTGGTGGCTGCCGCACCCGATGCGATCCAGATGAATTATGGTCAGGCAGATCTGCTGCAGGATCTTGCCGGCAGGGACAAGCCGGCGCTCGTCATGCGCATCGATATGGGAAATCCTTATAACCGTACGCGGCACAGGGATATGTGGGCGGTGCTGCAGAACGAGGCCGATCCGCTGATCGGTGCGATCGAGATGGACGCCGCCTGCGTGGTCGTCAATCTCTTCATGCTTCCCGACGAGCCGGGTCTCTTTCGCCAATGCGTGCAGAACATCGCTCGGGTGCGTGCCGATTGCGACAGATACGGCATGCCGTTGATGATCGAGCCTCTCGTCATGCAGCCGGTCGACACGGCTGGCGGCTATATGGTCGATGGTGACGCGGATAAGATCGTCACCCTCACTCGGCTTGCTCGGGAGATGGGTGCCGATATCATCAAGGCCGATCCGACCACCAACGCGGAGGATTTTCACAGGGTTGTGGAAGCGGCTCGTTGCCCGGTTCTGGTGCGCGGCGGCGGCAAGGAAGACCTTCGCAACGTCTTTGACAAGTCGGCGGCCTTGATGCGGCAGGGCGCCGTGGGCATGGTCTACGGACGCAATATCTATCAGCACGCCAATCCGAGTGCGGTCGTGCGCGGATTGATGGCGATCATTCACGACGATGTCGGCGGTGAGGAAGCCTTCGCGCTCTACCAGCGCGGCTGATATTGAGACTTGGGGCCTGGGGAGGGGTTCGGGATGGCAGAATATCTATTGGGGCTCGATGCCGGCAACACGGTCATCAAGGCTGTGATTTTTGACCGGCAGGGCAACGAAATTGCGGCTGCGTCAGCAGAGGGGCACAGCCGCATGCCATGCCCCGGCCATGTGGAGCGCGGGCTCGACGAACTCTGGGCGAATGCCGGCACGGTCATCCGGGCCTGCATTGAGCAGGCCGGAGTTTCACCCGGAGACATTGTCGCCGTCGGCTGTGCCGGGCATGGAAACGGTCTCTACGCTCTGGATCGCGATGGCCACCCCTTGCTGGGCATCCAGTCACTGGATACGCGAGCCGTTGGCCTCGTCGAGGAATGGCAGGAAGAGGGTGTCGGCGACCGCACCTATCCGATCGGTCAGCAGCGGCCTTGGCCGTCACAGACGCCGACCTTGCTTGCCTGGCTGAAACGCCATCAGCCAGAAACCTTCGTTCGGATCGGCACGGTTTTTCTGTGCAAGGATTTCATCGTCAATCGCCTCACCGGTGCTCGTGTCAGCGAAGTCTCCGATATGACCGGTTGCGGGCTGCTCCATATCGTCGATCGTCGCTATGACCGCAGTCTCATGGAGGCATTCGGTCTCGGTGATTGCATGGAATTGCTCCCACCGCTGATCGAAAGCTCCGATATTGCGGGGCGCGTTACTGCGGAGGCCGCCGCAAAGACTGGCCTCGCCGCTGGGACACCCGTCGTTGGCGGTCTTTTCGATGTCATCGCCTCCGCCATCGGCTCGGGCGTCACGCAGACGGGAGCGGCCTCGATCATCGCCGGAACCTGGAGCATCAATCAGGTCATCGTCGACAAACCGAGGCTCGATGGTCCCGTGTTCATGTCTTCGACCTTCGATCGCAAACGTTATATGGCGATCGAATCGAGTGCCACCTCGGCCGCCAATCTCGAATGGCTGGTGCGGGAGTTCTTTTCGGAGCTTCCGCTGGATGGCCGGTCGCCTTTCGATTTGTGTGGGGATCTCGCCGCCGTCGTCGAACCCGCTGGCGATGATCCGCTCTATCATCCCTTTCTCTATGGCGCTCAACAAAGCGGCAATGCCCGTGCCGGCTTCTATGGTGTGGCCGGCTGGCATACGAAGGGGCATCTTGTTCGTGCCGTTCTGGAAGGCGTTGCCTTCGGTCACCGGCAGCATATCGAGACGATGCGGCAGGCCGGTGCGGTCTTCAATGAGGCCGTGCTTTCCGGCGGTGGTTCACGCAGCCTGATCTGGCCGCAAATATTCGCCGATGTTCTGGGC